>DATMMG010000147.1:0-8869 GCA_035569815.1 Candidatus Methylomirabilota bacterium
ATGGTGCGTCCGTTTGAGTGGGGACTGGAGCATATCGGCGGCGATTCGGAGTGCGCGAATCCGCGTGAATTTGTGAGGGAATATGCGCGCGAGGCGATTGAGAAGAGCGACCGGTGGTATGCGCCGGAAGAGGTGCGGGATTACCGGCTGGACGCGGAGGAGGTGCTGACGTTTACGAGCCCGGTGGAATCGCCGTGGCCGGAAAACAACACAGTGCATGGGCAATTTTTCCCTGCACGGAAACAGGGGCCGGCGGTGCTGGTGCTGCCGAACTGGAATGCGAAGTGGCACGGGCAGGTGGCGCTATGCCACTGGCTGCAGCGGATAGGGATTTCGGCGATGAAGATGAGCTTGCCGTACCACGACCGGCGGATGGCGAAGGGACACGAGCGGGCGGATCAATTGGTTGGGCCAAACATTGGATTGACGCTGGCGGCGAATCGTCAGGCGGTGAAAGACGCGCGCGCATGCCTCGATTGGCTGGAGCAGCGGGGTTACACGCGACTGGGGATTCTGGGGACGAGCATTGGGTCCTCCGTCGGCTATATCACGCTGGTGCATGACAAACGGGTGCGTGCCGGCGGATTCTTTCATGTGTCTACTTACTTTGCCGACGTGGTGAGCAAGGGGATGACCACCAATCACGTCTGGGAAGCGTTGCGCCATGAAGTGACGGTGGATGAGTTGCGGGAGTTCTGGGCGCCAGTGAGTCCGATGCCGTATGTAGAGCGGGGCATGGGGGCGAACCGGAATACGTTCATGGTCTACGGCAAATACGATCCAACGTTTTTGCCGGAGTTGACGAACGAGATGCTGGGAGCCTTACGGAAGAGCGGGGCCGAGCCGCGCACGCTGGAGCTTCCGGTGGGGCACTATTCGTTGGAGTTGGCGCCGTTCAGCTACATTGCCGGTTGGCGCATGTTTACATATTTTCTGGAAGCGCTGGCATAAATTGAAGAGCAAGACTTACCACAGAGGACACTGAGGTCGGAGCGCAGGGGGCACGGAGACGCCGCCTAGTGGAGGATGTTGGCGATGGCGCCTTGGTTTACCAGGGTCGCGACGGCATTGATGTCGGGGGTGAGCGGACGGTCAGCAATGACTTTGGGAGAGACGGCACGGACGGCGTTGTAAGCCTTTTTGGCGAGCGTGCCGGTTTGGAGCGGTGCGAGGAGGTCGATGCCCTGGCAGGCGCAGAGAAGTTCGATGGCTAGAATGTAGCGGAGATTGTGGAGCATGCGTTCCAGGCGGCGGGCGCCGCTCATGCCCATGCTGACGTAGTCTTCCTGATTACCTGAAGTGGAAATCGAATCGACAGAATGCGGCGTGGCGAGCGCACGGTTTTCGCTGGTGAGCGCAGCGGCGGTGACCTGCGCGATCATGAAGCCGGAATTGAGACCTGGGTCGGGCGTCAAGAATGCGGGAAGCATGCTGGTGAGCGGGTTGGTCATTTGTTCGACGCGGCGCTCGGCGATGCCACCGAGCGTGGCGATGGCGATCGCGACTTGATCGGCGGCCATGGCCAGCGGTTGGCCGTGGAAATTGCCGCCGCTGACGATATCGCCTTGGCCGTCGAATGGTTCGTTTGCTGGCCGGTCTAAAGACCGGCCACTACAAAACACTAGGGGATTGTCTGTGGCGCTGTTTAATTCAACGAGGGCCATTTCTCGGGCTTGCAGTAGGGAATCACGAACTGCGCCGTGGACTTGCGGCGTGCAGCGAAGGCTGTAGGCGTCCTGAACGCGGGTGTCTTTGTCGGGAGCGCGGTGCGATTCGCGGATCTGGCTGCCTTCGTTGAGGTGTGCGAGGTTACGGGCGGTTTTCCCAGCTCCGGCGTAGGCACGGGCATGCATAATCCGCGCGTCGAACGCGCCGGGGCTGCCGCGCAAGGCGTCGAGGGAGAGAGAGGCGGCGACGTCGGCGGTGTCGGCGAGCGTATCGGCTTCGAGTAGAGCTAGGCTCAGCAGGGCAAGCATGCCTTGCGTGCCGTTCAGCAACGACAATCCTTCTTTTGCTTCCAGCCCCACGGGGACGATGCCGGCGCGTTGAAGAGCTGCTCCGCCAGACAGCTTTTCGTGCTTGAGAAACGCTTCGCCTTCGCCGATGACCACTTGGGCGAGGTGGGCGAGCGGGGCAAGATCGCCCGAGGCTCCCACCGATCCTTGCGAAGGAATCACGGGATGCACACCGGCATTGAGCATCGCGCAGAGCGTTTCCACTACTAGTGGGCGAATGCCGCTTAAACCTTTGGCTAGGGCGTTGGCGCGGAGAAGCATCATCGCTCGCGTTTCCGGGATGGAGAGGGGTGTGCCAATGCCACAGGCGTGGGAGCGGACGAGATTGATCTGGAGCTGGCGGACCTGCTCGGCGGAGATGCGGACCGAGGCTAGTTTGCCGAAGCCGGTGTTGATGCCGTAGGCGGTTTCGTTGGCGGCGACGAGTCGATCGACGACCGCGCGGGAGGCTTTCATGCGAGTTACCGCGGCGGGTGCGAGCGAGACCGCTTCGTTACGCAACGCCACCGCGTAAAGTTGGTCGAACGTCAGGTCATTGCCGGTGAGGACGGTGCTCATGCGTGACTCCGCGAGGCGTTTGACACGGCGAGTTTGAGGAACGCTTGCTTGTACTTGTCGGGGAAGTGTTTCACCTGCCCGGCGCGGTTGCAGGCAACGTGAATGGTGTGGCCGGTGGCGAGCAGTTTGTTGTCGGTCCGGCGGAGGAGTTCGTAGCCGAATTTCAGGGTGCGGCTTTTGGCTTCGAGGATGCGCGTGCGGACGGTGAGGAGTTCGTCGTAGCGAGCGGGATGATGATACCGGCAATGGGCGTCGGCGACGACGATGAAGGTGTCGTCCTCGGTTTCCATGAGCTTGTAATCGAAGCCGAGGGCGCGCATGAGTTCGACGCGGCCAACCTCAAACCAGATCAGGTAGTTCGAGTGGTACACAACGCCCATTTGGTCGGTTTCGGCGTAGCGCACACGTAGGGTGGCATCATGATGAGTCAGCATGAGAGCAGGGAATAGTATGCCGGAAGAGAGGCCGAGAGTCGAAACGGCGAAGGGAAGTGCGCCTACAGCTGACAGCCTACAGCTGACAGTTAAATTCACCGAGCGCGTTGCCCAGAGTTATAGTACAGTATCGTACGCGAGTGGATACTATACTTCACTATAGTCGACTCAATGTCTGGCAGCGCAGTCACAAGCTGGTTTTGGCTGTCTATCGCGCCTCGCAGTCGTTTCCAACTGCAGAACGTTTCGGGCTTACCTCGCAACTTCGCCGTGCGGTGCTTTCGGTGCCAACGAATATTGCTGAAGGCTCAAAGAGCGTTGCTCCGAAAGAGTATGCACACTTTCTGAATATTGCCGAGGGGTCACTATCAGAAACACAATACCTCCTCTTGGTAGGCCGAGACTTGGGGTATATCCCCAAGGACCTGGCGGGCCGCTATTTGGGAGAAACTTCGGAATTGCTGCGGATGTTTCACGGATTGCGCGAAACGATCCAGAGTGGCGACTGAACAACCTCCTGCGACCCGATTGTTAGCTGTCGGCTGTAGGCTTCGGGCTTACTGCTTTTCGGTGCCGTCCTGCCAGATGGGTTTGCGCTTTTCGAGGAAACTGGCGATGCCTTCTTTGAAGTCGGGAGTGCAACGCATGCGGGCGTTCTCAAGGACGGCGCGTTCGAGGTCGGCGTCGAGGCTGGGGGCGGCCGCGGAAACGAGCAGTCGCTTGGCGCGGGTCACGCTGCTGGGGCTTGCGGCGATTATAACTTCGGCGAGTTCGTTGACGCGGGCCATTAGGTTTTCGGCGGGAACGATTTCGTTGACGAGGCCGAGTTCTTTGGCTTCGGGAGCCTCTACCAGACGCCCTGTGAGCAGCAGATCGCGGGCGCGTTTATCGCCGATTTGCCGCGTCAAGAAAACGGAAACGATGGCGGGGAGGAAGCCGATTTTCACCTCGGTGTAGCCGAATTTTGCTTCGGGCACCGCGATAGTGAAATCGCAGAGGGTGGCGATGCCGCAGCCTCCGGCTAGGGCGTGGCCGTTCACGGCGGCGATCAGAGGTTTCGAGTAGCTCCAGATGCGGCGAAACATTTTGGCCATGCGGCGGGAATCTTCCTGATTTTCGGATGGGGATTGGTTGGCGATGGCTTGGAGGAGGGAGAGGTCCATGCCCGCGCAGAATGATTTTCCGGCGCCGGTGAGGATGACGACTCGCGCGGGTGTTTTCTCAACGGCGTCGAGGGCCGTCTGCAGGTCGGCGATCATTTGCGTATTGATGGAATTGCGCTTGTCGGGGCGGTTGAGCGTGATGGTGGCTATGTGTTCGGTGGATTCGAGCAGCAGAGTTTCATAAGGCATTGAGCGAGCCCCTCACGAAGGGTATATCGTTTGCCAATTTTTGGAAAAATGCAAACGGAGAAGAGAAAGGCATAACACAGAGGGCACAGAGATAGAGCACAGAGTACATGGAGAAGAGCACAGCGAGGAATCGCTGTGCCACGTGGCCACTTGAAAGTGGCCGCTACTCGGCGTGCGTGAATTTTGCGCGGATTTCGTTGGTCAGGGCTAGCGATTTGGCGATTTTGGAGGAGCTGAAATCGTGCGTGGCGCCTAGCTTTGTGAGGGCGGCTAGGACGGATTCGGTGGGGATGTTGCCGACGAGGGAGTCGCCGGCGAAGGGGCAGCCGCCGAGGCCGGTTAGGGCGGAGTCGAAGCGGCGGCATCCTGCGGCGTAGGCGGCGTTGATTTTCTCTTCGGCGGAGTCGGGGCGGGAGTGGAGGTGGACGCCGAGCTCCATACCCGCGACGTGGTCTTTTACTTGGGCGTAGACGCTATGGATTAGATCGGGAGTTGCGGTTCCGACGGTGTCGGCCAGCGAGACTGTCGTGATGCGGATGTCTTTCAGCCAGTCGAGGGTGTCTTGGACGATTTCGGGGCCCCAGGGTTCTTCGTAGGGATTGCCGAAGGCCATGGAGATGTAGATGACGAGATCTTTGTTGGCCTTCTTGGTTTCGCGCTTTAGCGTTTCGACCAGGGCGCGGGATTCGGCGCGGGTCATGTTGGCGTTGGCGCGGCGGAAGTAGGCTGAGATGGAATAGGGGTAGCCAATGGTGGAGACGCCGGGTGTGGCGAGGGCGCGCTCGAGGCCTTTTTCGTTGACGACGATGCCGATGATTTCGGGAAGCGTGGCGCCGTCGGGAAGGGAATCGAGCAGGCGGGACATTACTTCTTCGCTGTCGGACATTTGTTTTACGTGTTTGGGTGAGACGAAGCTGACGGCGTCGATGTGCTTAAAGCCTGCGGCGACGAGTTCGCGCAAGTAGTTCACTTTAGTTTCGGTGGGGATGATTTCCGGGAGGCCTTGCCAGGCGTCGCGGGGGCATTCGACTAATTTCACGGTGTCGTTAGACATTTATTGGGGTTTGTCCTGTTTTTTGTGAGAGACGGCCGAAGCCAGAAACGCGAAGAACAGCAGAAAGCCGGCAACGCCCAGGCCGCCGAGGTATCGGTAATAAGGAATAGAGTGGCCGAGGATGTCTTCCAGCGTACGGTGTTGATAGATGGTGGCGTAGAAGCCGTGGATGAGCCCGCCGAGTATTCCCAGGCAGCACAGTCCGAAGGCGGTGCACATGGAAATGAATAGGAATCTTGAGAAGGAAGTCATTCCAAGGATAGTTTACAACCGAAAGGCAAGAGTTCACCACAGAGGTAGCAGAGGAGAGCAGAGGTAACGGAGAGTTGAGAGCCGAGCAAAATGGTCTCTTTTTGTCTGGGGATTGTAGGGAATTGAACGCAGAGACGCAGGGAGAGCAGAGATGAATGGAAAGCGAAAACCCCCACCGTGAAAGCCGCAGGGTGCGGCACCCGGGGTTGAAGAATTGTAGCTGACCCCTTCGAGGGGTGAGAATTTTCATTGCCGGAGCAGTCTTTTGCTACCGAGGATATTGTGCCGTCATTTGTGAAAACCCTCAGGCCTGAAGGCCTGAGCTACAGGAGTTAGGTCTGCAGGACGCCGGTTTTGAATTCGGGGATGTGTGTGTTGAGGGAGGCGGCGTTTAGGGCCCAGATGAGGGCGTCGCGGGTGTGGGCCGGGTCGATGATGGCGTCGAGCCAGAGGCGGGCGGCGGCGTAACGTGGGTCGGTCTGGTGGTCGTAGGTGGATTTGACGGAGTCGAGGAGTTCTTTTTTTGCTTTTTCGTCGACTTTTTTGCCTTCGCGTTCGAGTTGTTTGAGCTTGATTTCGGCTAGCGTGTTGGCTGCGGCGTCGCCGCTCATTACCGCGAATTTTGCGGTGGGCCAGGCGAACATGAAGCGCGGGTCGTAGGCTTTGCCGCACATGGCGTAATTTCCGGCGCCGAAGCTGCCGCCGAGGATGACGGTGATTTTGGGGACTACGCTGTTGGCTACCGCGTTGACCATCTTTGCGCCGGCGCGGATGATGCCGCTCCATTCGGCGTCTTTACCAACCATGAAACCGTTGACGTCGTGGAGAAAAATCAGCGGGATGCGGTTCTGGTTGCAATCCATGATGAAGCGTGCGGACTTCTCAGCAGATTCGGTGTAAATCACGCCGCCGAATTCAATGCGTTTCTGGTCGGAGTGCGGCGCGTTGGTGGTGATGTGCTTTTTCTGGTTGGCGACGATGCCGACGGCCCAGCCGCCGATGCGGGCGTAACCGCAGAGCAGCGTTTCGCCATATTCGGCGCGGTATTCTTCGAATTCGCTGCCGTCGACGAGACGGGCGATGATTTCGCGCATGTCGTACTGCTTGGCGGGGTTGCTGGAGAAGATGCCGTAGAGTTCGCTGATGGGATACAGCGGCTCCTTGAGGCGGGAGTGGCTGAAGATGGGCGGATTCGGCGCGCCCATTTTGTCCGCCAGCGCGCGGATGCGTTTCAGGCAGGATTCATCGTCAGGTTCGCGGAAATCTACCGTGCCGCTGATCTGCGAATGCATTTTGGCGCCGCCAAGATCTTCGGCGGAAGTTTTCTGGCCGATGGCGGCTTGCACCAGCGCGGGGCCGGCAAGAAATAGGCCGGAGCCTTCGGTCATCAGGATGTGGTCGCACATCACGGGGAGATACGCGCCGCCGGCAACGCACATGCCCATGATGGCGGTGATTTGCGGAATGCCCATGGCGCTCATGACGGCGTTGTTGCGAAAGACGCGGCCGAAATCGTCGGTGTCGGGGAAGACGTCTTCCTGCAGCGGGAGAAAGACTCCTGCGGAATCGACTAGATAAATTGTGGGAATACGGTTTTCGATGGCGATGTTTTGCGCGCGGATTACTTTTTTCGCGGTCATGGGGAAAAAGGCGCCGGCTTTTACGGTGGCGTCGTTGGCGATGACCATGAAGAGACGGCCGGAGACGCGGGCGAGGCCGGTAACAGTTCCGGCGGAGGGAGCGCCGCCCCATTCTTCGTACATTTCGTGGGCGGCGTAGATGCTCAATTCAAAAAAGTGGGTGCCGGGATCGATGAGGCCGGCGACGCGTTCGCGGGCGGTGAGGCGGTTTTTTTTGTGCTGGGATTCGATGGCTTTGGCGCCGCCGCCCTGGCGGATTTTTTCTTCTTCGTTTTTTATGGCGGTGAGGAGTTCCACCATGCGCCGGGAATTCTTTTCGAAATCAGGGGATTTTGCGTCGATGGCGGTTTTCAGGACCGAAGGGGACACGCGACAACCTCGCAGACGGGATTGGCAGCAGCGGAATCAGTATACGGAGGATTGGGGGATAGTGCGAGGGGCGGGAAAGAGAAAGGCATAACACAGAGTGCACAGAGTAAGAGCCCGGAGGTCACAGAGAAGAATGGGGTAGACTCGCGGGATGGAATATCCATTGTTGAGTCTGGAATTGGCGCGGGAGATTGAGCTGGCAGAGGCGGAAGCCGCGGTTGCGTGTGCGGAGAATTTGATAGCCTCGCAGGGAAATGACGCGGGAGCGGTTTCTGGCGTCGCGGGCGGCTATGCGGTTTATTGCGGGGCGAATTCGCCGGTGACGCAGGCCGTGGGACTTGGATTGGATGGGGCCGTCAGCAAGGAGGAGTTCGCCCAGTTGGAGGATTTTTATTTCAGCCGCAAGGAGCCGGTGCGCGTGGAAACTTGTCCGATGGCGGATAGAACGCTGATCGAGAATTACCGGGAACGCGGGTATTACGTGAGCGAGTTTTCGAATGTGATGGTGCGGCCCGTGGAGAAAGCGGCGGCGGCGTTGCCCGAGGGAATTGAAATACGAAAAGTGCTGGATGGGGAGATCGATTTCTGGACGCTGACCGTGGCGCAAGGGTTTGCGGAGCATTTTCCTGTGACGCAGGAAATTCTTGGCGTGATGCGGTTGTTTGCGAGCGGGAAGAATACCGAGTGTTATTTTGCTTCGATGGACGGGAAGATTGCGGGAGGCGCCACACTGGCTTTGCGCGGGCGGATCGCCGGGCTGTTTGGGGCGAGTACGCTGCCACAGTTCCGGAATCAAGGCGTGCAAACGGCGCTGCTGCACGCGCGGATGCGGAGAGCAGCGGAATGCGGCTGCGAGTTGGCGATGAGCATCGCGCTGCCGGGAAGCGCTTCGCAGAGGAATATTACGCGACTGGGGTTTCGGACGTTGTATACGCGGGTAAAGTTTGAGAAGGAGTTTACTGTAGCTTAGGCCTTTCAGGCCCGAGGGTTTCTGCTGCGATTAGACGAGCGGGGATGGGCAGAGAAAGACCTCACCCCTGAAGGGGTGAGCTACAGGCTACGGGTGGACGTGGCGCTTGTGGATGAACTCGATGATGTCCTGGGTGGAGGTGCCGGGAAGGAAGATTTCGGCGATGCCGGATTTTTTCAGGGCGGCAATGTCGGGTCCGGGGATGATGCCGCCGACGAGGACGGT
>DATMMG010000148.1:0-9445 GCA_035569815.1 Candidatus Methylomirabilota bacterium
ATGTCGGCCTCAATCGTCCGCGCCGCACAGTTCGGCTTGATCCGCATGCGATTCGTGGCAATCTCGCGAGCCAGCGCTTCCGTATGCTGCAACGCGCGCGGACCGGCTCCGGGCAGCCCGATGTTCACCGAATCAATCTGCAGGGATTCCATCAGATGCAGGATTTCGATCTTCTCGTCAATGGTCGGATCTTGAATGGAGGGATTCTGCAGCCCGTCGCGCAACGTCTCATCATTCAACAGCACGCGGGTGCCGGGTGGGATCGACATCGGCCCAACCGAATTCCAGTCATGGATCCATTCATTTTGGTTCACTGTAGCTCGATCTCCCTGCGCGGTCTAATAACGTAGCGTGTAGCTGTTGGGCTGCTGCTTCGGGTCGGGCCGAAACAGGATTTTGCAGAACTCGCAGCGGTAAATTTCAGCGCCCTTTCCCACAATCGCTTCGACCTCCGGCGTCAGGTCGTACCAGCGCTTCAAATGCCCGGCGCACAGCTTGCCCTTCTCGTTGCGCTCGTCGCAAGCGCGCTGCTTCGGCTTGCGCGTCTTGATCTTGGGCATAGCGTTCGTTTGCGCCGCTACTGACGTTTCATCTGGCAAGCCCGCTCCTCCGCCTCTACTTCAATCCATGATCGCGAAACATCGTCTTCATCGCCGCGCGCGCGTGTTTCAAGCGCGCAAAGATCCCGCCGCCAAATTCAAAATTCAGAAACGCGTCCGCCGCCTTCTCCAGATCGCCGCCGTAGCGATACCACCACGGCTTCTCCATCCGCGGCAAATGGTCCACATCAATATATTTTACATGCACCATTTCCTGGAAGCCCGCCTTGCCGTGCGTACGTCCCCAGCCGCTCAACCCGCATCCGCCGTGCGGCGCTTCGGCAATCGCGAAACCGCTGATTAGGTCGTTCACCATCACCGTGCCGGCGTGCAACCTCTGCGCAATCCGCTTCCCGCCCTCCAGATCGCTCGTCCACACGCTGGCGGAAAGCGCAAATTCGGAGTCGTTCGCGCGCGCGATGGCCTCTTCCGCGTCGTCCACCACACGAATGGCCATAATCGGGCCAAACGTCTCGTCCTGAAACAGCTTCATCGAAGCATCCACGCCCGTGACGACGGTTGGCTCAAAAAAGTTCGGCCCCAGGTCCGGCCGCGGCCTTCCTCCGTACAAAACCTGTGCCCCGCGCTGCACCGCATCCGCCAGAAGTTCGCTCATCCGCTGCACATGCTGCGGACGAATCAGCGGGCCGATTTCCGTGTTGGGATCGTTGCCGAAGCCCAGCCGGAGCCGCTGCGTCTTCTCCACGCATTTGTGGATGAACGCCTCGCTGATCGACTTCTCGACGAACAGCCGCTCCACCGAAAGGCACACCTGCCCGCAATTCGTAAAGCTGCCCCATACCGCCGCGCTCGAAGCCACTTCGGCGTCGGCGTCGCCCAGCACCAGCATCGCGTCTTTTCCGCCAAGCTCCAGCACGCTAGGAATCAGCAGCGGCGCGCAAGCCTCCGCAACGTGCCGCCCGGTAAAAACGCTACCGGTAAAAAAGACTTTGTCTGGGCGCGCATCAATCAGCGCCTGGCCGACTTCCCCTCCGCCCTGCACGATCGTCACGAGGTCCGCCGGAAATCCGGCATCGCGGAAAAGCTTCCCAATCAATTCACCACACTCTGGCGTGAAGTCGCTGGTCTTGCAGAGCACCGCGTTGCCGGCGGTCACCGCGGCGATGATCTGCCCCATGGGAATCGCCAGTGGATAATTCCACGAACTGATGATCGCCACCACCCCGAGCGGTTCGTAATAGAGTTTCCCGGATTTCGCTTTCGCCGCCAGGCTGTGGTGCGGCACCGCCTCGGGCTTCAGCAGCGACTCGCCGTGTTTTGCAAAATAGTCCGCCGAGTCCAACGAAACGAACACGTCGGCAAATTTGGCTTCCGCCCGCGGCTTTCCCGATTCGCGAACGACTGCGTCCGTCAAAACTTCGCGCGCTTCCAGAATTTTCTTTTTCAATACCGCGATCTGCGCGCACCGCTCTTCCACCGGCCGCTTCCCCCAGCCCTTTTGCGCCTCGCGAGCCCTCGCGAGCAATTGCGGAACCGCCCGCGGCGAAGTCCGCTCATACGATTGCAAAACCTTGCCGGTCGCGGGATCAATCGAAGGCAAAGTGTCCAACAGCGGAGAAGTTGCAGCCATGGCGTTGATTCTACCCTCCCGCATCCAGCTTGTGTAGGGCCTGCCTTCCGAGGCAGGCCGCTGCTAGTTCAATTGTTCACTCAACCCGATACGGCGAATCGTGCTCCACCATCACCATAAACAATCCCTGCGGCGGCACCGTGGGCCCGGATTTCGAACGATCCTTTAACTCATACAACTTGTCGATATCCCCGGGAGTGAGCTTTCCCCGCCCTACTTCCAGCAGCGTTCCGACCATCTTCCGCACCATGTACCGCAGAAACGACCGGCCGTGCACGGTAAACCACAACTCCTCGCCGTCTTCCGTGCGCTTCAGCTCCGCCGAAAAAATCTCCCGCTGCATGTTGCGCTCTTTATCGTCGTCCTCGGAGCCCGTCGAAGCCGCAAATGAAGTGAAATCGTGCATGCCCACAAAACGCGCCGCCGCGTCCCTCATCGCGTCCTCATCCAGCGGAAACGGATAGTGCAGCACATACCGCCACAGCATCGGCGGCACCACCTTCCCGCGATAAATCCGGTAGCGGTAAATCTTCCCCTTCGCCGACCAGCGCGCGCTGAAATCCGGCCCCATCTCCTCCACGGCCACAATTCGAATCGTGGGCGGCAGCAGCGCATTCATCGCCCGGTGAAACTCCAACGCCGAAAGTGCCGACTGCGTGCGAAAGCTGCCCACCTGCCCCAAAGCGTGCACACCCGCGTCGGTTCGTCCCGCGCCAAGCAACTGAGTATCTTCCTGTGTCAGCCGCCGCAGCACCGAAACGATTTCACCCTGAACGGTCGGCTTATTCTTCTGGATCTGCCAGCCATGAAAATCCGTGCCGTCGTACGCAATCGTGAGTTTGAAATAACGCATGCAGGAATCGGCCCGGCGGCCCTAGGAGGCGGACCGCGCGTAGCGGCTTCCGGGCTTGACCGCCGCCGTGCCTTGCCGGCAGAGAGGGCAATCATCCGGCTCGTAGCTTTCGATCAAAAGTTCAATCAGCGCGTTCGATTCCACGGGAAACTCAATCTTGCCACCGCTGCGATCAATCAACGCGCCCGCCGCCACCACGCGCCCGCCGGCTTCCTCGACCACGCTGATGGCCTCTTGCGTCGAGCCGCCGGTAGTCCACACGTCCTCGACCACCAGCACATGAGTATCCGGCTTGAGCGCAAATCCACGACGCAGGCACATCGTCCCGCTGCCATCGCGTTCCACAAACATCGCCGGCACGCCGCCGCCGACAGAATCGCTCTGCGCAGGCAGCGCCCGCGCCACCTCTTGCCCGATGATCACTCCGCCCAGCGCCGGGGAGACAACGGCATCAATCCTAGCATCCGAGAACAAAGCGGCCAGCGCTTGCCCCAGCTTTTCCGCAAATCGCGGGTATTGCAAAACCAGCGCACACTGCACGTACGTGCCGCTATGGAGGCCGCTCGACAACTCAAAATGGCCATGGCGGACCGCGCCCGCCTTCTCAAACATCTTCATCAGCTCTTCGCGCGTAAACATAGGCCCGCTAACCGCGGGGGCTCCTAAACGTCGAAATGTCAGCAGCCTAGCCTCCATGCAACGCGTTGTCAAGGAATGAGGGCCCCTGTTAGACTTCGAAGCCAGCGCCCAGGCCGGTGAGCGTCCGTTGCAGACGTCTCCCCAAGCTGCATCCCGGATGAAACAAATTGCCCTCTTGCATCGTTTTAGAGAGAGAAGCCTTGTAACGGGTCGGTTTGCCAAGAGTTCAGCATTGCCATTTTTCCAGAGGTGAGGAAACCTTTATGAAGAAGCTGTCCCTGAAGTCCCTGCTTTCGGCCGTTCTGGCAGGCATTCTCGCGGGAGCCCCCGCCTCTCCGGTGTTGGCCCAGGATCCAGCCCCAGCTCCCCCTCCGAAACAGGCCAGTCTGCAAGGTGGCGTGCCGATCTCCCTGGGCTTGAGCAAGTATCACTACACCAATTCTCCTGGCCCTTGGCCGAATATCACCGCTCCCTTCCGCACCTGGTATGTCAATCCGGGAGCGCTTACGAACTCGCCCCGGCTCGAGCAACTCATCCAGGCCGGAAAGATGAACCTCAGCCTGCAGGACGCCATCGCTCTCGCTCTTGAAAACAGCATGGACATCGTCGTCCAGCGCTACAACCCCTGGATGGCCGACACCAGCATCCTCAAAACGAAAGCCGGCGGCTTCGGTTACGGCGTACCCGGCAGCTTGTCGGTCGGTTCGACCGCCAACCTCCCTTCGCTGATTTTCGACCCGTACCTCACGCAGAGCGTTTCGGTCAACAGCGCGCTGATTGCGGTGAACAACCCGCTCACTTCCGGCACCGGTACGAACGGAATCTCGGCGCTGGGAGTACACAACAGCACCTTTACCACTGCCTTTTCGCAGGGCTTTTCTACCGGTACCACGCTCAACGTCTTCTGGGACAGCACCCGCTCCTCTTCGACTTCCGCGTTCAACCTTTTCGATCCCGCCGTGCAGTCCACCATCGGCATCAGTTTCTCCCAGCAACTCTTGCAGGGCGTCGGCCGCGACATCACCCGCCGCAATATCCTGATTGCCGAAAACAACCGTAAGATCGCCGACTTGGCCTTCGCCCAGCAAGCCATCACCACCGTAACCAGCACCATCACCGCCTATTGGGAGTTGGTTTACGCTCGCGCGAATGTCAGCGTGGAGGAGCAGGCGGTCAAGGTCTCGGATAAGCTGTACAACGACAACAAGAAACAGTTGGAGATCGGCACCATGGCCCCGCTGGACGTGACTCGCGCGGAATCCGAACTGGCCACCGACCGCCAGAACCTCATCGTTGCGCAAACCACCCAACTGCAGGACGAATTGGTTCTGAAGAATTTCATTTCCAAGGATCCCACTGCATCCAATCTGATCGACGTGGAAATCATCCCCACCGACAAGCCGGATGCGCCGCAATCCATTCAACTCGCGCCTTTCGCCGACGCGGTGAAAGAAGCATTCGTGAAACGCCCTGACGTGCAGGAACAAATCCTGAACGTGAAGAACGGGGAAATCGATGTCAAAGCCACGAAGAATGCGCTGCTTCCTCAAGCCACGCTGACAGGCACTTACAGCAGCACGGGCCTGGCCGGAAATTCTCTGGCGACCGCCTCCGGATTCGTCGCCGGGCCTCAGGTCGTGGACGCGAACGGAAATCCAGTGACCGTTCTGAATTCCACCAGCGTTCCCACCCCGATATTTGTTCCAACGGCAACAACCACGGTTACAGGCGTGAACAAGACAGGCCTTTCCGACAGTCTGAGTCAGGTCTTTCACAACCGCTTCCCCAGCTATACCGTCGGAATCAATTTCACGCTACCTCTTCGCAACCGCTCCGCGCAGGCAGACAGCGTCCACGCGCAACTCACCGAGCGCCAACTGGAAGCCCAGATGCAGCAGATCAAGAACAGCGCGGTGCTCGATGTGCGCAACACTTCCATCGCCCTGGAACAGGGCCGCGCACAGGTGGAAGCCGCCAGCAAGGCCCGCGAACTGCAGCAGCAGACCTTTGACGCCGAGCAGAAGAAATATCAGCTGGGCGCTTCCACGGTCTACAACGTGATTCTGACGCAACGCGATTTGATCACCGCGCAGGGCACCGAACTTCGCGCCCTGGCAAATCTGGCGGAAGCCAAGGCAAACTACGAACGCGCTCTCGGGCGCACTCTGGAAGTGAATAGCGTAACCATCGCCGGTGCAAAGAAGGGCGACATCGAACCTGACACCCTCATCCCCGGCACGCGGGACGGCCAAGTCGTCGGCACCGAGGAATTGTTCAAGGCCCTCGACGACAAAGGCAAATCCGGCAACCGCTAGCACCGCCTCCCGGTAAAAGTGTTGGCCGACCTTCAGGTCGGCCAACACAAAAACTGCCCAACGTGTTCCCAGCCCCTCGCCGCCAACTCTCTTCTGCTATCATGGCGCTTCCTCTTGAGGTTCCCGTGGCGCCGAAAATAGAAACAATCGCAATCAGCGACGCCTCGACATCCACCCATGCGGCGCAAACTACCAATCCCTTCCTGCGCGATCGAAATAATTTGGCAATCCTTGTCTTGATTGGCGCGAGCACTCTTCTCATTCATCTGCTCACGGCCGGGCGCTACGGTTTCAATCGCGATGAGCTTTCTATCCTCGAAGACGCGCGTCACCTTGCCTGGGGCTACGTCGCCTATCCGCCACTCACCCCATTCCTTGGACGCCTGGCCCTCGCGCTCTTCGGCACCTCGCTGGTCGGTTTCCGTTTTTTCTCGGCACTGATACAAGCCGTCAGCGTGGTGCTGACCGGCTGCATGGCCAAGGACATGGGCGGAGGGCGCGCGGCTCAGGTCGTGGCCGCCTGCGCTTCCATTCCCTTCTCTCTTGGAGTGGGCGCGCTCATGCAGTACATGTCCTTCGATTACTTCGCATGGGTTCTCACCGCCTTTTTCCTCGTCCGTCTTTTCAAATCATCGAACCCCCGGTACTTCCTCCTTGTCGGGGCGTCCATCGGCCTGGGAATGCTGGCCAAATACACGATGTTGTTCTTCGCCATCGGCCTCCTTGCGGGCCTCCTCCTCAGCGACGCGCGCAAATATTTCCGCGCGATTTGGCCGTGGCTCGGCCTGCTCGTTTCTCTTCTGATTGTCGCGCCGAATTTCCTTTGGCAGGTGCGGCATCATTTCGTCAGCTACGACTTCCTCCGCTTTATTCACCAGCGCGACGTCTCCGAAGGCTTGACGCGCTCCTTCCTTCCCGACCAGTTGGAAATGACCCTCTTGTCGTTTCCCCTCTGGCTCGCCGGGCTCTATTTCTGTCTACGCGCACGCGAAGGCCGGAACTTCCGCCCGCTGGCCGGGACTTTTCTGGCAACGCTTGTTCTCTTCGTGATCGCAAAAGGCCGCGGGTATTACCTGGCGCCGGCCTACCCGATGCTGTACGCGGCCGGTGGAGTATGGCTCGAGCGCTGGCTTTCGACTCTAAACGCTACACGCGGGCACGCCGTCCGCGCTGCGGTTGTCGCTGCACTAGCGCTGAGCATTCTCGGCGCGAGTGCTGTAGCTCTGCCCCTCGCCCCGATCCCCTCCCGGTGGTTCCGGCTCGCGGACAAAGTGAATCTGACTTTTCGTGATGAAATCGGCTGGGAGGATCTGGTCTCGACCCTGGCCCAGGTTCGCGATTCCCTTCCCGCCGGGTCAAGGATACGTCTCGGCATCCTTGCAGAAAATTACGGCGAAGTAGGCGCCATCAATCTCTACGGGCCGAGCCACGGGCTGCCCCGCGCCATCAGCGGCGAAAACTCTTCCTGGGAGCGCGGCTATGGCGATCCCGCGCCGCGGACTCTGATCATCGTGGGTTTCCCGCGAGATTTCGTCGAAGCAAACTTCGAATCCTGCCGGCTGGTGGCGCAAAACACAAACGCGCTCGGGGTCGTCAACGAGGAGACCACCGAGCGCCGCGATATTTTCCTCTGCGGTCCGCCCAAAGCCGGCTGGCCCCAGTTCTGGCGTGATTTCCAGTATTACGCCTAGCGGCACCGCGATTCCTCACTGTGCTCTCGCAGTTGTAGTGGCCGACCTTCAGGTCGGCCACTCGCCGTGCGCTTCCTTTTGTAGTGGCCGGTCTTAAGACCGGCCACGACATCATCGCCGTCAAATGAATTTACGCGCTAGCGCTCAGCCTTTGCCCCTTGAAGAACGCCAGCAGGTCCGCGTTGATCACATCCGCGTTCGTCGCGGGCATGCCATGCGGATAGCCCGGATAAACCTTCAGCGTCGCGTTCTTCAGTATCTTCGCCGAAAGCAGTCCCGCCGCGACGATCGGCACAATCTGGTCATCGTCGCCATGCATCACCAGCACCGGGATGTCGATCTTTTTCAGGTCTTCCGTCAGGTCGGTTTCCGAGAACACCTTGATGCAGTCATAGTGGCCCTTCACGCTCCCCAGCATGCCCTGCAGCCACCAGTGCTCGCGGATGCCCTCCGAAATTTTCGCGCCAGGCCGGTTGTATCCGTAGAACGGCAGAGTAATGTCCTTATAAAACTGCGCTCGGTTTGCTGCGAGCGCCGCACGAAGCCCGTCGAACACCTCGATGGGCGTCCCAGTCGGATTCTTCTCGGTCTTCAGCATAAGGGGCGGTATCGCGCTGATCAGCACCGCTTTGGCAACCCGCTTGGTACCGTGGCGGCCCAGGTAGCGCGCCACTTCGCCGCCGCCGGTCGAATGGCCCACCATGATCGCGTCCTTCAAATCGAGCTTTTCGAAGAGCTGCGCCAGATCATCGGCATACGTGTCCATGTCATTCCCGTCCCACGTCTGGTCGGAGCGCCCGTGTCCCCGCCGGTCATGCGCGATGACGCGATAACCTTGCCGCCCGAAGTACAGCATCTGCCCGTCCCAGTCGTCCGCGCTAAGCGGCCAGCCGTGGCTGAATACAATCGGTTGTCCTTTGCCCCAGTCCTTGTAATAAATCTGTGTGCCGTCTTTCGTTGTGATCGTTGGCATATACACTCTCCTCGCATTCAGTCTGGCTATATGGCAGGACGCCGCAATGACGCCTGTGGCCTCTCCAATGATGCTCATCGTGGAAGGATGGCCACAAATTCATTTCCGTTGGGCGGAAAACGGGCCATGCTGCAAGCTACTCTTCTGTCTATCCCCCGTCAAACGCAAAACACGCCTGAATCATCCCGCTCTCGCCGAGCACCTCATGCCGGGTCGGAATTTTTCCAAAGAATAAATAAGCACAATGTGACTTCAGAGGATTATACTTGCCCAAACTGCGCCCTATGCTCGATTGACGCGTTGAGTCGCTTAGGGAGATCCTGCCATGAAAGTAGCGCTCGTCTGTCTCTTTGTGTGTTCCACTCTGCTTTTGCCATTCCAGTCCCGCTCTCAGGAGCCAGCCAAGCCTGCCGATGAAAAACCCGCCGCTTCGGACGCTAAGCCCACCCCCGACGCCCCCAAAAAAGAAAATCCTGTTAAGTCCTCGCCCACCTCACTGGCATCCGGCAAAAAGAAGTTCAGCCAGGATTGCGCCATGTGCCATGGCAAAGAGGGTGCTGGCGACGGCGACCTGGCCGAAGACATGCACTTGAAGCTTGCCGATTTCCGCGACGCCGCTGCGTTGAAAGACCTGACCGACGGCGACATCTACAACATCATCAATAATGGCAAAGGCAAAATGATGGGCGAAGAAGGCCGCCTGAAGCCCGACGAAATCTGGGATGTCATCAACTTCGTCCGCACCCTCGCGAAAAAATGACCAACCCGTAGCGGCCACCTTTAG
>DATMMG010000149.1:0-19080 GCA_035569815.1 Candidatus Methylomirabilota bacterium
GGTTCGCGGAAAGGATCCATCGGAATCGGCGTGTACATGACCTCGATGATCTCGAGATGCTCCGTCTTTGCTGGTGCGCACAGGTTCACGAGGTCGCCGGGGCTCGCCTTCATCAGCGCATTGGCGAGAGGCGAGCGCCAGCTGATGTAGCCACGGTCGAGGTCCACCTCGTCGATGCCGACGATCGAGACGACGTGTTCGAAGCCGGCGGCGTCCTTGTAGGTCACGGTTGCGCCGAAGAAGACGCGTGTAGCGGCTGGCCCTGGCCGCGGAGCGGCGGGATCGACGACCACGGCCGCGTCAATGCGTTTCGTGAGAAAGCGAATCCGCGAATCGATCTGGCCCAACCGTCGTTTGCCGTAGAGATAGTCGGCGTTTTCACTGCGGTCGCCGTTACTAGCAGCCCACGCTACGACCTCCACCACCGCGGGCCGCTCGCGACTCAGTAGGAAAAGATGCTCGTCTTTCAGCCGCTGCAACCCGGCGGGCGTGATGTAGTTTTTGAGGGTCGGCCCCGCTGGCTCCGGCCGAGGCCCTCGGAGTGGCCGCTTTTCTCGCATTTGCCAATCTGTCATGGGATTTCGTGTACTTGTTGGTGACCCAACCTCGGAAGGCCCGCGCCCCGCTCTCGATAATTCCTCGCACGGTGAAGGTGACGTTCCCGGGCTAGATGTCGAATGATACATCGGTCTTTCCTGTGACACTCTTAGAAAATGCGGTGACCCGTCCGATTACAAATCAAGGCGAAGAAGTATGCGGTTCACCTAAGCGGTGGCCGATGAGGTGCCCATTTCCAATGAATTGCTTGTGTTCGACCGGTAGGCTCACAATGAATCCGGGTAGATGGTCGGCGACCCGGAATTCATTACAGTGGTTGCGCTAGGTTCTGATTAACGCGTTTACCGTCCCTGGGGGTACTGGGTGATAGGACAGGAGCAGATTCGTGTGGCTATTTCCCGACTTGCTTCTCCAATTTCTTAACCAAGCGTTCGCCTGCACTGTTCGCTCCCGTTAGCAGCCCTCCCCACACGTGAGAGTCGCTCCACAGATTTTGCCCGGACTTCGGGTCAATCACTGTCAGGTACGCGTCACGAACCGGAGCCTGACTATTGTAGTTAGGCACGCGGTCCTCTTGGACATCTCCGCTTGAATCCATCGTGCCAGTTTGACCACTAGCGAAAATGATATAGCCCCCGTTGTACGGGTCAGCTGACAATAGAAGGACCAAATCCGCCAACTGCTTGTCTTGAACGATTTGAAATCTGCCCCATTTTTTCAGTTGAGCCAGTGCCGCAGCTCCCACAGCATCAACGCCAGTCCGGTCATCAAAGTAAACGGTTTTAGCCGACAGGATTTTCGGGGAATTCGCCAGTTGTTTCTGACCGTGAACTGAGCGTGAGCTGACCAGACAGGCGAAAATGAAGACAGCGACGAGGAAGGCGGAATTACGCATAGGCGCCTCCTAGCTTTATTGGGAGCTTACATTCTCTTGAGCGAATAAGTCACTGCCTGATTAACGCGGTAACCGATAAAGTGGATACTAGGCCCAAATTCCGCCCGTTCTGCATCTCAGACGAGAGCGTCCGATGGATTCACGGTTCGTCAACTTTTGCCTTTTTGATTACAGCAACTTGGGAGCGGCAGTGCATGCATGGTGCAATCAGAGCTTTCCGATTCTAGCTTAGTTTATCGAACTGCTTTCGAATTCCTCTCCAACCCGGCCATTTCTCGATACAAGATAAAGCCTAGGCCATGTAATTGGAATTTGGTGTTCCCAATCTGCGGTATACTCTACGAAGTTCCCAGCGACCATTTCTCTGAGGTGTCTCCATGAAATACTCTCTCCTGCTCTTCGCCGCCCTTTTGCTCAGCGTATCGGTCGCCCCAGCCGGTCCCCAACCGCAGGCCGGCACGATCATTTCGCATAACTCGGTCGCGTGCGGCGCAAAGAAATCCAAAAAGCAGGACATCGATATCCTTTGTCAGCAGTATGTAGTTCGCTCCGGCTCAACCGACTACACCATACGCCAGCCGAAGCCCTCCGATCAGACGATCATTCCGATAAACCTGCCGATCGAGTTCACCCTCGACAAGAACAAAATGAAATTCAAAGCCAACGGAAAATCGTTCGAATTCCTCGTTGTCGCCCAGGCCGCCGCGCCTCCCGCTACGTAATCTCTTCCGGGCCTGATCACCGCTAAATCAGACGCGCGTCTCTCCAAATAGGTGATTTACACCAATGACAAAGTACAAATTTAGAACCTTACTATAATCTTGACTTGCTTCCCGATAGTGGTAGATTCCCCATTCAGTCCCCCTCCCCCGGTATAGACCACGGCCCTCACAATCTGAATTCAGCTTGATAAGGAGCGTGACGACCATGAAACGGACCGCATCAATCGGCGCAATTCTGCTGTTTGTAGCGCTTCTCGCGCTGCCGCTTTACCTGGCTCGCGCGGCAAGCAATTCCCATAACCCCATTGTGATCGCTGCCGACTCCGACTTCCTTACCTGCGGCTGCGTGGCCAGTGGATCGGGCTCGGCGGCCGATCCCTACATCATTGGACCCATGGCGATCAACGGCACTTCTGGAAGCAACATTGCTGTCTCCATTGATGGTTCATCGCTTACGAAATCCTTCAATCTCTTCAACCTGACGATCAGCGGAAACGGCTCCAACGCCAGCACGGGCATCTTTTTAAACCACATCAACTCTTCCGGGACAAGCAGCATCCTGGCCCAGGTAACCGGCCCGCAAACCTCCATCCAGAGCAATGGCATCGGCATCGTCGTCAAGAATTCCAACAACGTGACACTGGATGGTGGCGGCGCAAATTCGAACGGTCCCGGGATTGGCAAGATGGCGGGGGCGATCAATAAGAACTTTGTCGGGGCCATCGACGTGGAAAACAGCAGTAATATCACCGTGAGGGGTTGGCAGTTCAGCGCCGATGGCCAGGACAACACTCCCGACTACATCGCATTTGATCCTTCATTGTCGAACTGGGGCGTGGGCGCCGTTCGCCTCTTTAAGACCAGCAATTCGACGATCGATCATACTTCCGCCAATAATTGCACCACCGTATCGTTCGCGGTCTTCAGTTCGAACCACAACACCGTCAGCAACAATTCTGCTGACTATCCCTTCACCAATAATGTCCTGATCTCCGACGGCTCTTCCTACAACACCGTCATCAACAACTCGTTCAGCACCGCCGATTTTGTCGGGATTATGATTGCCGATCCTTTGCCCGGCACCGCGACCTTGAATACTTACGGGCCGGCCCACGACAACCTGGTAACAGGCAATGTCGACCACACCGACGGACCCACAGGGGCCGAGAAATCCGCGGGGATAGCCCCCGCATTTCTTGGGGGTATCGTGATACTGAACGGAACCTACAACAACACGATTTCGAACAATCAAGTATTTTCTTCAACTGGGGCAGACCTTGGCTGGGCCCAGGCGGTTCCCAATCCCCAGTCTCCTATCGGTGTTTTCAGCTATCCTCCGCTTCTGCACTGCAACGTGTCGGCGTCCGAAGGCGGTGGAGGAACGGCGAATCATAACGGAAACGTTTGGTCTGGCAATACCGTCAGGATAATCGACAGCTGCATAACCCAGCAGTAGATCGCTTTGGCCTGACTCTGTTCAATGCCGCTCCAGGCCTTTTGGAGCCGCTTGGCGATCCATACTCGCGGGACGATAGGGAATCAACTTTGCGGCCTCAGCCGAAACAGATGAGGCGAAATTCTCTCAAGGCTGAATCAATCCGCGCCGCACCGCGTAGCGCACCAGGCTCGCCGTTTCGTGGATATTCAGTTTTTGCATCAGCCTCATTCGATGCGATTCCGCCGTTTTCACGCTGATTCCCAGCACCGAAGCGGTATCCTTCGTGGACTTTCCTTCCGCAATCAGTTGCAATACCTGCCGCTCACGCGCCGTCAAGGGATCGGCGGGCCTTTCCGATTTGCTCCGGTAAGCTTCCATCACCGCCCGCGAGATCCCCGGGCTAAGATAAAACTCTCCCCGGCCGACCTGCCGGATCGCCTGGATCAAATCGTTCGCCACCTGGTTCTTCAGGACGTATCCCTTCACCCCGGCTTCCAGCGCTTCGTGGATGTACTGCTCCTCTTCGTGCTGCGTCAACAAAATCGTCTTCGTTTTCGGTGCGCTCCGCGCCAAGCTCCGGGCCGCATCAATCCCGTTCAACGTCGGCATGCTGATGTCCATGATCGCAATGTCCGGCTGGTGCAGTTCCACCAGTTTCACGGCATCCTGCCCGTCCGATGCCTCCGCCATCACCTGGAAGTGCTCGCGCTCCAGCAATGACTTCAGTCCCTGGCGAACGAGTACGTGGTCATCCGCGAGTACGATTCGTATTGGCATCGCTAGCCTCCAGTGGAAGTCGAATGGATACTTCAGTCCCGTGCCCCACGCGCGATTCGATCTGCAGTGTTCCGCCGATTGCGCTCACGCGCTCGCGCATCGCCACAAGTCCCAGCCCTTTCCGGGGCGTCCCCGGGCCGCGGCGCATTTTGAAGCCCGCGCCATCGTCCCGGATCGTGCAGCACTGCGTAAGATCCTCGCGCCAGGCGCGAATCCACACATTGGTGGCCTTCGCGTGCTTCACCGCGTTCGTCAACGCTTCCTGCACCACGCGATAGAGCGTCGTTTCCGTTGCGGTTGGCAGGCGCCCGGAAACCGTTGCGTCGATGTGGATCGGCAGGTTCGCCCGTTTCGAAATTCCGTCCGCCAGGAAGCGAACCGCCGGAATCCAGCCCAGATCGTCTAGGATCGTCGGCCGGAGTTCATGCGAATACCGGCGCAAATGCTTTTCCACTTCGTTCAGCAGGTCCTTGATCCGCGTGAACTGCGCTTGTTGCGCGTCGGGCATTCCCATGGCGACCTCGGCCAGCGCCAGGTGCACGGCCACGAGCAATTGCCCGGCTTCGTCGTGCACTGCGTACGCGATGCGCTTGATCTCTTCTTCCAGGGTTTCATTCAACTGCCGCAGCGCCTCCACTGCATCCTGGAATCCGCGATGCGCCATCTCATAAGGCGAAACGCACTCCGAATGAAACTCCGCGCTCAACCGCAGCAGTTCCTCCTTTTGCTCCTCGTTTTCCGCGCTGCGCAGCAGCTCAATCACCGCCTCGTGGTGCAGCGACGCCAGTTCCACCACGCTCAGTTGTTCCGCAAGCGCCCTTCTTCCCAATTCGTAAGCACGCCCCAGTGTCAGTTCTCCTCTTTCGGCCGCGTGATCCCGGAGGCAGTCGCGGTATTCGTCCGCGAAACTCTCCGCCTTCCCCTTGCGTCGCGTCATGCTCTTCATGGGTTTATCCCGGTCAGCCGCGCCACCAGCACCAGCGCGTCATCGTTTCCGCTTCGATAGTGGCTGAGAATCCGGTCGGCCGCCTTCTGTGGATTCTCTCTTCCGGAAAGCGACGTGGAAAAATCAGTCTGGATCCCGTCCGTCGCGAAAAACACCGTGTCTCCCCTCGAAACGGGCAGAACGCTCGCTTGCAGCGCAGGCAGTATGGACCCCACCACTCCGGCGCGGAGCAGCAGCGGTTCTTGCGCATTGCCCCGGACCCCATTTGCGCGCACCAGCACTCCTTGTACGTTGCCGACTCCGATCCACGTCATCATCTTCTGCTCGGGGGAAATAAATGCCATGCTCAGCACCGCTCCGCGCGTTCCTCTCAGCTTCTCATGGCAGCGCTCCATGAGCGAGATCACCGGCTCGTCCATCGAGCTTTGCAGCAGCGCCCCGGCCGTCCTGGCCGCTTCGGCGGCTTCTTCGCCGTGCCCGATGCCGTCAATCACCGCGATCATCATGCCGTTTTGATTGCAGCAAACCACGTGCAGGTCTCCGGACTCCCCTCCGCCCACATGCGCATGCTTCGCTAATCCGTACTCCAGCATTGGTTCTTTTATTGTCTCCACTTCCTCACCGCCACCATGGTTCCCTTACCGGGTTGGGAACTGATCTCAAACTCGTCCATCAGCCGGCGCACTCCAGGCAGGCCAAGTCCCAGGCTTCCCGATGTGGAAAAGCCGTCCCGCAGGGCTTGGCGAATATCAATAATTCCCGGGCCGTCATCGGAGGCGACGACCAAGATTCCGATTCGGCTCGATCCGTGAATTCCTTTTAGCTTGATTTCGCCTGTGCGCGCGTAGGACACAATGTTGCGCGCCAGTTCAGAGATTGCCGTCGCAATTAGCGTGGCATCGCCCGAGGAAAAGCCAAGCTCGCTCGCCAGAACCCGTCCCTTTTGGCGGGCGATGACGATATCCTGGTCGGAGTTGATTTCCACGCGAATTTCCCCAACCGACACAATCGCTCAACCTCGGTTCGTGATTTTGAACTTCTCGTTCAGATACGCCAGGCCCTCTTCCAGGTCCAGCGCGGTCGCCACGCCTTCCAGCGTCAACCCCAGCTGTACCATCGCAAACGCAACCTCCGGTTGAATCCCCACAATCACGGTCTCCGCTCCGCGCAGCCGGATCATATGGGCAATCTCCCGCAGCGTCCGCGACGCGAACGAATCCATCACGTCCATCGCCGTCACGTCCACGATCACCGCCCGCGAGCGAAACTTCACCACCTGCTGCACCAATCCCATCCGCAATTGATTCAAGTCGGCATCGGAGAGCGCGGCCTGGAACGTCGCTATCAGAAACGCTCCCTGTTTGAGAATGGGAACTTCCACTCGCTTTTTCCTCCGCCCGGTTTAGCGCTCTTCCGCGATTGACGCTACTTTGTATCCCAGCAGTCTTTCCGCTTGCTCGATTCCGCCTTGCAGGTCGCCCACCGTGTTCATCTTGCCCAGGTCTACTCCGATCGTCACCAGCGTTTGCGCGATTTCCGGAGAAAGGCCCGTAACAATGACCGTCGCGCCCAGCAGTCTGGACGCTTCCACCGTCTGCACCAGGTGGTTCGCCACCGTCACGTCCATCGCCGCCACACCCGTGATATCAATCACCACGACTTTTGCGCGATTCGTCCGAATTCCGCGCAGCAGTTGTTCCGTTAATTGCCTCGCGCGCTGCGGGTCGATCACACCGATGATCGGCAGAATCAGCAGCCGTTCGCGAACCTGCAGCACCGGCGTGGACAGTTCCCGGATCGCTTCCTGCTGCTGGCGGATTACGCGCTCGCGTTCCTGCACGAAACCTACCGCGACCGTGTTCGCAATGCGGTTTGCCGCCGGCTCGTAAGCGTCCAGAATGCGGTTCAATTTTTTGAAATCGTTCTGGTATTTTGCGAAGAGGGAACGCGCCAGCACGTCGCGCAACAGTAGCACGATTCCCACAACTTCGTGCGTCTCAACGCCTCGGGGAATAATGCGTTCGGAGAGGTTTCGCGCGTAGGCTTGCAGCGCTTCGAATGCTTCCGTTTCCAGCGCTTCCACGTAGCTGTCGTACACCGACGTCGCTTCGGCGAAGATTTCTTCCTTCGTCATCGCCGTCAGCAGGCGCGTTTCCGAAATGCGTACCACCCATTCCTCGCGCAATTGCGTTCGATTTTGCCGAAGGTGGGCGACGAGTTCGCGAAGCAATTCCGATGGTTCTTCCGTGCGCTTCAGCTCGAGGTCCGTGGGAGTGCTATCTCGCTTCGCCATGAATATTTTCTCCTGGGCGCAAATTGCCCATGCCGGGCGAATCCGCAGTCTGAATCCGTTGGGGACTCGATAGTGAATACCATCGGACACCTACTCCCTCAATCAGGGAAAATACCGTAACACGACTCAGGTAAACACCTTAGTAGTTTGTGGGTGGAAAGTATATTTTAACGTTCGAGGCTCAATTAACTGACGTGTTGTCAGTAAGTTAATGAATTCAGGCTCCCCGCGATCAGGCGTGCGCTTCCCTACGACACCGCCGCCTTCCCTGCGGCCTGCGCCGCCTCTTTTCCCCGGCTCGTGGCCGGTTCCGGCCCGGCCCACTCCCGGCGCAGCTCTTCCGCTCGCCGGATCACCCGTTCGGTAAGATCGTCAGTTGGGCGCACCGTCTTCGCCGAATCTTTTTTCGCGTTGACGGGGAAAATCTCCAGCACTTCCAGTTTTTCGAATACTTGTTTCATCGCTCGATCCGGATTCCGTAGAAAGTCCGTCCCGCGAACCCGTGTGAACACCCAGCCCATGCGTTCCAGCACCGCCTGCCTCTCCATGTCCTCTGGAATTTTCTCCAGCGGATGGTAACGATCCCCGTCGCATTCAATCGCTACCCGCCGCCGGTCGCCTTCGACCACCAGATCGATTCGAAACGCCCCAACCCGCCATTGCGGCAGCACGCGATATCCAGCCGCCTGCAGTCGCTTCATCACCTCGCGTTCGAACGGAGACTGTGCGCGATTCTCTTTCTCCTCCAGCGCCCTCATCAGGTGGCTCGGGTCCTGGGCGTGCTCGATCAGTTGCCGCCGCAGGTCGTCGGCCTTCAAATCATTTTGCGGGCTCAGCGAATGCACCACCCACATCTGATCCCGAGCGCGGCTCGCGGCAACATTGAACCGCTGCTTGAACAGCTCCTGGTCGCGCAGGGAAAGTGGCCCGCGCTGCGCCGTATCCACCAGCGAGATAAACACCACGTCGCGCTCGTCGCCCTGGAACTGTGCGGCATTTCCGCAGAGCAATCGGTGGTGCTCGCAAAGATCCGGCGAAATATGCTTCCGCAGCAGGTTATCGATTTCCAGCGCCTGCTCGTCGCCGACCAGCGAAACCACGCCGAAGCTCGTCGCCTGCCCCGCCTCATTTTTCTGATATTCGGGCTGCTCCATCGCCGCCTTCAGTAGCGATGCCACTCCAATCGCTTCCTGCCGGTTGATCTTGCCGTCCCGGCTGGACCCGCTGACTCGGTAGCCCACCGTGTGCGGGCGCACCTGCACCCGGCTCGCATCCCGCAGCGGCTTGATTCGCTGGTCGTAGGAAATCATGTTGCTGAACTGAATGATCTCCGGCACGCAACGGAAATGTTCCACCAGGCAAGTCGTCCCGCCGAAGGACTGCCGCGCCAGATCGTAAATCGAAATCTGCCCATCGTAGAGATCCGAGTTCGGCACGCCCTGCAGGTACTGGAAAATAAGATTCTGGATGATGCCCAGGTCCTGGCCCACCGCCGACGGGCTCACCTGCTCGTGGTCCCCAACGACCAGCGCCGTCTTGCCGAGATAAAGCGCCACCAGCGCCATCACGTCGCTCTGGCTGGCCTCGTCAATAATCACCACGTCAAACCGCGTGCTGCACGGATCGAAATTCTCCACCACCCGCGAAAGCGGCATCACCCACACCGGAACCGCACTCCGGCATTCCGACATTTTTCTCGCAGCTTCCGTCCGCAACAGGGAAACCCGGATCCCGTGTCCTTTGCCGATCCGGCGAATCGTATCCAGCCACCCCACCAGCGCCTGCCGCTGCCGTGACGAAGTTCGCCGCGCCTGCGCCGACCATGCCCGCGTGTCAATCAGCCCCACCGTCACCCGCCGCAACTGTTCCCGCAGCTTTTCGCTTTTCGCCTGCAAACTCTCAATGGAAACACTCGCCCGCCGGTCCAGTTCATCGTTCAGCTGCCGCCATGTCCACGCCGATGCCGGGTCGCGCGGCGGTTCGCTTTTGCCATGCGCCCCCGTCCGATTGCGAATCGCCCCCGCCCAGGCCGGCGCCGCGCTCTCCAGTTTCGCCAGCAGCGCGCGCCGCAGATCCAGATCCGCTTGCTGGCTCTTCAGTTCCAACAAGCGCTCATAAGCCTTGTGATACTCGCTCGAATCCTCGTCAATCACCGACGACAGCAATTTCGCCGTCGCCTTCGATGCTTTTGCCGCGCGTCCCGCAAGCTTCAGCCGCGATTTCAGGTCCCGAAGCTCTTCCTCGATTTGCAGTAGCTTTTGTTTCTTGATGCGCGATTCAAGAATCGGCAGCAGGGAATCCGTCACCGCTTTCCCGATCCTCACCAACTCGCCGTGCGCCCCAACGACTGCGGGCTGCTCCGCCAGAAACTTCTCCCACTTGAAATCGAAATCCGTCAGTTGCTCCTGCAAGGGGAGCCATGTCCGTTCGTGCCACCCCAGGCAATCCTCTAGTGCGTCGCAATACTGCATCAGCGTCTTCTCGACTTCCGCTCCCATCTGTGCCGACGCCGGCGTCCCCAGCGGCGCCATCTGCCGATCCCAGCGCCCGCAAAGTTCCTGGCGCAGTTTTTTCAGGCGCGCCAGTTTCATCAGCGCGATGAAATGTTCAGACGTCCTCGCCTGGGCGCTGTTCACCTTTGCCGATTCGATGAATTGGCCCCACGCCTTGTGTGTGAACAAAGTGAACGAACCCAGCTTCCCTCCGGTTTCCAGATGCGCCAGGATTTCCCCGGCAATCCTCTGCTGATCCTCATAAGCCGGAGTCTCGGGAAGCTCGGGCCCATACTTCACGAACGATTCCTGCGCGTTGGCAGACTCGCGGTGAACCAGTCGCACGAACTCAATCAACTGGTCCCACGGTTGCCGGTGGGCTCCTCCATATTTCCCAGCGTAGACCGCTTCCAGCTTCCACTTTTCTTTGCCCGTCAGTGGCTCGACTGCTTGCGCCAAGCTCGCCCCCAACGCTTCCAATTCCTCGGGACTGCCTTCCGGCACCCCGCTCTTCCACAAATCCGAACGCAGCTCCAGTTCCTCCATGCTCAAGCGGTTCCGCTCGTTCAGCGAACCTTCAAACTCTTCCGGCCTCGGCAGATCGTGAAGCTCCGGCAGATGTCCCGCAAGTTCGAGCTCGTCCTCGCGCGAGAGGGAAGTGTTCGTGCGATAAAGATCGGCCAGCTCTCCGGGAGTCAGAGGCAAAGGAGCCACTGCCGCAACGGGTCCCGGAATCCACCCGAGCGACTCTTTATCCTTGGCCACATTCCGTGCAGCATCGGCCGGCGGCCACGTCTTTCCGGCAATCACAATGTCGCGGTATTCATCTGCCCGCGCCTCCGCGAGCTGCTTGCGCATCTCCTCCAGTTTTTTCAAAATGTCCCCGCGCTCGGACTCGAGTTTCTTCGCTTCCATCTCAAGCGAACCCGCGTCCGCGCGCGACAGCCGTTCCGCGATGGACCCCACCGCGCTCTCCAACTGTTTCCGGCTCTCCAGATCGCTCTCCAGCAAACTCACGCACAGCGGCCGCAGCTCCGGCACAATGTGGTGTCTCACCATCCGCAACGCCTTCGTCGCCTGGCTCGTCACCAGCACGCTCTTCCCCTGCGCCAGCAAATGCCCGATCAGATTTCCGATCGTATGCGTCTTTCCCGTGCCCGGCGGGCCTTGCACAAGCACTCCGCCGTGCAACTCCAGTTGCTGCGCAATTCGAACCTGCTCTGGGTTCGCCGGCTTGCTCAGCAGCACTTCGCCGGCGCTTTCCGTCGCTTCCATTGCGGGCGGTTCCGTTTCACTCTCGGCGCGAGTGGGTGATTCCTCGCCGACGATATTCAACAGCGACCACGGCAGATCTTCCCGCGTCCGCAGGTCCGCAAGAATCCCTTGAATGGAAGCGGCGAATCCCAGCGTGCGCGCGCGCAAAAACACCAGTGGGTCCCGCCCAATGGCCGGGTCGCCCTGCGCTTCCGCCGGCGCCTGGTCCTCAATAAACTCACCTCGCGGCGAAAGCTGGATAACAAGTCGTTTCAAAAATCCCGACGTTAACCCATTCACCAGCGGGTGAAAACCTTCCTGATCCAGTTCCTCCCGGCAACGCCCGATGGCCCGCCCGTCCACGTCCGTCATCGATTGAAATAGCGCCGAATATAATTCAACGGGATAATCCGCCTCGGAAATCGTAAACTCCGGCACCGCGGCATTGAAGTTCAATTGCAGCCGCTGCAGCAGAATCGGGTGATAAATATTTCCTTCGTCCCGGCGCCAGCTCAGGATGCCGTCTCCCAAAACCAGCTCCACCCGTTCGGCCTCGCGTTCGATCCGCCCGTACAGCGCGTAGAACGCTTCGAATATTTTCATCGCCGCGCGAGCCGGCCGTTCGCTCTTGGCCCACTCTTCGCGCGCGCTCTTCCACTGTTGCAGCGCCACGCTTCTTGCCTTGTCCTCTTCAAATCGGACAACGCGAGGATTCCCCGAGTCGTCCCGATCATCCTGCGTTTCCTGCAAACGGATTTCTTCGGATGGATTGTCCCATCCACTCTCCAGCCAATCGGCGATCTCTCCCGGCGCCTCCGGCGGGCGCGTCAGAACGGGGCGCTGCACCTTCAGCAGGAATTCCGCTCCGCCATCTAGCTCGCCGGATGCAGCTTCCTTTGACCGGGTTTTCGAAGCATTGGATTTCCCGGCTCCGCGCTTGATCGCCGGATGATTCGGCAGCCCGTGCAGCCAAAGGCTCCACGGTTGTTCCCGAATCTGCCGTTTGGCGGGATTGCGGTGTTGGTTCAGCGCTTCCAAATATCGGAAGACGCGCGTAAGTTTGTCGCGAGCAATGCGCAGCTTATCGGAGTCCATGTCGGCACGCCTTTTAAGGACACGTATACAAGTTGAAATGGGCTGTGGAACCCACAGAGTAGCAACGTCCCATCCACTTTCTCAATAGAACTTCACTAGTACTCGCCCCACATTCGTTTAAGCCTAGAAAATCAACGGTTTGGGTGCGTCAACAGAACTTTCTCCACCCCTATATTTTTCCTGCGCTCACTCACCCTTTTGGAGTAACCGGGCAGCGTGCTATTGGGAGAGTTGGCTTTCATAAGCCAGGCCGCTGTCCCGGAAGGTGCCCTTATCCCGATTTTAAGAAGCGACCCCGGCGAACTTCAGGAGGATCAGGATGCGCTCAGCAACGGCAGCAGCTGTGTTATTTGCAACAGCAATACTGGCCCCGGCCAAAGAACCGCCCGCCTACGAAAAAGCGCTGTTGTTGCAAATGGATTCTTCGCCGTGCGGTTATACCGAGAAGGACGGCAAGACGGTCGCCGGCGAAATATTCGGAACCGATGGCCAGCACAAAAACACCAGGCAACTTCTCTGTCAGGAGTACGTCCTTCAGACCGATCGCGTCACCTACCGGATCCAGCCTAAAGACGACAAGCATCCGGTTCTTTTGCCCGTCGGAGAAACAGCGCAAATCCGCATTCATAAGGCCAAGATGTTGCTTCGCATTCCCGAAGCGGACGGCAAAGAACGCGAATATATCGTTCTCTCGATGACTCCGCGCACGGACGTAGCGGCCAATCGTCCGACGACTGCCGCGGCCAGCGGAACTCGTTAGTCTTGTTTTCGTAGAGATCTCTTCTCAAGGTTTATAGGCAATTGGGCCGACACAATTTGCCTATACTGGATTGCAGGGATTCCACCCTCCGGAATCCCTGCAATCCTCTTCCAGATACCTGCTTTCCCATCTTCATCGTGGCGAATTACCTTTGGTGCGCGGTCAACGACGTTTCCCTTGTCCCTCCCCGCTTCCTGCCTCAACATGAATTGCAGTGGGGGTAGGCCGCTCGCGGCCGGGCGATGACGTCCGTTCTCGATGTCCAAAATTTGCAAGTATCTTATCGTTCGCGCGAAGTCCGCCCTCGCCCTGTTTTGTCCGGCGTCAGTTTTGACCTCGGGCCCGGCGAAGTTTTGGGCGTTCTCGGCGAATCCGGCTCGGGCAAAAGCACGCTCGCGGCGTCGGTTCTGCGCCTTCTCCCTCCGAACGGCCACATCGGGAGCGGCGCAGTATTCTTTGAAGGCAAAAATCTTTTCCAGGCCACCTCCGAGGAACTCCGCCAGATCCGCGGCGCCCGCATCGCTCTCATCTTTCAAGAGCCGTCCCTGGCCCTCCATCCCACAATCCGTGTCGGCGAGCAGGTTCGCCAGGTGCTGGCAGCGCACCAATCCGCGGCGAAATCTGCTTTGAATGAACGGACGCGCGAGATTTTCGCCCAACTGTTTCCGCAAGATTCCAGCCGTATCCTGCGCTCCTATCCCCACCAGCTCAGCGGAGGCCAGCGGCAGCGCGCCATCATCGCCCAGGCCATCGCCTGCAATCCCGCGATTGTGATCGCCGATGAGCCGACCGCTGCGCTCGACCCTGTCACCCAGATGGAAATTCTCGCCATATTTCGTTCGCTCCGCGAAACCCTCGGTCTCGCGATGATTTTTATTACTCACAACCCGGCCCTGCTCAGCGGTTTTGCCGATCGCATCCTGGTTCTTTATGCCGGACAGGTTGTCGAATGGGGTCCGGCGGAAACCGTTCTTCGCGCGCCGAAACATCCCTACACTAAGGCGCTCTTCGAATCTCTTCCCGCAATCTCCGTGGAAAACGAAAAAAGCCGCAAGAATCAGCTCCCGGTTATCCCCGGCAATTCGTCGCCCTCTTCCTTGCCTCGCAAAGGCTGTTCGTTCGAGCCGCGATGCCCGTGGAGAATGGACCTCTGCACAGAGTTCGAGCCCGCATTGGTGAATTTGGGTGGCACGCACGTCGTTTCCTGTTTCCAGTACAAGGATTGAGCCGACACTCGGCAGCCGAATCATGGAACCCGTTCTAAAAGTCGAAAACCTGGTCAAGCGTTACGCGAAGCGAATTCTCGTTGGCCCGCCGCAAGACTTCCTCGCTCTCGATGGCGTCTCCTTCGCCGTCTCCTCCCGCTCCACCCTCGCGATCGTCGGCGAATCCGGTTCGGGCAAAAGCACGCTAGCGTCCTGTATCGCTTGTCTCGAAGCGCCGACGTCGGGAAACATTTGGTTCGAAGGCAGAAACCTCGCCCACTCCGCCGAGAGCGAACTTCGCAAAACTCGCCCACAAATCCAACTCATCTTCCCGGATCCCGCAAGCTCTCTCAATTCAGGCTGGAGCATTCTTGAGATCGTCGCTGAGCCTTTAGCCTTGCAGGGAAAACTGGGCCGCAAAGAACGGGAACTGCTCGCTTGCTCTTTGCTCGAGCGTGTCGGCCTCTCCGCGGAAATTGCCGCCCGCCCGGCCTCTGGATTAAGCGGCGGCCAGCGCCAGCGGCTCGCCATCGCCCGCGCACTCACACTCGATCCTAAAATTCTTATCCTCGATGAAGCGCTTTCCTCTCTCGATTGCTCCACACAAGCACAGATCGCCAATCTCCTTCTCGAACTCCAGGACACCCTCGGAATGACTTTCCTTTTCATCACCCACGATCTCACCATGGCCGCTCATCTCGCCGATGAGATCGCGGTGATGTCCGCAGGCCGCATCGTCGAGCATGGCCCCACCCCGGACGTCCTGCGAAATCCCAGCCACGAAGCCACCCGCCAACTCCTCGCAGCGGTGCCGCAGCTTCCTCGCTCCTCATGGCCGGCAATTCAACAATGATGCGTTACCTCCTCCGCCGACTGGCGCACGCCCTCCTCCTGATCCTCGGCGTCTCCGTTCTCGCTTTTCTTTTCGCCGCTCTCGCGCCCGGCAACTACTTCGACGAGATGCGCCTCAACCCGCAGATCGCGCCCGAAACCCTGACGGCGTTGCGCGTACAGTATGAACTCGACCGCCCGCTGCCCCTTCGCTACGCCTCCTGGGTAAATTCCGTACTCCACGGACAGATGGGCTTTTCGTTTGCCTACAACAGCCCGGTCGCCCCGCTCTTACTGGTCCGCGCGAAAAACACTCTGCTGCTCACCGTCACGGCAACGCTGCTAGCCTGGGCGATCGCCCTCCCGCTCGGCGTCTGGAGCGCCGAGCGCCTCGGGCTGCTCCCAGACCGCGTGATCTCCTGGGGCACGGCAACGCTCCTCGTCATCCCCGATCTTGCGCTTGCGCTCGGTTTGCTCGTGCTCGCGGTAAGAACGCACCGCTTTCCCACCGGCGGCATGGTGTCCCTCGATTCCCAGTCGCTCTCCGCCGCCGGCAAAATTCGCGATTTGGCCGCACACATGGCGCTTCCCGTCGCGGCGCTCGTCCTCTCGTCCCTTCCACTCCTCGTTCGCCATGTGCGCGCCGCCGTTGCAGAGGTGCTCCAAGCACCTTTTCTCCTGGCTGCCGAAGGTCACGGGATTCCGAGGCTCACACTTCTATTTCGATACGCCCTGCTTGCCGCCGCAAATCCTCTTCTCTCTCTTTTCGGCTTCAGCATCGGCGCGCTGCTAAGCGGCTCTCTTCTGATCGAAGTGGTAATGAGCTGGCCCGGTCTCGGCCCGTTCCTGCTGGAAGCGATTCTCGCGCGCGACATCTACGTCGTAATCGGCGGCGTCCTGTTCTCCACGATTTTTCTGGCCGCCGGAAATTTTCTTGCCGACATGCTCCTTTACTGGCTGGACCCGCGCATCCGCATGGAGAACACCTCCCGATGATCCGCCGGCGCAAAATCGCCATCTGGCTCCTGGTCCTCGGCACTCTGCACGCCATCGTCATCTGCGCCGGATTTTTCGCTCCGTACAATCCGATCGAGCAGGATCGCAAAAATCCGTATCTGCCCCCCATGCGCCTCCATTTCGTGGACACGCAAAAACATTTCCACCTTCGCCCCTTCGTCTACCCGTTCCAGTTGCGCGCCGGCACCTTCGACCAATACGTCGAAGACACCGCGCAGCCGCGCTCGCTCCATTTCTTCGTCGCCGGTGCCCCCTATCGCCTCCTGGGATTTCTTCCGGCGCGTCTCCATCTGTTTGGCGCGGGCAGCGAACGAATCTACCTGCTCGGGACCGACGCCTTCGGCCGCGATCAATTCTCCAGGCTTCTTTTCGGTGGCCAGGTCTCGCTGCTCGCCGGTCTGTTCGGCGCCGCTTTCACCCTGCTCATCGGATGGTTCGTTGGCACCGTCGCCGGCTACTTTGGAGGTTGGCGAGACGAACTGCTCATGCGCATCGCCGAGCTTTTCCTCGCCCTCCCGTGGCTCTATCTGCTCTTCGCCATCCGCGCATTCCTGCCGCTTACCGTGAACCCGCTGGAAGCCTTCTTCCTGATCGTCGCGGTCATCGCCGCCGTCGGTTGGGCGCGTCCGGCGCGTCTCGTCCGCGGCATCGTCCTCAGCGCCAAAGAACGCGACTTTGTCCGCGCCGCCCGAGGCTTCGGTGCCTCCGGTTTCTATCTCCTCCGCCGCCACATCCTTCCCGAAACGTCCAGCGTCCTACTAACCCAAGCCGCAATTCTCATTCCCCAATACGTCCTGGCCGAAATGACCCTGTCTTTTCTGGGCTTGGGCGTCCCGGAGCCGGTTCCCAGCTGGGGAAATCTGCTCTCCAACCTCCAGCAATACAGCGTCCTCGTTTCCTACTGGTGGATGTACCTGCCCGCCCTCCTCATGGTCCCGTTCTTTCTTGGATACCTGGGTTTAGCTAGTGCGTTGCAGGAAAGCCCGGAGCCATACAAGATAGAAAGGAGGAGTCTTGGGAGTCTGGCGTGAGAAACTGCCCCGCTACGGTCGCACGCTGCCGGATTCTCGTCCGGTTGTTCCTGCCTTTCTTCGCGCTTATTTTCCATCTCCCCTTTGCGCAGGCGCAGCGGCATAATTCCCAGGAAGAACTGCTCGTACTCCCTGGGGAAACCGGCCGCTCCGGTGGACGCCTGGTGGTGTCTCTCCGCGGCGAACCAAAAACTCTGAACCCGCTTATCGCCGCCGACGCCCGCTCCCGCGAAGTCATCGGCGTCATGCAGGCCGATCTCATCCACATCAATCGCGCCACTCAACTCACGGAGCCGGCGCTGGCCAAATCATGGAAAATCTCCCCCGATGGGCTCACCTACACTCTCATCCTGAGAAAGGGCCTGAAATTCTCCGATGGCCAGCCGATGGACGCCGATGATGTCCTGTTCTCGTTTCGCGTCTATCTCGACGAAAATACGCACGCCCCGCAACGCGATCTCTTGATCGTCGGGGGCAAGCCGATTGCCGTTCGAAAAATTGATGCGCAAACGGTCGTCTTTCAATTCACCAAATCGTATGGCGCCGGCGAGCGGCTGTTCGACGGCCTCGCCATCCTGCCTCGCCATCTTCTCGAACAGCCGTTCCAGGAAGGCAAACTCGGGCAAGTCGGAACCCTCGGCGCAGCGGCGAATCAATGGGCGGGGCTCGGGCCCTTTCGCTTGAAGGAATACGTTGCGGGTCAACGGCTCGTCCTCGAACGCAACCCCTACTACTGGAAATCCGACGGCAAGAATAACCGCCTTCCTTATCTCGACGAACTCGTGTTTCTCTTCGTCCCCAACGCCGACGCTCAAGTCTTGAAATTCCAATCCGGCGAAACCGATATGATCAGCCAGTTGGGCGCCGAAAACTTTTCCGTCCTTTCCCGCCAGCAGAATGGTTACACGGTCGCCGACGCCGGCCCGGGCCTCGAATACAATTTTCTGTTCTTCAATCTGAATGACCTTGCCGAGAAACCCTCCCCGGATCTGTTGCGCAAACAAAAATGGTTCCGCGAAGTGAAATTCCGTCAGGCCGTCTCCGCGGCCGCCGACCGCGAAGCCATCGTCCGCCTGGTCTACCAGGGACGCGGAACTCCGCTCTGGAGCTTGGTCACCCCGGGCAACAAGCGGTGGCACGACTCGAATCTCCCTCATCCCTCGCGCTCGCTCGACCGCGCACGGACTCTCCTCAAAGATGCCGGCTTCTCCTGGACCACCGGGCCAAACGGCGAATCCACGCTCCAGGATCCCGATGGAAAGCCGGTGGAGTTCAGCATCCTCACAAGTTCCTCCAACGCCGACCGCTCCAAAATGGCGGCGCTGCTTCAGGACGATTTGAAGCAACTCGGTATGCGCGTCCAGGTCGTTCCGATGGAATTTCGCTCCCTTCTCGATCGTGTCACGCAAACCAGGGAGTACGACGCCTGCATCATGGGCGTCGCAAGTTACGACGCCGACCCGAATTCCGACATCAACGTTTGGCTCTCCAGCGGTGGCACCCACCTCTGGAATCCTTCGCAATCACATCCCGCGACTCGGTGGGAAGCGGAGATCGACCAGCTGATCGAAGACCAAATGTCGGCTCGCACCTTCGACCAGAGAAAAAAACTCTACGATCGTGCGCAGGAAATTCTCGCCGAGTATCAGCCCCTTATCTTTCTCGCCAGCCCGGATATCCTGGCCGGGGCAAAAAATTCCGTCGCCAACTTTCATCCCGCAGTTCTCGAGCCCTACGTTCTATGGAATGTCGAGCAGCTCTTTCTG
>DATMMG010000150.1:0-21135 GCA_035569815.1 Candidatus Methylomirabilota bacterium
TCCAGCCGTTCTTCCTGCGAATCCGCCACGAACACCACACCATCCGCGCCCTTCAGGATCAGCTTGCGGCTGGCCTCGTAAAACACCTGCCCGGGCACGGTATAAAGATGGAAGCGCGTCTTAAATCCGCGCACCGTCCCCAGGTCCAGCGGAAGAAAATCGAAGAAAAGCGTGCGATCGGTCTCCGTGGCGAGCGAAACCATCTTGCCCTTCAGATTCTGGCCCGTGTGGTCGTAGATCCACTGCAGGTTGGCAGTTTTTCCGCCGAGACCCGGACCGTAATACACGAGCTTGCAATTTATTTCGCGCGCAGGAAAGTTTATGAAAGGCACGAGTCGTTAACCTGAATTACATCTCAAACTTATAGCACACGCCTGCAGGGCAGGCCAGCACTCCGCCATGCTCCCGCTGATGGAAATGACTGCTACCAGTGTCGTGGAGGAGCGGCGTTTTCTAATAAGGTTATTTTCAGCGCTGCTCCCCTTCGGTTAAGGCTATCAGACACGGCACGCGACTCACTAACTGGGGAACTCCAATCCCTACAATCCTGCCGCACAATCCTGACACACAATCAGACACAATCCTGCACGCATTGACGTGCGGCAAAGCCTCTGCTAGCATTCGCGCCATGGCGAAAGTGCAGAAAACCTCCTCCGGCTCTTCCGGGCGGTCCAAGGCCTCTTCCAAGAGCGCTTCCAAGTCCAAGAAAAAGAATGTCTTACCTGTTCCTCCACCGCAGCGGGGCGGTGTTGAAATGGTGGATCCCCTGGTTCGGGCGCAGATGAAGCTTTATGAAGAGGCCATGGGATTGTTTCACCAGCAAAAATTTCAGCGCTCCAAGCAGGAGCTGGAGAAGGTGTTGGAGGGCCCGAGCAAGGAACTGGCGGACCGCGCGCGCACGCACCTGCGCATTGTCGAACAGCGCATGAAACCTTCCTCCGAGCAGAATCCGAAATCGCCGGAAGAACACTATCAGCGGGGAGTGGCCATGATGAATCTGGGCCGCTGGGACGAAGCTCGGGAAAGCCTGGAAAAAGCGCGCAAGCTGGCGCCAAAGCTGGACCACATTCACTACGCGCTTGCCGCGCTGGATTGCCTGACGGGCGAAGCGGATTCCGCCATGGCCAATCTGAAAATCGCGATCGACCTGCGGCCCGCGAATCGCTTTCATGCCCGCAACGACGAAGACTTCGCGTTTCTGCAGGAAGATCCCCGCTTCACGGAATTGCTGTATCCTGAAAAAGATGGTTACGCTGGGTAAACCTGCTCGCCCGGATCATTCTGTAATCACAAACAAGCTTTTGGAATGCGGCGATTGTCCCGGTCTGCCGGTCGCAAGCCGGCCACGATGGATTGCGTGTGGGATCTGAGACTCCGCGCCGGGCGGAAATTCCTGGACGACTGAGCTGCTCGTGAAGAAAAAGGCGAGGAACAAAAACCAATGGGTTCGCGGTCTGCGCGTTGTGGCGCTGGGCGGCGGCACGGGCCTTTCCGCGCTGTTGCGCGGGCTGAAGGAGTATGTGGTGCGCGGCTCGGATCAAGCGCCGACGCGCGAGCGGCCCATCAGCGACCTCACCGCAATCGTCACGGTGACCGACGACGGCGGCAGCTCCGGCCGGTTGCGCCGGGAAAATCGCATGTTGCCGCCGGGCGACATCCGCAACTGCATGGTGGCGCTGGCCAAGGACGAGGCGCTGCTCAGCCGCCTGTTTCAATACAGGTTTCAAGCGGGCCGAGGGCTGATTGGCCACAATTTCGGAAATCTGTTCCTGGCCGCGTTGACGCATGTAACCGGCGATTTCGCCGAGGCGGTTCGCGTGTCGAGCAAAGTTCTGGCGATTCGCGGGCGCATTTTTCCCTCCACTCTTTCCAACGTTCACCTGGTCGCGACGCTCATCGACGGAAAGCGCATCCAGGGCGAGACGAGCATTTCGCGAAGCAAGACTCCCATCCGCAAAATTGAGCTCAGCCCGCGGGGAGCACGCCCGCTTCCCAAGGCCATCGAAGCCATCGAGGAAGCCGACCTGATCCTGATGGGCCCGGGCTCGCTCTATACCAGCGTGATTCCCAATTTACTGGTTCCCGAGATTGCCCAGGCGGTGGTGCGTTCGCGCGCGCCCCGAGTGTATGTTGCGAATTTGATGACGCAGCCCGGCGAAACCACCCACTACACACTCAGCCAGCACCTGCGCGCGATTGAAAACCATGTGGGGAAACGCGTCGTCAATTACGTGGTGGCGAACCGCAAGCCGGTGTCGCCGGAAGTGGCGCGGCGCTATCGGGTGGAGGGCGCCGAACCTGTCGTGGTCGACAGCGCAAATGTCGCCAAGATGAAAGTTCGCCTGGTGGCCGATAATCTGCTCGAAGAGCACGGCGTGATTCGCCACAATTCGCCGCGCCTCGCTAGCCTGCTGGTAAAGGAATTCCTGCGATCCTGAGGTGCCGCTCGTCGTATTACTTTGTGTTCTATCGGCGTCTCTACCGCGCAGCCAAAATTCCGGTTAACATTCTTTGTGCACTGATTAATTTTCCATGGAGCGAGTTCATGTCCACTTTCGGCCTTATCGAGTACAAGGACGCCAATCCCGCCGTCAAAGCGGTTTACGACGACATCATGGCGACGCGCAAAACCGACTACATCAATAATTTTTGGAAGGCGATCGCGCACGATCCCGCGCTGCTGAAGCGCACCTGGGAAGACCTCAAATCCATCATGGGACCCGGCGCGATCGATCCGCTGACCAAGGAACTTCTCTACATCGCCGTCAGCGTCACCAACAATTGCCACTATTGCATCGCTTCCCACACCGCCTCGGCATTTGCAAAGGGCCTGACACCGGAAATGTTCAAAGAACTGCAGGCGGTGATCGGCATGGCCAACGAAACCAACAAACTGGTCACCGGGTACCAGGTTGCTGTGGATGCCCGCTTCCAGCCGCCGCTGGACTTAAACAAAAAGTAGGTCCTCGCGAACTTTCCGCAACTTGGATAAACCGCGCCCCACGAACAGCTTTCAGCCAGTTTTCTGTTCCAAGTTGTACCTTCACTCTTCGCGCACAATGTATCCACCGTAGTACTTGCGTACTATATGGACCCCTCCCCCGCAATCCCACCATATAGAGGTAGAACCGGGAAGCCCGCAGTGCGGGCCTGTCCGCACAAGTCCAGCCTAAGTGAGTGGCTTATGACACCCATTGTGAAAGACCCAGAGAACGCGGCCGCGCCAACAGCTCCCAGTATCCCCGCAGCGCCCGCGTCCAATGCGTCCGCGCGCCCGCAACCCGTTGCGCTAGAAGTTCCTGTTACGGTAAACGGCGCCCGCTCCGTGGACGGCTCCGACAAGCGCGAACCCTTTTCCGAACGGTCGCAGACCGTGCTGGTGTTTGGTCATGGCGCGGTGTTGCGCATTTCGGCGCTGCTCGCCCCCGGGCAACTGGTGTTTCTGACCAACGAAAAAAGCAAGAAGGAAGTTGTGTGCGTGGTCGTGAAATCCAAGACGGACGGCAACGCCGTTGGTTATGTCGAATTGCGTTTCACGGAACCGGCTCCCGGATTCTGGGGCATGCGTTTTCCTTCGGATACGGTGCTGCCGCAAGCCGCGACGCGTCCCGGAACGCCTGCGCCGGTGGCCGCGAAGCCCCCAGCCGTAGTTCCTCCGGCAGCGGTTAAGCCGATAGCCGCTGTGCCTTCGGCGCCAGCCGGAATCTCACCGGAAATTCCCAAGATCCCGGCAGTTCCAACACATTCTGCGTCTCCCGTTTCTCTGCAAGCATCACCTGTTGCCGACGCGGCAGTTCCGAGTGTCGCTTCCTCGCCGCTTTTCGCTCCCGCGGATTCGAAGCCGGTGAAGTTAGCTTCCTCAGGCTTGAGTTCGGCATCCTCGAATCAATCGACCGATGAACTGAAGCAGCAAGCGGCTCGTTTGCAGGAGCAACTCAGCTCACTGTTGTTCGCCGAGGCGCCGAAGCCGGCCGCATCCACGCCGCCCGCGCTCGAAGGCACGACCGCCCCCGAACTGGCTAAAAAAGTTTTGGACCTCACGAATTTTTCCTCGGAGCCGGTGGGGAGCCTGCCCGTGAAGAGTGTGCCTCCTCCATCGAAACCCGGACCGTCTTCGCTCGAGGTGGAAGAGATCAAGATTCCTTCCTGGCTGGCGCCGCTGGCCCGTGAATCGGAAACCCAGACTGCCGTGGAAAGCTCCCAGGAGCTGTCTAATTCGTTCCCCGAATTGGAAGCGGTGGCTGCCGAAACGCCGGAAAACGGATTCAGCGCAGACGCGCAGGAATTCACTCGGCGGCCCGAAGTCGCCATCTTTGGCGGGCAGTTGCTTGGGGACTCTTCGCAGCCAGCGGATGCGGTTCCTTCCAAGTCAAGAACCGGACTTTTGCTGGGCATCGCCGCTTCATTGCTGCTGATTGCGGGAGGCGTGTGGTATTCGCGCCAGCCTGGCAATGCAATTTCCGGGATTCTCGGCGGAACCTCTACTGCTTCGCAGCCGGCCGTTTCACCTGCAGCGGTGTCAGCCCCGGAGCCGGAAGTCGCCAGACGAGTTACGCGTTCGGAATCTGCAGCGTCCAAATCATCGTTGACACCGACTCCGGTCAATCCACCGGCTCCGGTGGTTACCTCAGCCGCGAAAAACACCCCGCCGGCAGCAGCGCCCCGAAGCACGAATTCGATTGCCACAACGAACGCGGTTTCGAGTCCGCGCAGCACGCCAGCGGTGGAAGAGCCGAAAAAGCCTGCCTTGGGCGATGTGCACCTTGCGACTCCGGTGATCAATCGGGGAAAGGCCTCCTCCACGACGGGCGACTCCGAGCCAACCATTGAAATTAGCGAGAGCACAAACACCTCTGTGCCGGTCTCTGGATTGGGTTCGTCTCATCGCGCCGAGCCGGCCGCCCCTGTGCCGATCGGCGGCGATGTGAAGCCCGCGAAACTGCTCAAGTCCGTTCAGCCGATCTATCCATCCATGGCCAAGTCGCAGCATGTGTCGGGCAATGTTCAGATTGACGCGTTGATTGACGCGGATGGAAACGTCAGCGCCATGAAAGTGCTCTCCGGTCCGGCGCTGCTTCGCGAATCGGCACTGGCGTCGTTGAAGCAATGGAAATATCAGCCCGCCGAACTGGACGGCAAACCGACGTCCATGCACCTGACGGTGACGCTACAGTTCCGCGCACAATAGAAACAATTAAATTCATCGATAGGCAGCGAACCTTGTTGGCTGACTAGCAACCGATCGTGGCGCTTGTTCTGCCCAGTCGCCTTGCAGACTGAGTTTTCCCTTCGTATACTGGCCTCCCGGCCAATTTTCGGGCCCGACGGGTGGGTAGCCCGCTCGCGACCTCCATTTTGGCCTCACATTTCACGCCTGCGCGAATCATACAGGCGCACTACGCTGTACAGCCGGCCGCCCCGCGAGCGGTCCTGGCAAAGGAGAATTTTGCATGCCTCACTCGCCTGCACCGGAAGAGATGAATGTCTACCAAAACGCCGAAGCGCGTTTTGAGGTGGCAGCGAACAAGTTGGGACTTGAGCAGGGAATCTATCGCTATCTCAAATATCCGGACAAGGAAATCACTCTCTACATTCCCGTCGGGATGGATAACGGGCAGCTGGAAGTTTTCACCGGCTATCGCGTGCTGCATTCAACTGTGCGTGGCCCCGGGAAAGGCGGCATTCGATTCGCGCCGGACGTCAGCATTGACGAAGTGCGCGCTCTCTCCGCATGGATGACATGGAAATGCGCCGTGGTGGACATTCCTTTTGGCGGCGCGAAAGGTGGCATCATCTGTGACCCGCGTAAGATGTCCCGCGGCGAACTTGAACGGCTCACCCGCCGTTATACGGCCGAGCTCTCGGACTGGCTTGGGCCCGAGCGTGATGTTCCGGCGCCGGACGTCGGCACCAACGAACAGACCATGGCCTGGGTGATGGACACCTATTCCATGCATGCCCGCCAGGCCACCACAGCTGTGGTTACCGGCAAACCCATCGAGCTTGGCGGGTCTCGCGGACGCCGCGAAGCCACCGGCCGCGGCGTGATGATTTGCGTGGATAAGGCCTTGGCCAAGCTGGGCATGAGGAAAGAAGCCACCCGCGTGATCATTCAAGGCTTCGGAAACGTCGGCTCGCTCGCGGCGGACCTTATGAAAAAGGCCGGCTACAAAATCATTGGGCTCGCCGACATCGGCGGCGGCTTGTACAACGAGAACGGCTTTGACGTGCCCAAAGTGATCGATTGGGTTTACACCCAGAAAAAGCCTCTTCAAGATTTCCCGGGCGGTGGCACCAAGATGAGTTCGCGCGACGTCCTTTTCCAGCCTTGCGACGTGCTGATCCCCGCGGCGATCGAAAATCAGATCACCGAGCAGAACGCTCACCAGGTGCAATGCAAGATTCTTTGCGAGGGTGCCAACGGCCCCACCACGTGGCAGGCGGATGCAATCATTGACGCCAAGGGAGTCTTTACAGTGCCGGATATTCTCGGCAACGCCGGCGGCGTAACGGTCAGCTACTTCGAATGGGTGCAGGATCGCCAGGGTTTCTTCTGGCGGGAGAGCGAAGTGAACGAGCGGCTACTAGACGTCATGGAACGCTCGTTTGACGAAGTGGTTCGCTACGCGGAAACGCACAAGGTAAACAACCGGATCGCCGCCTATATGCTGGCGATTGACCGCGTGGCCACCGCTCTGAAGCTGCGCGGCATTTACGCATAATTTGCGCTTGGCTTTCTCAGCCACTCGGCGTACTCTCTCAGCCAGAAGTAGCGGGATATTGAGATTTCGATTCGGTTCGAATCGTCCCTCGGCCGAGGAAAGGGTCCGCCAAGTGGCCACGGACTCGACCCCTGAAGTTCCTGGAAGACTGGAAGAGCAATACCGGCGCGAGATATGCCTTGTGGGCCGCTGGATGTATGAGCGTGGCCACATCGTTGCCTGCGAGGGCAATCTTTCGATACGCCTTGACGCCAATCGCATCCTCACCACACCGACCTGCATGAACAAGGGCATGATGTCGCCCGAAGACCTGGTCATCATGGATATGGACGGACGGCACCTGCAGGGCGACCGGAAAATTTCTTCGGAAGCCGGAATGCACCTGCTGTTTTATCGCATGCGCCCGGACGTGCAGGCGGTTTGTCACGGGCATCCGCCAACGGCGACGGGGTTCGCGGCGGCGGGAGTGGGGCTCGACCAGGCGCTGCTGCCCGAGGTGGTTGTTTCGCTCGGGAAAATCCCTTTGGTGCGCTACGCTACGCCAGGCACGCCCGATCTTGGCGCTGTCCTTGAACCTTATGTTCCGCACTACGATGCGCTGCTGCTGGCAAATCACGGGGCGGTCACCTGCGGACCCGATCTCGAGACGGCATTCTTCCGGATGGAAACGCTCGAGCATTTTGCCAAGATTGCGTTCACCGCGAAACTCTGCGGCGAACCGCAACTCCTGACGACGCGGGAAGTTGCCAAACTGATGGCCGCGCGCGCGCGGTATCACGTGAGTCCTCCTCCAGGCGGAGGCGCGGAGCTTCCGGAAACCTGCGACGGCGGCGAGAATGAAACCGACGAAGTGACGCTTACGCGATCCGAGCTGGACGCTCTGGTCGATGAAGCAGTGCGCAAAGACCGCGCACGCCGCTGAGATCGGCCCTGCTCTAATTTGCAGAGTTCAGATACCCGCTCACTTGTAATCCACGTCCAAGCAGAGAAGGAGGGTTATTCCCCATGACAGCTCGTCTCGATTACCGCAAATTCGCAAAAGAACCGTTGAAAGCCATGTTCGACCTGGAAGCGTATCTCGGGCAATGCGGGCTGGCGCCCGCCCTTCTTCACCTGATCAAGCTTCGCGCGTCGCAGATCAACGGCTGCGCCTTCTGCATTGACATGCACTGGAAAGACGCGCGCGCCAACGGCGAAACCGAGCAGCGGCTTTATGGACTCGACGCCTGGCGGGAATCCCCTTATTACACCGATCGCGAACGCGCGGCGCTCGAGTGGACGGAATCGCTCACTCTGATTTCGAGCACCCACGCGCCCGACGAAGCATTCGCCGCTGTGAAGGCGCAGTTCTCGGAAAAAGAGATCGTTGACCTGACCTATGCCATCTCGGCGATTAATTCCTGGAACCGGATTGCGATCTCTTTGCGCGCCGTGCCCGGCCATTACCAGCCCCCGCAAAAATCTTCCGCGGCAAGCTGAAGGTCCCGGAATTCCTGATTGTTGGCACCGATATCGAGGCCGCATAATCTTAGGGGCCTGTGCCTGATAGCGGGCGTTAAGAGGTGGCGGAATGTCTGACCATAAGGCGTTTTTCGAGGCGATCCGAGCCGGCGATCTTGCCGCAGTGAAATCCCTGGTAGGCGCCGATGCTTCGCTCGCGTCGGCGAGGAACGACTCCGGCGTTTCCGGGGTGCTGACGGCGGTTTACACCGGGCGCCAGGAAATCCGCGATTATCTGATCGGCAGTGGCGCCGTGTTGGAATTGCACGATGCCGCCGCGGTCGGCAATCTTGCGCGAGTCAGGGAACTCGTCGAAAGCCATGGCGCCCCGGCCGACTCGTTTTCTCCCGACGGATTTCCTGTGGTTGCCCTCGCGGCTTTTTTGGGGCATCGGGAGATTGTCGAATATTTGGCCTCGCACGGAGCGGAGATCAACGCCGTGGCCACGAACGGATCGGGTTACAACGCGCTTACCGGAGCGGTCACCAGCGGCCACACCGCGGTTGTTCAATGGCTTCTGGAGCACGGGGCGAATCCCAATTATCGCTATTCCGCGGGCTATTCGCCGCTCCTCGCCGCCGCAGCGAACGGACGCCTGGACATCGCCAAACTTCTCCTGGCTCACGGGGCCGATCGGCAGGCCACGACCAACGACGGCAAATCCGCGCTGGACCTGGCTAACGAACGGAACCATCCGCAAGTTGCGGCGCTATTCCAGGCGCGCGCCGCTTCCTGACGCAATCGAACTGAGGAAGGGTCGAAATATGAAAATCCGCATTTTGACAGCCGTATTGTTCTTCTCCGCTTTTGGAGCGTTTGCGCAGGATAAAGAAGACGATCGACTGAAGAATTCCTACACGGTGATGAAGGAAATTCTGGCGACGCCCGACCAGGGAATTCCGCATGACCTGCTTAACAAGTCCCAATGCGTAATCGTTTACCCATCCGTTTTGAAAGCCGCTTTCATCGTCGGTGGCAGTTACGGACGCGGCGTGATCACCTGCCGGACCGGCGAGGGCCACAACGGCCCGTGGAGCGCTCCCGCGATGTTTGCGCTCGAGGGCGGCAGCTTCGGTTTACAGATCGGCGGGCAGGCCACCGACTTCGTCCTGCTGGTGATGAACGATTCGGGAGCAAACTCCGTACTTTCCAGCAAGGTGAAGCTTGGGGCGGATGCATCCGCTGCGGCCGGGCCGGTGGGGCGCGACGCTTCGGCGGAAACCGACATCGTGATGAAAGCGGAGATACTTTCCTATTCCCGTGCACGGGGCGTGTTTGCCGGCGTTTCCCTGGAGGGTTCGACGATGCGCTCCGACGACGGCGCGAACAAAGCCCTCTATGGCAAGGAACTTAGCGCCAAGCAGATTGTGCAAGGAGGCGCGGTAAAAATCCCGGCCGCGGGACTTTCACTGATCCACCTTCTCGACAAGGCGTCTCCGCACCACGCGAAATAAATTGCCGGCCCTCGTCGCGTTGACACCATCGCGTCCGAGCGGCAATACTTTGACTCGATGATCGGACTCCTGCGCGGGCGGTTGCTCGAAAAGAGACCAAACCAAGTTATTCTTGATGTGGGCGGTGTCGGGTATTTGGTGGCCGTGCCGCTCTCCACTTTTGCCGCGCTCGGCGATCTCCACGCTGAAGTGACGCTGTTGATCCACACGCATGTCCGGGAAGACGCGCTGGCGCTTTACGGGTTTCTCTCTGCGCGCGAAAAGCATTTCTTCGAACTGCTTCTGGGGGCTTCCGGCGTGGGGCCATCGCTGGCGCTGAAAATTCTTTCGGGGATGAACGTTGAGGAGTTGGTTCCCGCCATTCGCACAGGCGATCTTGCACGGCTAACGAAGATCCCCGGCGTGGGGCGGAAGACCGCCGAACGAATGGTCGTTGAACTCAAGGACAAGCTGGAGGCTGTGGCCATCGAGACGGAAAAGCCCGCGCCTTCCTCGCCGGCGGGTGTTGAGGCCGACGTTAAATCCGCGCTGCTCAATCTTGGCTACGATGAACGAACTGCGGAAGCTGCGCTGGCGGAAGCCAAACGTGAAGCTGGCGCTTCCAACTTTGAAAAACTGCTTCGTGTTACGCTGGCAGCGCTCAGCACGCCTGCGCGAAAGTAAACCCGAACCGGCCGGATTTTCCGGCGAAAGGTTAAGTGGCGGAGAAATGGCGGAATTCAGCCAGAAAAAAGCGATTGCACACGGCGATGGGCATGCTCCCGATCGGGCGGAGCGCATCGTTGGCGGAGCCCCGCTCGATGACGACGCACGCCTCGACGCCAGCGTCCGCCCGAAAACGCTCGCTGAATACATCGGCCAGAAACGCGTGAAGGAAAACATCGCCATCGCGATTGAAGCAGCCCGCACGCGCGGCGAAGCGCTCGATCACGTGCTGCTTTATGGGCCTCCGGGGCTTGGAAAAACAACGCTGGCGCAAATCATCGCGAACGAACTGGGCGTCGTCATCAAGACCAGCGCGGGGCCGCTGCTCGAGCGAAAAGGCGATCTTACCGCCATCCTCACTTCGCTGGAAAAAAAGGAAGTGTTTTTTCTCGACGAGATTCACCGCCTGCAGCCTGCCGTGGAAGAGGTGCTCTACCCCGCGATGGAGGATTTTCGCGTGGACCTGGTAATTGGACAGGGCCCCGGCGCGCGCATTCATCCGTTTCACCTGAGCCAGTTCACGCTAATTGGCGCCACAACCCGCGCCGGGCTGATCACCGCCCCCTTACGCTCGCGTTTCGGCATCGTCCATCGTCTCGATTTCTACGAGCCGGAGGAACTGCTGATCATCCTGCGCCGCTCGGCGAAAATCTTGAACATCCAGATGGACGAAGCCGGCGCGCAGGAAATCGCCGGGCGCTGCCGGGGCACGCCGCGCGTTGCGAACCGGTTGCTCCGCCGCGCGCGCGATTACGCCGAAGTGCGCGCGGCGGGACGCATCACCCGCGAAGTGGCCCAGGAATCCCTGCGGATGCTCGGTGTGGACGAGCACGGCCTCGACGAAGTTGATCGCAACCTCATGATTGCCCTGCTGGACAAATACGGCGGCGGGCCTGTGGGCGTTGGCACGCTGGCCGCGGCCCTCAGTGAAGAAGAAGACGCGATCGAGGAAATGTACGAACCCTACCTGATGCAGATCGGCATGCTGGACCGAACGCCGCGGGGCCGAGTCGCCACCGCCCGCGCCTACGAATATTTCGGCCGCGAACTGCCCAAACGCCAGCCCCGCCTGTTCTGAATATTCGACAGTCCGCCTGAAAATTCCAGGTTGACGCCCGTTTTATGAGAGAGTAACGTTCAGCCACTTCCCCCGGGATTCATTTTCACGGAGAAAATCATGGCCAGACGCAAGTTTCTTTCTCAGTTGTTGGGATTGCCGTTTTTGCCGTTGGCGGCGAAAGCCGAAGAACCGAAGAAATCCCTCAAGATCATGATGAAAAGCGCCTGGGGCACCGATGATCCTACGCGGGCTTCGTTCGTCTTCTCGCACGGATTCGCGCTTAGCGAGGCTGGCCACGATGTGCAGATTTTTCTTCTCGGGGAAGCTACCTATTTAATGCGCAAGGCCACTGCAAGCTCCGTGCTTCCCGTGGGATGGCCGCCGCTCGCGGAGACGCTGGAAAAGATTGCCGCCAAGCACATTCCCATTTTTGCTTGAGGGGCCTGCAGCCGGGCGCGTGGCGTCTCGGAAACCGACCTCAGCAATTGGGGAGCAAAGTTTGGAACTCCCGCGATCTTTGTGAGCTTAGTCGAGTGGGCCGACCGCATCATCGTCGAGTAGGCCTGACTGTAGACAGCCGGCCCGAGCCAAGGACATCCCGCTAATTGTGCTTCAAGAACTGGCCCTTGCTGCCGGTGAGCGAGTTATAGAGCGTCTCGATGAATTTGTCGGCATCCAGAAACCCGCCGGACCATTTCGCCCACGGCTCCAGGATTTTCTCCTGTTTCATCTGGTCGAGAGTCTTGTGCTCGTCGATCGCCTTCTGCACCGCAGCTGACGTCTCCTTCAGCATTTTCACGAAAACACGCACGTCATCCAGGTTGGAGAGCGCGCCGTGGCCGGGAATCACCTTCACATCGGGAGGCAGTTGCGCCGACACCTTTTCCATCGCGGCGATCATGCCCTGCACGCTGCCGCCGCTCGAGACGTCAATAAAGGGAAAGCCGTAGCGGACGAAATCGTCGCCCATGTGCACCACGTTGTTCTTGGGGAAGAAAATAATCGCGTCGCCGTCGGTGTGGCCGGCGGGGAAATGAAGTGCGCGGATATCCTCGCCATTCAGGTGCACGGTCACGTCGTGTTCGAAGGTGATTACCGGCAGCGCACCCTTCGGCGCCGGCTTGGCCTCCATCTTGATGGAGCCGCCGTTGCCCGCGGTTCCCCCGGTCTCCAGGCGTTTGCGCACATTGTCCTGAGCAATTACGGTTGATCCGGTATTCGCGAAGGGTTCGTTTCCGCCGGTGTGATCGCCATGATAGTGGGTGTTGATCACGAATCTCACCGGTTTGTCCGTAATTTTCAGATTTTTCAGCGCGGCCTGGATCTTGTCCGCCAATGGAGCGTACTGGTCGTCCACGATCACGATTCCGTCTTCGCCCACGGACGCGGCGATGTTTCCGCCTTCGCCCTCCAGCATGTAAATGTTTCCGGAAACTTTGGTGACCTTGATTTCTACTTTGGAAAAATCCTTCTCCTGGGCTCGCAACCCGCCGCAAACCACGAGAGCTGTACTCAAAATATATGCCAACTTTGATGACTGTGCGCTGACTTGGATGTTGTTCATTTGGTTCCGTTGCCTCCCAAACACCACGGAATTCTATCATTGCGGGCAACCACATCCGGTTAAAACGGGAAGAGAAGTAGATTCACGGCACACCCGCGCAATTCGCACCCGCTGGCTCTTTTCGGGTAAGGTATCTTCAGACTACAGAAACTTTATCGGGGACGAATTTATTCTGAACACCTGGAAACTTTCTTGACTGATTCTTCCGCCACCCACTCCGCACCCGGAAGTTCCCGGCGATTTGCGTTTCTGGTCGCGTCCGGGATATTTCTGAGCCGCGTAGCCGGTTTGATTCGCGATCGCGTGTTTGCCCACTACTTCGGCAATTCCGACGCGGCGGACGTGTTCAAAGCCGCTCTCCGCATCCCGAATTTCCTGCAGAATCTTTTCGGCGAAGGGGTTCTCTCGGCATCGTTCATTCCGGTGTACGCCAGCCTGCTGGCTCGCGGCGACAAGGACGAAGCGCGGAAAACGGCGGGGGCGGTCGCGGCGCTTCTCACTCTCAGCACTTCCGTTCTTGTTCTTCTCGGCGTACTTACCGCGCCGTGGCTGATTGACGCCATCGCCCCGGGCTTCCAGGGAGAAAAACGCGAACTCACGATCTCGCTGGTGCGCATATTATTCCCCGGTGCGGGACTCCTCGTCGGTTCGGCCTGGTGCCTCGGGGTTCTGAACAGCCATCGCAAATTTTTCCTTTCTTACACCGCACCCGTGCTATGGAACATCGCGATGATCGCGGGGATGCTCGCCTTCGGCGCGGGCCGCGCGCAGAATTCGCTTGTTGTCATCACCGCCTGGGCCTCTGTTGTGGGAAGCGCCATGCAGGTTCTGGTGCAGTTGCCAATGGTTTTCAAGCTCCTCGGCGGCCTGAAGCTTTCGCTCGGCCACCAGGCCGAACACGTGCGCACCGTGATTCGCAATTTTTTCCCGGTGTTCGTTAGCCGCGGCGTGGTGCAGATCAGCGCGTATATTGACGCGTTTCTTGCCAGTTGGCTGCCGACGGGCGCCGTTTCCGCGCTGGCCTACGCGCAGACGCTTTATACCCTGCCGGTGAGCCTGTTCGGCATGTCCGTTTCGGCGGCCGAGCTCCCGGTGATGAGCGGCGCGCTCGGCGGCGCCGAGGCAGTGGCGGGCATCCTTCGAACGCGCATGAACTCCGGCCTGCGACAGATCACGTTTCTCGTAGTGCCCTCCGTGGCCGGGTTTCTGGCGCTTGGCGATGTCATTGTCGCGGCCATCTATCAGTCCGGAAGGTTTACCCACACGGACGTGATCTACGTCTGGGGCATACTCGCAGGTTCCACAGTCGGGCTCCTCGCCTCGACGCTCGGGCGGCTATACTCGTCCGGTTACTACGCGCTGCGCGACACGCGCACTCCCCTGCGCTTCGCCGTCGTCCGCGTCTTGCTCACGACGCTGCTCGGATACCTTGCCGCGCTGCCGCTGCCGCGCCTCCTCGGCATTGAGCCGCGCTGGGGCGTCGCAGGCCTCACGATTTCCGCGGGGATCGCGTCGTGGGTGGAATTCACATTGTTGCAACGCGGCATTCGCCGCCGCATCGGGCAGGTGGGCGTGCCTCTCGCTTTTCTCGCGCAAGTCTGGGTTGCGGCGCTGGTTGCGGCGGCGGCTGCACGCGGAATCCTGGTTGCCATCGGGCATCGCGGCCCGATTCTCCTTGCCGCTATCGTCTTATCGGTTTACGGCGCCCTCTTTTTTGGTGTATCAACACTATGGAAACTTCCCGAAGCCCAATCCCTGGTTGGCTTGCTTCGCCGCCGCGCCGGCATAAAATAACCCTCGCGATCTATCAATAAGGCGCCTTCGGGAAATCGTTCGATGATCACGGTCTACATCGCGCTTGGCACAAACGTAGGCGAACGCGAAGCCAACCTTCTCCAGGCGCTTCAGTTGCTTCCCGAGTCGGGCGTGCTGGTCAGGCGCGTCTCCAGCATTTATGAAACCGAGCCGGTGGACTATCTGGATCAGGAATGGTTCCTGAACGCCGTTCTGGAGGCGCAAACCGAGCTCGACGCCCTGGATTTGCTAAGCGCGCTGCGCCTGATCGAAGCGCGCATGGGCAGCAAGAAGGCATTCGCGAAGGGACCACGGAAAATCGATCTGGATATTTTGCTTTATGGCGACGAAACGATCGACGCGCCGGAATTGCAGGTGCCCCATCCGCGCATGCTGGAGCGGAAATTCGTGCTGATTCCGCTTGCGGAGATTGCACCGAACCTTCGCCATCCCAGCTGGAAGTCCGGTGTGGCTCACCTTCTGGCCGGATCGCGGGACACCAGCGAAGTCAAGAAACTCCACGACGCCCCGAGAATTTAGGCCCCGGCCCGGTGCGCAACGATTTCTCAGCTAGTCCGCCGCAGCACCAAGCGGTGCAACGTGAAGGCTTTTGGCCCCAACGCATCCAGTTCGATCTGCGACAACCCATCTTCGTTAATTTGCCGCCAGCGATACACGCCGGGCTCGGACTCGGTCTGCTCCCTGCCGTTCAGCCGCCGCATAAATTCCCGGGCATCTTCCGCGGAAGCCCGCTCACGAAGCGTGGGCCGCGCCACGGCCTCCACCGCGTAGCTGCGCAGTAACTTGCTCCAGTAATGGTTGAACAGGTCATCGGACGCGAAGATATCGCTCCAGGCAACTTCGCCGCCGTAGGCAACCACCACCCCGACCACGCGCTCTCCCTTCAATCCAGAGGTTTCCTTGCGCAAACGCCTCTGAATTTCGCTGACCACGGTTTCGACCGAGGAGCTGACACGGCGCGAGCCGTAGATCCTGGAATAGGATTGCGTCGGCGCTTCGTCCTGAATCGTCGCCTGAAGTTCAGCGCTTCCCACCGCCGGCGCAGGTGCGGCGGACGGCCGGGCCGCAACGGACCCAGCGGTCACCGCGGCCCAAACATCGCCCTGCCTCTGCGTTACCGCCGCCTGTTCGCGCACGCTCGGGTGCACGATCGTCTTCGCCTCGTTGAATTGAGATCCCGCGGACCAGCGCCCATGCTCCACGCAGAAAACGTTGAGAGGCAGCGGCTCCCCAAAGGGCGCCACGATGCGGTCCCTGGCAATCACGCGATCCTGCTTTCCGCCACTGACCAGTTCACCCGCAAGCAGCAGCAGAGGCCGCTTGCTGTGATTCACCAGGACCAGTTGGTTCACCGAGGGGCCGCCGTAATTTTGAGCGACAGGCCGCGAGCCATCGCGATTGCGGTAGATTGCGTCCGGGCCCTGCTCGCGCACGGCCACTTCTCCGTTCGAGAGGCCCTCTTCGAGGGTCAAAAACGCGCTGGTGTCATACCCGGAAGAGCTGACCACGGGAAACACGGTGAGGTTTTCATAGCTGATTGGATCCAGCAGGCGCCATTCGCCTGCCTCCTTTCCGGGAGGAGTCGCCCCCGCCGGCGAATACCAGAGGAAACCCAGCGCGGCCATCCCCAATGCCGAAATTCCCAGCAATCCGTGCCCGATCATACTGATTAAAATGCGGTTCATTGCAGCCTCCAGAACGTGCCGCGAGTGCACGCTTGAAGTTGGAACGCAGTTTTGGAATTTTCTTGCAGGGAATTTGTAGAAAGCAGGCGGGCTGAAATGGCGAGGGAGGTGTGTCGGGTCGTTGTTTCGCTAGAATCTTACTTGATTACTTCGTTGTTTCCTATCCTCTCGTATTTCCAAGGTTGTTTCGGTTCTTGTTCTTGCGCATCAAGGAGGTCTGGGCTTCTGTCTTCTCATACTCTGCGAGTTCTTCTTCCGTGTACGAGTACGATTCGCGGGAAGCGAACATCGAATTGGTCTTGTTGGCCGCCTTCTTCTTTTTGCGCGCGGCCCCGAATTCATAGCGAGTCATGCGCAGCGGTCCTTCAATCGCCTTAACTTCTACCAGCAGGTCGCTCACTTTTTCCAGAAAATCATGAAGGTGAAAAGGCCGCAGGACGTAGGGCAGGCGGGACTCTTCGATCAAGTGGACAAACTGGCTGCCGCTCATCTCTGGAACCACGAAAAGGACGCGCAGGCGGGCGCCGTCTTCCACGCTGACCGAAGCCAGTTCACGAAGGACCTGGAACAGGGCGGACTCGACGCCGACCATGGCAATATTCGCGATCAGCAGGGAATATTCCCCGGTCTTGAGCTCGGCCTGCAACATTTTGGTGTCCGGGACCACGCGTACGCGCCAGCCTTCGGAATCGAGAATCTGGCGAAGCGCAGCTCCGCTGTTCAACTCATCCTCAAACACGAGAATGCCGACTTGAGGGGACTGAGGACTGGAAAGGGGCGCCATCTCCGAATTATAAGTTGCGGGGGTGTCAAGCTCATCGGGCACAAGAGGTTAGCGACGTAACGGGTACCTGTCCGGTGGTACGGGGGAGTGGCGGAACCCGCGAAACCCGGTGGTAAGGAGCAGAGTTGGGGTTTCAGGGGTTTGCGGCATCCGTGGGCTTGTCGAGCATGCACCCTTTCACCAGCATTTTGCCTTCGCCATCCGGCGCATCCTCCTGGAGAAACCCGGTTTCGCCCTTGCTCCACCAAAGTACCTTGCCGTCGGAATAGCGCGTGCCATCGGACGAGGGCGTTTGGCGCATCAGGAAAAAGTGGTCCTGCGTGCGGACTTTCGCCGTGGTGCTGTGAAGGTAGACCGCGACTCTGGCGCCGGTTTCGCAGGTGTAATTAAATTCCTTCCACTTTATGGCCGGGCGAACGTTGTTGGTGGCGCCAGGGGTAGCAGCTGGCTTCGGTGGTGCGGGCGCAGGGGAAGGGGCCTGCCGGGCCCAGGTAACACTGGTCGCGAAAAGACCGAATGCAGCCAATGCAAGCGAACCGAGCGTGATTTTTTCCCTTCGCAGTGTGATTGTCCCCATTGGGTCCTCTCTGTCGCTTTGAGTCTAACGCGTTGTTCCATCGGGGGTATACGGCATTCAGGAGAATACGGAACGCAGGCATGCGGATCGCCGCCCAGGATAACGACACCTACTCCACTGGACGGAATTGGTCAGTTCGTAGTGTTCAAAAGGAGACAGACGATGCGCTCCTCGGCGGGAGAAGCTTACTTGGCAGCTTGGGATGCCAATTTTGCATCCGGAGAGTTGCCATTATGCAATGTCCAGAATGTGGCGGTAAACGCATCCATCCATCAAGGCGTAAGGGGCTCCTGGAAAAAGGAATCTTGGGCAAGGTTTTCCTCAGGCCGTTTCGTTGCGAGCATTGCGACACCCGGTTTTTCCGGTTCTCGTTCGCCAACCCCGCCAGCCGCAGCCGCACGGCAGCTTCCAATTAAATTGAGTTTGTCCGGCTGAATAGTGCCTACCTGATCGCCGCGAAGTTTGTAACGCCGTTTCGCGGGCCGCCCCTTTTGTCTCATCCAGTGTGGATTTCCGCACAGGCGAAGTCCCGCTGGAGACCAGAATCCAACAGTAAGCCTTAAATGTGTCTCTATGTGTACAGAAATGGGGCATTGTGCGTGCCTACTATGGTGCCCACGGTGGCGCTAAGGCGACAGGAACGAATCGGCTTGCCCCTCCGCTCGCAAGAACAGGAGAAAGTTTATGAATTTCTCGGAAATAGGCCCGACCCAAGTACTAATGCTGGTCGCAGTCATTCTGCTGTTGTCCGCCGGAATCGCGATTTGGGCGTTCGCTCAAAAGCGAAAGACACAAAGATTGCAAGCGCAGTTTGGCAGCGCGGAATATAACCGCACGGTGAGAGCCGGCGGCAGCCGTCGTCAAGCGGAATCGTCGCTCGAAAAGCGCACCGAACGCGTCGACAACTTGCACATCCAACCGCTCGCACCGGCAGATCGTGCCCGCTTCATCGACTCCTGGGCCAGGGTTCAGGCGCAGTTCGTCGACGGCCCCGGAATTGCCGTTACCGAAGCCGACAAGCTGTTGGGCGATGTCATGTCCACTCGCGGTTATCCGATGAGCGACTTTGAACAGCGTGCAGCAGATATCTCCGTGGACCATCCGCTCGTTCTCGACAATTACCGGGCGGCTCATCAGGGTGCTATGCGCCAAACGCGCGGCGAGGCCAGCACGGAAGACTTGCGAAAAGCCATGATCCATTTTCGGACGCTGTTTGAGGAGTTGGTCCGCGAGCCACAGGCGGCACACTCTTAAGGTCTGAAACTCCCCCGAGAGGGTTACAGAAAGAACGAATCGAGAGCCGTTTTGGAAAAGCGGACTTCAGGCAGGCTGCATCTGAAGACAGGAGAAAAGAAATGGCAACCCAGAATATTGGAAATGCAATGAACGCTGCACTCGGACCGAAGTGCGCGCATCCGGTTTGTTCGTGCCCGGCTGGCTCGGGCAAGTACTGCAGCGTCGAATGCGAGGCCATGGAAAAAGTGCCGGACATCGATTGCCGCTGCAATCACTCGAACTGCAAGGGCATCACGCACTAATCGCCCCCCAGCGGCAGGTGAAATTCGGATTCCAGTTCAGCAAAGGGAGTTCCCAATGAAAATGCTTCGATTGTCTGCAAATGTCATTACGATACTCGCCGTTGGCATTCTTGCCGGATGCTCCGGCACGTCCGCTTCACCCGATGTCACGAGCAGCATTCGCAAATCGCTCGATGACGCCGGCTTCAAGAGCGTCTCCGTGAGCCAGGACCGCGAAAAGGGAATCGTGACGCTCGGCGGAAAAGCCGTCAGCGAGAACGACAGGTCGCAGGCCGAGTACCTGGCGAAGTCCCTCGCCGGTTCCCAGGTCGTCGCCGATCAGATCGCCGTGATTCCCATCGGCGGGGAAAGCGACGCCAAGGCGGTGAATTCCGATCTGGATTCCGGCATCGAGAAAAACCTGGACGCGGCGCTCATCCAGAACGCGATGCACGATCTTGTGAAATACGCTGTTAAGAGCGCTGTAGTCACTCTGACCGGCGAAGTCAGCTCCCAGTTCAAGCGCGACCGCGCCGAGAAAGTTGCCGCGGGAGTGCCCAACGTGAGGCAGGTCGTGAACGACTTGCAAGTGAAGGATCAAAAGGCCAGTTCCACGCAGCGCTAACAACTTGTTGGCGCCCCGCGTGGCAAGCTCTTGGTGCGTCCTGCGGCGGTTGTGTGGATAATGTGGGGCGTGGCGCAACTTGAAAATTTCCGTCTAAAAGTGTTTCGTACCGTGGCGCAGCATTTAAGTTTTCGCAAGGCCGCGGAGCATCTCTTCATCACGCAGCCGGCGGTGACCCTGCAGATCAAGGCCCTCGAAGAAGATCTCGGGGTGCGCCTGTTCGACCGTAGAGGAAACCAAATATTTCTAACCGCGCAAGGAAGCCGCCTGCTGCGCTACGCGAAACGCATGGAGGCGCTGGTCGCCCAGGCGGAGCAGGAAATCGCCGACGGTGAAGGCCATCTGTCCGGCGAATTGTCTCTGGGAGCTTCGACGACGATTGCGCAATACGTTCTCCCCCGCCTGATCGGCGCTTTTCTGCTGGAAAATCCCCGCGTGCGGCTCTCGCTGCAAAGCGGCAACACAGAACTGGTGGTGCAACTGCTCCTGGACGGCGTGATCGCACTGGGGCTGATCGAAGGGCCGGCGCGGCATCGCGAGGTGCGCACCGAGCCGTTCCTGGAAGACGAAATGGTGTTGATCGCGCCTGCAAGCGCGGAAATGGATCGGTTAACCCGCGAAGATCTGCGCTCCACCAATCTTTTGATGCGGGAACAGGGATCCGGATCGCGCCGCGTGATCGAACTGGCCCTTGGAAAAGCGGGCATAAAGACAAAAAACTTTGCGGGCGTCATGGCTTTGGATTCCAGCGAAGCCATAAAGTCGGCTGTCGAAGCGGGGCTCGGCGTCGGTTTTGTGTCGCGCTGGGCAATCGCCAAGGAGCTGGAGCTCGGCATTCTGAAGATCGTGGAGGTTCCGGGCCTGCGCGTGACGCGAAGTTTTTCGCTCGCGCGGCGAACCGGCCCGATGCCGCAAGGGCCGGCGGGGTGCTTTCGCAGCTTTGCCATCGAACGGGTGCGCGCGCTTTCGTCAGGGTTAAAGAGAAACGGCCGGCCGGGTGGCTCCGGGCGATAAGGCAGGCTAATGTCCGATTAGGATTGTTGCTTGGACGGGCTTTGGGGCACCTGTCAGACTCTGCCCATGAACAAGAACCTCTTTTTTGCGGGCATTATCCTGGCCGCCAGCGG
>DATMMG010000151.1:0-5352 GCA_035569815.1 Candidatus Methylomirabilota bacterium
GGTCACTTTCCTGGGGGTGTATCTCGGCAGGGTGATCAATCACCGGCTTCATGGCGATGCATTCTTTAAGTACCTTTACGTCGGCTTGGCAGGTATCGGAGCACTTTTGTTAGTACAGGCAATCACTGGCCGATTCTGAACTGGCGTTGCCCCTCGTTCGCCTTCGCGTTGACTTACTCGAGGCGCTGGCCTAACATCGCCACACTCTGACTGCCTCCCGAGCCGGAGAGCTACCCCACCCGAGGAATCGACGGATGAACGATTGGCAATTTGCGCAGGAAAATCCCGCGGAGCAGCTCGCACAGCTTCACTTTTTTTCCATTATGAAGCGCCAACCCGGCGGTGATATCCCTTTCCGCATCACGGTGAAAGAGTTTGCCGCGCCGCCTCCGGGGCAGCGGCTGCGTTTCTTCGCCGAAGCGGACAAGCCGGTGAATCAGAAGACCGCGTCGTTCGTGCCGTGCGGCTGGGGAAACACCGTCTTCAATGCCCTGGTGGATTGCGTGCGCCTGATTCGTCAGTTCCCGTATGAAAGCGACGAGCCAACGATTGCCTCGTAATCACCGGGTCCTGCTTCGCGGGCCAGGCAGAATTTTCTCGTTTGGAGGGAGTTGATAACGTGATTCTCGAAATCACCAAAGGGCAGCTCAAGGACGGCATCGCGGTGCTGACGTTGCGCGGGAGCATTCACACCGGGCCGGACTGCCGCCGCGTCGAGCAGGAAGTGGAGGATCTTCTTCGGGGCAACCAGACGCGCGCCATCTTTGACTTCACTGGCATCACCCACATCGATAGCGCCGCCATTGGGACAGTCGTGCGCTGCTACTCTAAGTTGAAGAATGCCGGCGGCATGTTGCGGCTCGCCGGCTGCAACGGCATGATCGATTCGAGCCTGAAGTTGACGAAAGTGGATAAGGTTATCGCCATCTTTCCCACCGCTTCCGCGGCAGCGGAAGATTTTCCGCATCCGAACCCCTCCGCCTAGCGCTTAAACGCAAAACTACGCTTCGATTGGAAGGAAGAAAATTCGTTGCGGACGCAGTGTGGCTTTGTTACGCTCCCGCCAACGTTTTCTTGCGGAGGTACTCTCCATGGCCTTCTGTAAATCGTGCGGTCGGGACATCGGCGCCGCGGCTTTCTGCCCACAGTGCGGTGCTAGCCAAAGCGCAGGCGCTACACCCGTTGCGGCACCACTCGCCGCGAGCAGCGAAGGCCTTGCCGAAAATGTTGCTGGCCTGCTGTGCTACGCGCTCGGTTGGGTGACTGGGCTCATCTTCCTGCTGATTGACAAGCGGCCATGGGTTAAATTCCATGCCGCCCAGTCCATCGCGGTCTTTGGCGGTTTGACCATCATCCGCATCGGGCTCCTTTTCATGACCCACTTCTTGGGCTGGGGAATCCAGGCGCTCCTCGGACTCCTTGGCTTCGTCCTCTGGATTTTCCTGATGGTGAAGGCCTACCAGCACGAAACGGTGCGCATTCCGATCGCCGCGGACATTGCCGACAGCATTGCGGGGAAATAACAGGCGGATGCGCTATTACGCGTGAAGATAAAAATAGCTTTCTTCCCGAAACAACCGCACGGATACGCCGAAGAGACGGGAAAGCGTTTCATCGGTGAGCACTTTTTCTTTTGCGCCATTGGCAAGAATTCGCCCGCTTTGCAGCAACACCACCCGTTCGATCTCCGGAATAATTTCCGATACGTGGTGGGTAACCAGCAGAATCCCCAACCCGGCCCGCGCAAGTTCTCGCATCGTCTCTCTCAATTCCAATTGCCCCGCGATGTCCAGGGCGCTGCCCGGCTCGTCAAAAAGCAAAGTCTGCGGCTCGTGCACCAGCGCCCGGGCGATCAGAGTGCGCTTCGCTTCCCCAGACGACATTTCCGCCAGCGGCCGTTTCGCCAGATGCGCGATGCCCAGCCGCGCCAGCGCCGTCTCGGCGCGCCCCCGGTGTTCCTCCTGCGGCTGATGATTGGGAAAGATCCGCGTGCTGCTGAAGAATCCGGAGAGCACCACGTCCAATCCTGTTGCGTCCGTGGTGCACGCCGCCAGCAGGTCCGGCGAGACAATTCCCAGAAGCGAGCGCAATTCGAAGATATTCCAAAGCTCGCGCCCCAGAATCCGGATCGAGGAATCTTCGCGCGCGATCGGATAGCATTCCCGCGTCAACGTTTTGATTAATGTGGATTTGCCGCAGCCATTGGGCCCCAGGATGCAAACGTGCTCGCCCTGTTCGATGCGGAGCGAAATCCGGTCGAGGGCCAGGTTCTCTCCCCGCACGACGGAAACATTCCGGAGTTCCAGGAGCGGTTCGGTGGCGTCAGCCATGGAATAGAATCACCCTCATGCAGGTCGAGAACCAGTATAAGGAATGTGGCGTGAGAACAAAAAAGGAGGCGAAAACTTACGGTTTCCGCCTCCCGGGGTGGGGTGGGTGTTGCATTCCAAACCCTTTGGCGGAAAACAGCAGCGCCTGCCCTGCCAGGCAGGCCTGCATCTCACTCGCGGTTCGCGACTGCCATCGCGAAAGAGACTCACCACCAGAGGGCTTGTCTTTCGGGTTTTCTAACACTGGGAACGGCGGGTGTCAATCAAAAAAGGACGATACTCAGGAATCATCGTTTTAATGCGGACGAACTGATGCGGGCCATCAGCTATCCAGGATGTCCCGGATTGTACTTGCCAGCGATGTTGGGCCGTACGGCTTTTGCAGATAGTGGGATCCGGGCACCTGGGCGACGGCGTTGTTGGCGTTCTCCGAACAGCCGCTGGTAAACAGAATCGGCAATCCCGGCATGTGTCGCAGAAGCTGCGTCGCCGTCGCTGCTCCACCCATATGCGGCATTACGACGTCCAGTACGGCTAGATCGGGCCGCTCCAACTCTGCCAGGCGAAGCGCCTGCCGCCCATCCGCCGCAGCCAGAACCTGGTAACCAAGCCGTGTCAACGACTGCCGTGTCATTTCCCGGATCGAATCATGATCTTCGGCGAACAGGATAGTTTCCGATCCCTGAAGATTCTTCACTTTATTTTGGTTTGCCGTTCCGGGTGCGGACTCCGAGACGGCGTTTTCCATCACCGGAAGGTACACATGGAACAGGGTGCCCTGCCCTGGTTCGCTGTAGACGTGAACGAACCCGCCGTGCTGTCGCACGATTCCGTAGACTGTCGCCAGCCCCATTCCCGAGCCTTTTACTTTCTCTTTCGTGGTGAAAAAAGGCTCGAAGATGCGGTCGCGCACTTCCGGACTCATCCCCCCGCCGGTGTCGGAAACGGAAAGAACCACGTAGGTTCCGGCGATCACGCCGGGGTAAAAATGACAGAAAGAATCGTCCAGGACGATCATTTCGGTTTCAATTTTCAGCACTCCGCCGTCTGGCATGGCATCGCGCGCGTTCAGGCAGATGTTCATCAGCACCTGTTCCATTTGCGCGGGCTCTGCTTTCACGGGTTGCAAGCTCCCCGCCAGCACTTTGATCTCGATGTCTTTCCCGATGACCTTGTCCAGAAAGCTCATCAGGATTTCGACGATCTGGTTCAGCTGTACAGGGCGTTGCTGCAGCGGCTGGCGCCGGGCAAACGTGAGTAATTCCCGCGTCAGCGCGGCGGCCCGATCCGCCTGTTGGCGGATGTGCGCGAAATATTCAGCTATTTGCGGGTGCTCGCGGCTTTGTTCGTAACCAATCTCCGCCCAACCCAGAACCGCGCCCAGCACGTTGTTGAAGTCATGTGCAATGCCGCCGGCAAGTTGCCCGATGGTTTCGAATTTTTGCGCTTGCTGAAGCTGGTGTTCCAGAGCGCGCACCTCGGTAACGTCCTCAACGATGCCCTCAAGGCCATCGAGAGTGCCGGGAGAGGAAATGCAGCGGAGATGAAGCCTTACGGAAACGAATCCTCCGTCACGACGGCGCCATTCGGTCTCCACGTTGTGCACCACCCGCCTCTCGCGGGAATCGGCCAGGAGTCTCGTGAAGGTTTCGGGATAGCGAAACACGTCGTTCGCCAGATTCAGGGCTTGCACTTCGGAGAAATTAGAGCAAGCCAGAATTTTCAACAGCGTCTCATTGCCCGAGTAAAACGTGCCGTCGGACCCCGCCTTAAAGACTCCGTAAATTGAATTCTCCGTCAGGTCGCGCGAATGTGTTTCACTTTTCCGCAGTGATGCGCGCATCTGCACCGATTCCTCCAGCAACTGGTGCTCGCTCAGGGCCCTCCTCAATGAGAAAGGAAGCCGTCCTAAAGAATCTTTCAGAACATAGTCGTTCGCTCCCCATCGGATGCACTCGGCCGCCGCTTTTTCGTCTGAAGCCCCCGTCACCAGGACGAATGGAATATCGTGGCCGCCCGCCCGCAGCATTCGCAGGGCTTCCAGGCCGTCACTATCCGGGGTATTCCCAGCGGAAATTACGGCATCGAATTTTCCGGTGCTCAGGGCGTTCCCGAACTCCACCTGATTTCTGGCTATGCTCGGCGCGATCGCCAGACCTGCGTCTTTCAATTCGCGCAGAATCCTTGCCGCTTCCAAGGAGTCTTCCCCAAGAAGAAGCACTCGCACCGCACGCGCCACAATGTTGGAAGTTTTCGATTCGATGGTCATCGGGCCCATGGCAAACCTCATAAGAACCATTGCCTGGAAACTGGAAGAGAGTATTGACCTGCAAGTATCGAGAGATTTCTCCCGCCGCCGCGAGGCGTCACGGAACAGTCTGCGCAGGAATACGCCATTTCCAGAAAAATTCAGTCATGGTCAGCGGCACGCGGAAGGAACACTTGTCGGTTGGGAGATTCAGCCCGACGGAAAAACGTGCTGCTTACGGAAGGGAACTCAGTATTTGTTAGTGAATGGTTGAAGTCAAGAAAATTTAATATTCCCCACGCTTCGCATGTACTGGCGTTTCTATTTTTCACGTCCCAGCGTGAACGCTCCGAGCCCTGCCACGAGGCCCCCGGAAATTACTACCGCCTCCCACACCAATCCCGCCGCGAGCACGAGATGCGGCGCTGCTCCAAATGGAGACAGCAGCCCAACCAGTGCCGCCTCGCGTACACCAATTCCCCCTTGCGTGAGCGGCAGAACCGCCGCCAACTTTGCCAACGGCCAGGCGAAAAACCAATCGCGCAGTGGCAAGGTCAGACCGCACGATTCGGCCAGCTTTGCGGTAAGCACCAGGAATGTCGTTTGAATCGCTGTTCCAAGCAGCCATGCCATCAGCAGGATGTGCGGCGCCCCCGAAACGGCACGCAGCGCGTGTCTCAGTCGAGCCAGCCGCCGTCGGAAACGGACCGAGCGCCCTCTCATCAGTGGGCGATAGAGAAAAAAGCCGAGGACCAGCAGCGCGGCAAAACCTGC
>DATMMG010000152.1:0-16269 GCA_035569815.1 Candidatus Methylomirabilota bacterium
CGCAATTCCGTTTGCTGCGCGTCATTTAAATCCGATGTCGATCGGTCCTCAATCAGCACCGTTCCCGACGTCGGGAAATCCATCGCGCCCGCCAGGTGCAGCAGCGTTGATTTTCCGCAGCCGCTCCGCCCAACCAGCGCGACGAACTCACCCGCGCTCACGTCCAAAGTGACTCCCTCCAGCGCGCGAACGCTCTGGCCGTCGCTTGCATATTCTTTGCTGACGTTTTGGAGGGAAAGAATCGCCATGCGTCGAACCGCCGCCCGCGCGGCCGCTACTTCAGCCACTACTTTAGATTGCTGAGGGCCTTCTCGATTGTCGAAGTCAAATCCTTCGCATCCGGCTCCACTTCCGAATCGAACCGCGCAAGCACTTTGCCGTCCGGGCCAATCAGGAACTTGGTGAAGTTCCAGCCGATCTCGCCGCCCGTTTTCGGGTTCGCCGTCTTATCCGTCAGGAACGCGTAAAGCGGCGTGATGTCGTCGCCCTTCACGGAGACCTTCGCCATCATCGGAAACGTCACGTGATATTTCGAGGTGCAGAATGTCTTGATTTCCTGATTCGTGCCCGGCTCCTGCGCGCCGAAATTATTCGCCGGAATGCCAACGATCACGAAGCCGCGGTCCTTGTATTTTTCATAGAGCGCTTCGAGCCCCGCGTATTGCGGCGTAAATCCGCAGCGGCTGGCGACATTCACCAGCAGCACCACTTTGCCCTTGAATGAACCGAGCGGCGTTGCTTGCCCTTCAATCGAGCTCAACGTAAAGTCGTACACAGTTTTCTCCGCTGCCATCATCGTCGTCCCCAAAAGCGCCAAAAGCATAAAAAACTTCTTCATCTTCGTCTCCCGGTTTGAGTTTGCGCGGAGTCTGAAAAAGTTCAGCTCAGCCGCCTAGCTGCTTTCTCGATAGACGGCCAGCATCAATCATAGGCTACCTGCCCGGCGAAGCCCACTTTCCTGCCTGTCAATTCCACGTAATTTATTTACTTCCGGCGGAATCCGGGTTATTGCAGCAAAAACATGCTGACGCTTTCCGCGGGCACGCGCAGTTTCATCGACTTTCCGGCCATTTCCGCTTGTCCCGTTCCAAAAATCACGGTCGCGTTCGCCGCATGCTCCGCGGGAGAGTCCTGCACCGGCACGGTAATCTCCCGTGCCCTCCCGCCCGCATGAAACACCACCACGATCCTCTCCTCGTCCGTTTCCCGCAGGAATACGTACGTCGTGTCATCCGAAGCCAGGCTCCACAATTTTCCTCGGCGCAACGCAGGGTGCTGCGTCCTCATCGACAGAAGCGCGCTTACGTAAGAATGGATCTCTTCCTGTTCCAAGGTGCGCCCAATTTTCGTGAACGCGTTCCGCGCATCCTCTGTCCAGCCCCCTGGAAAGTCGCGGCGATTATCCGGATCGCGTCCCCCTGGCAGGCCGATTTCGTCGCCATAATAAAGTTCGGGGATTCCGCGCACAGTAAAAATCAATCCGAAAGCAAGTTTCAAACGCGCCGGCGTACCCTGAACCGTTCCTGCGATGCGGGTTGTATCGTGATTTCCGAAAAAAGGCACCAGAAACTCCGGGTGCGGGTAGAGTGAATCCTGCCGCAGAATATTCGCCAGTTTTCCCACCGGCGCGCCATTCAGCAAAACGTCGCGCAGCGTGAAATAGAGCGGGAAATCAAACGGCGCCGTCAATTGCGTATCGATTCCGTCCCACCCTTTTCTGCCGCCTTGATAGAAAGAAGTCACCGTCGGGTCCGGATGAAACACCTCGCCGATCGTCGAAAGCCGCGGATAAAGCCGCCGCAGGGCGGTGTGCCACTTCTCCCAGAACTCCCGCGACACATACGGAAAGGTGTCAATGCGGTAGCCGTCGAGTCCCGTTGATTCCGCCCACCAGATGCTGTTCTGTGCCAGGTATTCGACTACAACCGGATTCTCCGTGTTCATGTCCGGCAAAATTCCCGCGAACCATCCCTCGGTCAAGCTCCGCCGCAACTGCGGAGGAGTGTGCGGGTCCACCAGCGATTCGAACGCATCATTTGTGATTTCTTTTTTCTCAGGCAATCCGTAGAACGATCCCTTCAACGGCGAAGCGGCCGTCAAATGGTGCTCCAGCGTTCCGTGGAACCAGTCCGGCATCGGCGGATGCGCGACCCAGGGATGCCGCGGCCCGACGTGATTCGGCACCACGTCAAATAAAACCTTCATGTGCTGTTTGTGTGCCGCCTGGATCAATTCCTGATAATCCGCCAGCGTGCCCAGGTGCGGATCCACGGCGTACAAATCCACCGCGCCATAGCCGTGATAATCCTGCGTCGATCCATTTTTCACAATCGGAGTTAGCCACAGCGTGGTCGCTCCCAGTTCTTTCAGATAATCCAGATGCTGCTCTACGCCGCGCAAATCGCCGCCGTGAAACGCCCGCGGCTTGCTCCGATCGTGCGACCCTGGAAATTCCGTCGGTTCGTCGTTCAGCGGGTCGCCGTTGGCAAAGCGGTCCGGCATGATCAGGTAAATCACATCGTCCAGCGAAATCCCCTGATTTCGTCCCAGGGTCTGCTGCCGCGCCGCAATCGGCAGTTCAAACGTGGTCTCCCCGTGGGCCGTCGAAAGCCGGCAAACCGTGGTGCCGCTGTGCAGCTCCGGCCCCAGTTTCAGCCACACGAACAGGTAATTGCCGTCGCCGCTGGACTCCGTCCGGCTGACCACCACGTCGCGAAGATTGCAACTCACATGCGTTGCCCGCAAATTCTTTCCGGAAAGCAGCAGCATCACGTCCGGCGTCAGGCCCACCCACCAGTTTGGAGGTTCCACTTTCGTCACCGCCGGCGCATCCGGGTTCGCGCTCCCTTGCGCCCGCAGCGAAATTCCGATCGCCATTCCGGCGATCATGGTCAACAAAGCTAATCCACGAAACTGGGTGCCCCAGGTGCCGGTGATGCACCTGGGGTCTTCCTCACCCGACACGAAACGCAAACCACAAATCACGGCTCTCCTCCTACTCCCCATCGCGAAACACTAGACGCCCAAATGCCTCCGGCACATGGAAATTCGGAGCAGGCGTCAACGTCGGGCTCCACGCCGAATAAAATCTCGGCTCCACTTTCCCTTCCACTCTGAAAAAATTTGCGCGCCAGCTACGCTTCGGATCAAATTCCGACGTCAGACTCCGCATTGGCATGGCCAGTTCCGCTGTCCAAATTCGCGCCGTCGCATCCGCCACAACGCGCCGCCGCAATCCGCTGCGCATCTCCTCTTTTTTGCCATGCGCGATATCCAAATCAATCCAGAAACCGTTCGGGCTGACTTCCAGTTCCTTGTAGATCCGTGCATCCCTCGTGTCCGGCTGCAGAAACGCTTCTGCCACGTCGCGCTCCCACAATTCGTCGCGCCATCCATCGGCCCGCGCATCAGGGAAAACATGCAGCTCGCGATAGTGACAGACAAACCGCATATACAACATCTGCTCGTTCCAAAGCAGACGCACCTCGGTCGCGCGCTGCGGGTCGCTTTGCTCGCCCCGCCAATCGCCTTCAAATCGAATCGCCGGCGCTCTCTCCCAGAAGCCCGCCTCAGGAAACCCATCCAGCCCCACGCTTTCTTTCAACCGCAGGGCATACGCCGTTGGCAAACCGCCGAATTTCAAAACCGTTCCACCATTCATCGTCCCGATAGTGTAGTCCACCAGCCGCCCGTTATTCTCCTTTGTTCCCACCTCCAGCGTGGTCGCGCGCCGCGCCTCCAGCCGTCTCTTCGGCCAGCAAACTCTTTGCGCAACTCACCCTGCAGCCGCCCAATCCCGCACATCGTCGCATGCTACCATCCGCTTTGGACCCATTCTGGAAGGAGAAACTCCCGTGGAAGCACGCCGCACCACTCTGGCCGACCGCAACGTCGAGGTTCGCACCGATCCCACCCGCCGCAATCCCACCGATTTTCAATTCGTGAAATTCCATCTCGAAGCCGGCGTCGCGCGCATGACCCTGAATCGCCCCGACCACAACCTCCTCAATGAATACATGCTCCGCGAACTGATTGATGGCATCGCTCATGCTGGCGAGCGCCCCGACGTGAAGCTCATCGTCCTCGATTCCGCTTGCAAGGTGTTCTGCGGCGGGATTGACGTCGGCGAATATACCACTGAGCGGGTATTTCAAATGCTCGATGCTTTTCACTCCGTCTTCCTTGGCATTCTTGAAACCGCGAAGCCCGTCGTTTGCGTTGTTAACGGCCCGGCCATCGGCGGCGGCGCGGAGCTCGCCGCGTTTGGCGATCTGGTCATCGCAACTCCGAGGGCCCGCTTCGCGCAGCCCGAAATCACGCTCGGTGTTTTTCCGCCGCTCGCGTCCACCATTCTTCCGTTTCTCGTCGGTCCTAAAGTCGCGCTCGAACTCGTGCTCCTCGGTGAACCCGTCACCGCCGAACGCGCGCTCGATCTCGGCATCGTCAATCGCCTCGTTCCCGAAGCCCAGCTCGAATCCACCGTCAACGAGCTTTGCGCGCGGATCGCCGGCCACTCCGGCCCGGTTCTCACCATGGCCAAGAAAGCGATTCTCGGCGGCATGGGCCTTTCTCTTCGCGACGGCCTGCGTAATTCCATGAACATCTTCCTCAACGAACTGTACCGCCTCGAGGATTCCCAGGAAGGCCTCCGCGCCCTCAGCGAAAAGCGCAAGCCCAACTGGAAAAACCGTTAGCTTGCGATTTCCTCGCTACTCGATTTCTCATTTCTTCGTTCAAAAAACTTGTCAACTTTGTTACTCTCCCACACATGCGATTTCACATAATTCTGATTATGACTCTTGCATTTTCTGGTTCGGCCTTCGCCCAGGATCTCAAACCCGTTGCGGACCGTCTCGCCGCGCAGAACACCCTATTCGAGGAGCAATACGAATCCGACCTCCGCAATTTCCCGGAGCGCGCCACCGCTTTCGGCGACTATCGCTACAACGACAAGCTTGCCGAGTACTCTCTCGCGGCCATTGTTCAGCGCAATCAGACAAATACTACGTTCCTTGGCCGGCTCCAGGCGATTCCCACTACCGGTTTTTCCGATCAGGATCAGCTATCCCACGACCTTTTGGTCCGCGTCCTTCAGCAGCGCATTGCGGACTTCGACCTGAAGGAATACGAGATGCCAATCAATCAGCAGAACGGCATCCACACCTCTCTTGCGGATCTGCCGCTCTCCGTTCCCCTCGATTCGGTGAAGCACTACGAAGACTACATCGCCCGCTTGCACCAGATTCCCCATGCCTTCGCGCAGACCACCGAAGTTCTCCGCGCCGGCATGAGCGACAAACTGATGCCCGTGCGATTCCTTCTCGAAAAGTTGCCCGTTCAGTGCCAGGGCATTATTGATGCCGACCCGTTCCTGCTCCCCACCAAGAAGTACCCTGCCGGAATTTCACCGGAAGATCAGAAGCGCCTGACGCAACAAATCACCGACGCCATAAATACCGACGTTCTCCCCGCCTACAAAACCTTCGCCGCTTTTCTTCGCACCGAATACGCCCCGTTGGGCCGCACCACCCTCGCCGTTACCTCTCTTCCCGATGGCGAGAAGCGCTACCAGAACGACATCTATGGCCGCACCACCACTCACATGACCGCGGACGAAATCCATCAACTCGGTCTCCGCGAAATCGATCGCATTCAGGCCGAGATGACCTTAATCGCCAAAAAACAGGGCTTTGCGGACCTTGCCTCTTTCCGCGCCTCCCTGAAAACCAATCCGAAGTACGTGCCCACCTCCGCGGATCAAATCCTCGAGGATTTTCGCCACTACATTGACCAGATGCAGCCGAAGCTGAGTGAACTCTTTACCCTGCTTCCCAAATCTCCCGTGACCGTCGAAGCCATCCCTGCCTTCCAGGCCGCTGCCGCCACTCACTACGTCACCGGGACGCCGGACGGCAAGCGTCCCGGCCGCGTCGTTGTCGCCACATCCAATTTTGCCGAGCGTTCCCTGATTGACGACGAAGCAATCGCCTACCACGAGGGCGTTCCCGGCCACCACATGCAGTTGTCCGTGCAACAGCAACTCACCGGCCTGCCGAAGTTCCGCCTTCACGGTCTGGGCTTCAATGCGTACACCGAAGGCTGGGCGCTCTACGCGGAACAGCTTGGCAAAGAGGTTGGATTTTATCAGGACCCGGTCTCGGATTACGGCCGGCTTTCCAGCGAACTATTCCGCGCCGTGCGGCTCGTCGTTGACACGGGAATTCACTCAAAAGGCTGGACGCGTGATCAGGTCGTCGATTTCTTTCGCAAATCAGGCGCCGTCGACGAGCCCACCATCCAATCCGAAACGGACCGTTACATCGCCTGGCCCGCGCAGGCCCTCAGCTACAAACTGGGCCAACTCAAATTTCGAGAACTCCGAGAGCGTGCCCGGAAGGAATTGGGCGGCAAGTTCGACATCCGCGCTTTCCACGACGAGATGCTGGATGGCGGAACTCTGCCTCTGGATATGCTCGAGGCCCGCACCGACAGGTGGATCGCCCAGCAGAAATTAAAATCGAATTGACCCCGTAAACTGATTTGGAGATCAAGCAGGCAAGGGAGTGGGGAAGTGCCGTGAAATTCGGCCCCGTTCCCGCCACCGCATTCGGCCTCATAGGCGAGAGCCGGCCCGTCCTCCCATGCCGGACTCGAGGGCCAATCACTCAGTAATTTTTTGCGACGTACTCGCGCAGGCGGCCAATTCGGAAGCTTGCATCGGCGGTCTCGATTTGCAGAAGGAGTTGGGTGGCGGCCAGTTGGTTGCGGAAATCGAACGCCGCGGAAGTGTCCGGCGCGGCCACCAACTGAAGATTCTTGTCGATCTGTTTGGTTTCTTCCTCAAGGGACTTGAGCTTAGCCTCCTGCACCATAACGCAATCCGCCAACTGTTGCCGAAGCACCTCCATCTGCCGTGCAACGTCGCTCTCTTCCACTTTCTTCCATTCGTTGTGCGCTTCGACGGCGCGATCCAGATGTCTGTTGATGGACCGGCTGGCGAGATTGTAGCTGACGGAGACCTGCCCATACGGCTGCGCACCCTGGGCAACCGGATTCACCTGTTGATGGACGCCGACGGTGAGCGCGACATCCCAATTATTCTGCCGGGTCAGTTTATCCAGGACCCTCTGCGCACCCTCTTCGCTGTTCTGTTTTTGCGCGACCAGTTCCTTCAACGGTTGATCGCCCAGCGGCGGAACATAAATTGCCGCTAGTTTCGAATGGGTATCGGCGCGGTCGGCCTCCAGCCTCATCTTGGTTGTCTGCAACGAGAAGAGCATAAGCTGCGTGGCATTCTGGGCCTCCAGCATCTTCAGGGTCTGCGCAATCAGCGTGTCCAGTGATCTGGAGGCCTCTTCGATCAGCGTGAGCCTGTTGAGAAGGGACGCTTTCTCCAGGCTGGGCAGCGCGTACTGGATTTCCTGCTGCGCTCCCGTGGTGGCCTTGTAGAGTTCGCAGTTCTTGCGGGCGACATCCATCGTCAGCTCGGCTTTCCTGACATCGGAGAGCCCCAATGTGGCTCCCCCAACCAGTTGCATGGGCAACCCCGTCTCGGGTTGCGTGAAGCCCGCCGTGGCCGTCGGCGTACGCAAGAGATTTCGTTGCGCCTGCGCCTGTTCCATCACGTACGTGCAATACGCCTGCTGATCCTGCTGGCCTCTCGCGATCGCGGGGGCGGCACAGAGCAAACCTGCAGCCAGCGCGGATTTCCAGGGATTCCTGATCATTGGGTTCTCCTCAGAACAACAGCGGCTTACGGCCGAGGAACACGGTCTTGGACTTTGCGGATTCCGGATGATCGAGATTCATCTGCATCAGGAATCCTCGAATGTTGGTCTTGAAGATGGGATGAACGGCTGTCTCTTCGCCCGCGAATACCCGGTTTACTGTGCCGACTTTGCGGCACGCGAACATGTTCAGATAACAATCATAAACGGGACGCCCGGCGACCGCGCTGGCCTGATTGTCATACGGGACAAAAGCGAAATACAGGGTCTGGCCCCCGGATGCGTTCAAATAGTAGGGGCTTTGTTTGGCCGTGCGAATGGCTTCCCGTAACCGACTGATCTGTTGCGATTCTTCCTGCAGTTGCTTATCGGCGACGTTGATGGCCACATCGAGCTGGGCGGCTTCGGAGCGCAGCTCTGCCTGCTTTTCCAGCACGTCGAGCGAATCCGTACCCGTCGTGTTCTTCTGCAGGACGCTGTCCGTCAGAAGTACCTCGGCTATTTTGCTGTCCGTGTAAGCGGTCTCGGCCTGATTCAGCGCGGACAGCTGGGTGGCGGCGTCGCCCTTTGTGATCAGGCCGGCCGCCAGATCTTTGTTGATGTTCGACCCGACTTCCTTGAGTTGCTTGAGGACTGTTTGCGTTTTCAGGTTGTCGGCCTGCTTCTGCGTGTCGAGCGTGGCGAGTTTGGGCCCGATGGATCGGTTGTGCGCTCGCTCGCGGGCTATCGCCGCCTGAAGTTGAGGCTCCAGCGCCAGAAGCGCTGCCCGGTGCTTTTTCATCTCGGCAATGCCGCTTTCCAGCTTCTGCGAATCCACCTTCAGGTCTTCGATGGTCTGCTGGCTGGTCACCAGCTTCTGCCGGAAGTCGAGACTCTTCTCGTCGACAGCGGAAAGAATCAGCGGCGCGACCCACGAGTTGCTGACCGCGTAAAATCCCATCACAAAGGCGTAAGTGAGGATGCCGCCGAGCACCAGGTACAGCACGGTTATGGCAAATACGCGATACAGGGAAATCACAACTTTGTAGTGGAACGATTGCCGGAGCGGCGTTTTCTTTGGTTTTGCGGGCGGAGTATCAACGGTCAGGGCTGGCAAGAAGCACCTCTTCTTCTTTGGTTCGCGTTCCCCAGTCTGCGGAATCCATGGTGCAGAGGGCCAGCGGCGTCAGGAACAAGCTGCTCACCAGCGACCACGCTACATAAGCCCCAAATACCAGCGGATGGGCCAGCGCTTCTCGCGCGCTGTATTTCTTGATTACCCAGGTCAGCAAGGCGCCGATTCCAAGCGCCGTCAGCAGGGGCAGCGGGCCCGCCCAGGCCAGCGGGTCCGAAGAAAGCATCGTTACCGCAACCAGAAAGGCGACGAGCGCCCCAAGCGGCGTCAGCACCAGCGTGAATACCGTGTTCGGATGCAGCTTCCAGACGTGCTGCGGCAGTGTCCGAAGCGTGTAGAAAAAGTCGCGCACAATGCTGCGGCGCCAGCGGAGTTGTTGTTTGAAAAGGACAGACAGCGTGTTCGGCACCGTGGTCCAGCAAAGGGCGTCATTATTGATGTACGTCCCGTAACCGCGCAGCAGCGTCTGGTGAGTCAGGAACCTGTCCTCGCCTTGATTCACCGGAATGCCGAACCAATGGCGCGCGCGAATCGCCGGCTCGATCTCCAGCAGCAGTTCGCGCCGGATGGCAAACAGGCATCCGCTGATGCAGCAGATGCTCCGCGTCCAATTCTCCGGAATTTTGTAAAGCTGAAACGCCGAAAAATAAATCACCGTCTGGATGCCCGTGATTATGTTGTCATTCGGATTCCGCACTCCCACCCTGCCGCCCACCGACCCGATTCCCGGCTCGGAAAAGCACGCGGTCAATTCACGAATCGCATCCTCATGGAATATGCAATCCGAATCGATGGAGATGATGATGTCGGCGGAGGAGTGCTGCAGCGCGTTGCAGACCGTACGCGCCTTTCCGCTGTTGACCGTGTTCCGGCCGGTGCGGATGCGAATGTTGGTGAAATCGCGCTGGGCTTTGAGCACCCACTCATAGCTGTCATCGACGGAGCAGTCGTCCTGGGCAATCACTTCGAATTTCTCGTTCGGATAGTTGCACTTGCTGATGCTTTCGATGGTCTCGTACACCGTCTTGCCCTCGTTGAAGCAGGGCATCAGCACGCTGACCCTGGGCTGATAGCTGTAGTCCTTTTGGATTTTTGTGCTGGGGAACGATAGCTTCAGGATGATTCCCATCACGTACTTGACGACGGAAATCAGCAGGCACAGGACCATGACGAGCCAGAGAAGTATCGGGGCCATGTTCGCAACGCCTCCGGTGGCACATCGCTCATCCAGATTTCGAGAACTTTAACGATTGTATATCGGGTTCGATTACGCGGGGCGTTGCGGCGGGATGTCTGTTTCCATAACCTTGAACTGAAACTCTACAATTTCCACCCTCGATTGACACCCCCTCCCACGCCTCGTAAACTGATTCCGACATTCAGCAGGCAGGGGAAGTGGGGAAGTGCCGTGTAATTCGGCCGCGGTCCCGCCACTGTATTCGGCTTCATCGCCGAGAGCCAGGCTACCCTCCCATGCCGCCGCGGTTGGGCCTACTTCGCGAGAGGGTACGCCTCCAGTCGGACCCCCGGCTTCTCGCCGGGTTTTTTATTTTCATATTTTTCGCGGCACCTTCGTCAAGGGAGATTCGTGCAGCACTGTTCCGCCAGCACCATGCGTCGCGCCAAAGTTTTTGGCGCCGCCCTGCTTTTGCTCGGCGCCTTGCCTCTCCTCGCCCAGTCTTCAGCGCCCGCGCCTTCGTCCTCCACTCCGCCAGCCATGCGCGATGTCGTTGACGAATTCGGCCGCACCATTCGCGTGCCGCAACTCCCCACTCGCATTGTTTCCCTTGCGCCCAGCTTGACGGAAACGCTTTACGCCCTCGGCGTCCAGGATCGCCTCGTCGGCGATACCGACTATTGCGACTATCCTCCCGACGCGCAGAAAAAGAGGAAAGTTGGAGGCCCCATCAATCCGAATCTCGAGGAAATCGCCGCGCTCCACCCGGATCTCGTTCTAGTCACCAAGGAAATCAACCGCCTCGACACCGTCCGTGCCCTCGACACTCTCGGCATCCCCACGTACGCCACCGACGCGCGCAATGTGGACGAAATTCTCTCCACCACCCAGAAACTCGCCGACCTCCTCGGCGTCCCCGAAAACGGCAAAACGCTCACCGCCGACCTCCAGTCTCGCCTCTCCGCGCTGCACGCTCGGCTCGAGGCAATTCCTCCAAGCCGCGTTTTATTCATTGTCTGGACCGAGCCGCTCATTTCCGTTGGCAAAAACACGTTTATTGCTGACGCTCTCCGCAAAGCCGATGCCGCCAGCATCGTGGAGTCCACGCAGGACTGGCCGCAAATGAGCCTCGAAGAAGTCGTGCGCCTTCGTCCCGAATACCTCGTCTTTGCCGAGTCACATTCCGACACCGGCTCCCGCGAATTTGAAGCTCTCTCCAATCGCCCGGGGTGGAATATTCTCGACGCCGTACGGAATCATCATTTTGCGGTCATCAGCGACGCAGTGAATCGTCCCGCGCCGCGTATCGTCTCCGCCATTGAGGACCTGGCCCGCCAGCTCCATCCCGCGGCATTCCAGGAACTGCCTGCGCCTGAAAAACCCTCAACCCCCGCGCCAGTACCTTTGAATCCTCCTGCGGCTGCGCCGGCTCACCTGGCACTCAACGCACAACCTTTTTCGGTGGAGCTCGCATGCGCCCGCTGACCTTGACGCGTCTCCTCATGCGCTGCGGCATTCTTGCGACGATCTTGTTTGCGGTGGTCATCCTCGCGTTGAAGCTCGGCGCCGTGCAGGTTTCTCTCTACGGGCTGACGCACGACCTGATTCAAGTCCTGCTGGGACACAGCAACAATATTTCCAGCGACTATGTGCTGATCGTCCTCAACATCCGCCTGCCCCGAATTCTGCTGGCAATTGTTGTGGGAGCATCGCTTTCGGTTGCGGGAGTCAGCTTCCAGGCTTTGCTCCGAAATCCGCTGGCGGATCCCTACGTCCTTGGAATTTCGACGGGCGCCGCCGTCGGCTCGATCATTGCCCTAATCATTGAAAATCAGCTGAACCTGCCGCCCGAGTACGCCGGCCTGATTACTCCCTTCGGAGCCTTTCTCGGCGCGGCCCTCACGATTGCAGCCGTCTATATCCTTGGTCGCCGAGACGGCCAGGTGGACAGCAACACTCTACTGCTCGGCGGAATCATCACCGCTTCCTTTCTCGCAGCAGTCGTTACCTTTCTGATGTCCACGCTTGCCGGTAGCAATCTTCGCGGCGCTTCGTACTGGCTGATGGGCAGCCTTTCCACTCTTCCGCCGAAGAGTCTTCTCTATCTACTGGCGGGCGGCTTCCTGGTGGCCGCCGGGGCGATTTACACCACCGCCTCCGATCTGAATTTGTTGCTTGCCGGTGAAAAAGAAGCCATGCATCTTGGCGTGGATGTTCCGCGCGTGCGCATTGTGGTGTATCTGGCGGCGTCCATACTCACGGGGCTTGCGGTCTCCGTCAGCGGCGCGATCGGCTACGTCGGCTTGTTGGTTCCGCATGTGATGCGCCTCATCTTTGGTTCCGACCACCGCATGCTTCTCCCCGCTTCCGCGTTAGGAGGCGCGATTGCGCTTGTGGTCGCGGATACGGTCGCCAGAACTTTGGTGGCGCCCTCCGAACTATCCGTTGGCGCGGTGACTGCGATGGTTGGCGCGCCTTTCTTCATCTATCTCCTCCGCCGGAGAATGGCATGAGCAGCGCGCTGCGTCACCCGCTTCCCGGAGACGTCTCGCGCGCCAGCACCGACGTACGCTTGAGCGTCGAGCAGGTCAGCTACGCCTACGCGCCGAATCCTTCACAAGCACCGCTCTTCACGCTTGAGGCGATGAGCTTCCAGGCCAAGCCCGGTGAACTGGTCGCCATTCTTGGGCCCAACGCGAGTGGCAAATCCACGCTTCTTAAATTGATTTCCGGCGCGCTCCAACCGCTCTCTGGCCGCATTTTCCTGAATGGTTTCGAAACGCATTCGCTTCCCGTCAAGACCCGCGCGCAGCGCATCGCGCTCGTTCAGCAGGAAAGCCGCCTGCTTTTCCCGTCGCGCGCCTGGGAATTCGTGATGCAGGGCCGTCATCCCTATGGCGGCGGCCTTCGCTTTGAATCCGAGGAAGACATCCTCATCGCCAACAACGCGCTTGCGCAAGTCGGCGCCACGGAACTCGCCGACCGCTGGATGGATAAAGTCTCCGGCGGCGAAAAGCAGCGCATCATTCTCGCCCGGGCCCTCGCGCAGCAGCCGCTGCTATTGCTCCTCGACGAGCCGACGCTGCACCTCGATATCGGCGCGCAGGTGGACCTGCTTGAATCCCTGCGGCGTCTCGCCGCGCAGAATCGCTACACCGTGGTCGTCGTCACCCACGAGCTGAACCTTGCGGGCGAATACGCCGACCAGGTCGTGCTTTTGCAAAAAGGAAAATGTCTTCGTGTTGGTCCGCCGGCAACGGTTCTCCAGCGCGAGATTCTCGAACAGGTTTTTCAAGCGCCGCTTTCCGTGGAAATGACTCCCTCCGGCCGGCCGCGCGTAACCCTTTTTTCAAATAAGTAGAGGTTCCATCGTCCACCTCAACCCGGCGGCCTTGTGCCTCCGACACCCTTAACCCGTAGCGGGCTTTGCCCCTCCACAACAACCGCGGACTTCGTGCTCGGGAAGACGGTGCAACACCGTCGCCGCCGCGCGACTGTAAGGCGAATGTAGTGCTCGCCAGCCACTGTGACGAATTTCCGCCACGGGAAGGCAGCGAGTGAACTCTTCGGGCATTGTAGTGGCCGGGCTTTAGCCCGGCCCGAAGTAGCGGCAGGCTTCATCCTGCCACGCCCACCAGAGTTCCTTTTCGCCAAGCCAGGAGACCGGCGAAGTCTGCAGCCCGTGCAAGCCTCTTTGCACCGGCCAACCTTCAAGCTCCCGCGCGTGAGGGAGCGGAGGAACCATGAAAACTATATTCGCCGTACTCTCTTTGCTCGTCGTATTCCTTGTTTCCGCTGTCAGCTCCAAAGCCGCACCGCAATCCCAAACCAGCAACGCAAAACTCTCCGGCACCCTCACCGATCCATCCGGGGCGCCCGTCGGCGAAGTCCTGATCATTGCGCAACCTGACTCTTCCTCGGCAGGTCAATCCGTTTCCGCCACTTCTTCAACTGAAGGCTTGTACTCCGTGTCTCTTCCCGCTGGCCGCTATCGACTGCGCTTCTCCCACTCTTCCTTTGCCTCGCGCGAAATTGTTCTCACTTTCGCGCCGGGGGAATCCCGTGCCCTGAATCTTCGTCTCGACCTCGAGCCGCTTTCCTCCAGCGTGATCGTCACAGGACAAACCGTTCCGTCAACCGCGCAGCAAACTACCGCGCCCACAGACGTTATCTCCCGCGAAACCATCGACGATCGCCAGGCCGCCTCGCTGCCCGAACTGTTGCAATTTTCTACCGGCATCGCCATCGATCGCACCGGACCTTTTGGCGGCACCACCTCCGTCTTTCTGAACGGTGGCAATTCCAACTTCACCAAAGTTCTGGTGGACGGCACGCCCATCAACCCTCCCGGCAGCGCCGTGGATTTCTCCAGCCTCACCACGGAAAATATCGATAAAGTCGAAATCGTCCGCGGCGCCGAAAGCGCCCTATACGGCAGCGACGCCGTCTCTGGCGTCATCCAGCTCTTCACCCATCGGGGTGATACCCGCGTTCCCGCATTCAGCGTTTACTCGGAAGGCGGCAATTTGTCTTCCGCGCGGGGTGGTGGCGATCTCAGCGGGCTGATCGGCAAATTCGATTACTCCGCGGCGGCCGCGTATTTTCAAACCGACGGCCAGGGTCCGAACGACTATTTCGTGAATCGCACCCTCTCCGGAAATTTTGGTTATTCCTTCTCCGGCACCAACCAGCTTCATCTCACCTTGCGCAACAACACCAGCGACGCCGGTATCCCCGGTCCCACGCTGCAGGGTCCGCCGGATCTCTTCCAGGGCTACGGCCAGAAAATTTTCTCTTCCAACCTCCGCTGGGAATTCACGACCGGTTCCCACTGGCATCACCAGCTCCTCGGCACGGACTCGTACACCCGCCAGCACAGCTTCGCGAATCAGGGCGACACATTTCCCTTCGACTCTCTGCTCACCTTCAATCGAGCCGCGATCAATCCGCAATCCAGCTACGTCTCGCGCAAATTCATCGCGACGGCCGGCTACCAGTACGAAGTCGAAAATGGCGGCATCAACTTTATTTCGCCGGGCCACCTTCGCCGCAACAATCAGGCCGGCTATCTCGACTTCCGCTACACGCCGGTTTCCCGGCTGACGCTCGACTTCGGCGGCCGCGTCGAAGCCAACAGCAGCTTTGGCACCCGCGTTGTACCCCGCGTCGGTGGTTCCTACGCGCTGCGCTATGGCAAAGGGTTTTTCGGCGACACGCGGTACCGTGCGTTCTACGGCCAGGGCATCAAGGAGCCGCGTTTCGATCAGACCTTCGGAACTGATCCCTGTGTTCCGGGTAATCCCGATCTCAAGCCCGAAGCCAGCAAGGGTTGGACCACTGGTTTCGATCAGAAACTCGCCTCTGACCGCTGGAGACTTTCCGCCGATTATTTCTACACTCGTTTTTACGACATTGTCAGCTTTGCCTCGGGGGGATCCACTTCATCGTGCCCGTTTGGAACGGGTACGTTTTTCAACACCGACCTGGCCATCGCCCGCGGCACAAACGTCACTTCGGAATTCCGTTTCAGCAAGTGGCTCTTCTTGAATGGAAATTACACCTACGACAATTCTCGCGTCCTCAAGTCCCCCAACACTTTCGATCCATCGCTGGAACCGGGCAACCACCTGGTTCGCCGTCCGGTCAATTCCGGCTCATTCGGTCTTAACATCGCCTACGCCCGCGTGAACTGGAATTTCATCGGCTACTTCACCGGTGCCCGCACCGATTCGAATTTCATCGATCCGCAGCCCACGAAGGATCCCGGCTACGCCCGCTTCGACATGGCCGTGAAATACAACGTGACCCGCGGATTGTTCGTCACCGCCCGCGCCATCAACCTCTTCGACAAGCAATACCAGGACGCCTTCGGCTATCCCGCGCTGGGCCGCTACTACATGCTCGGCCTGCGCTACGCCTTCACCGGGAAAAACTGATGCGCGAAGCAAATCCGTTTGTAGGGGCCGGGCTCGCCCGGCCCGTCTTCAACACCGGAGCTCTACTTGCCGCCATCTGAACCCATCCTCTTCTGCTGGAGCGGCGGCAAAGACAGCGCCCTCGCCCTGCACACGCTGCTCCTGCAGGACGACGTACGCATCGCGTCCCTGCTCACCACCGTGACCGCGGGCTACGACCGCATCAGCATGCACGGCGTTCGCCGCGAACTTCTGCTCCGGCAGGCGGAGTCTCTCCGCTTGCCGCTGCACGAGGTCTTCATCCCGCCGCAATGCGACAATCCGGTCTACGAAGCC
>DATMMG010000153.1:0-14473 GCA_035569815.1 Candidatus Methylomirabilota bacterium
TTGTTAAAGAAGACCGACGGATGCCGGTCCGTGGTTGGGGCTTGCTACCAACCCAATTCCGGACGCGGACGTTCTGGAGTGCGGCAGCAGAGCTGCCGCACTCCAAATGGGGTCATCAATCGGCAGGCTGCTTCTCTTTGCCCAGTGCCGGCCGGGCGGGGGTGCCGTCTGCTTTGACGTAGTGGGCGTACCACGCGAGGTAGCGCTCGTCCAGATCCTTAATATGGGAAGGCGTCTTGAACTCGTGATACTCATCCGGGTAAACGACCAGCAGCGTCTCGCGCCCTAATTCCTTAAGAGATAGGTACATTTGCTCCCCACCCAGGACAGGGACGTTGCAATCGACATTGCCGCCGACGAAGAGCGTGGGCGTAAGGATATCCTTCACCCGGTAAAACGGGGCGATGCGGTCCCAAAGGGCCTTGTTCTCCCAGGGGTATCCCAGCTCGATCACATATTCGCGCTGGTATTCGTCGTGGCCCCACAAGCTGGTGAAGTTGGCCGCGCCCGCGCCGGTGATGGCTGCTTTGAAACGGTTGGTCTGGCCGATGATGAAATCGGTCGAAATTCCTCCGTAGGACCAGCCGCCGACGCCCAACTTATCCGGGTCCGCGAGTCCCTGGGCCAGGGCGAAATCCACGAACGCCATGTCGTCTTGAAAATCCTTATTGCCCCAATCGGCATAGATGGCCTTGCAGTAATCCTGTCCGTAGCCTGAGGAGCCGCGCGGGTTGGGCAACAACACCGCGTATCCGTTGGCCGCGAAAAGTTGCGCGATGTCAAAGAACTCGTCCTCGTACTCCTCCACCGGGCCGCCGTGGGGACGCAAAATGGTAGGAACCTTCCGGCCGGGCACGTAATCGACGGGCTTATAAAGGTAGCCGTGGACAAGGGTTCCGTCCTTGGATTTGAAGGAAACGTATTCGCCCTTGACCACTTTGTGCTGGGCCAGCCAGTCGTCGTTCAGGTGCGTCAGCCGGGTCAGCTTTCCGCCAGGAATGGTGAATACCTCGTAGGGGCGGTCGGTGGTCGAAATGGTCGCCGCGAGGGTGCCATCCTTCGAAAACGAATACCCGTCAACGTTAAGCCGCCCGCCGATGGCTCGGGAGATTTTTCCGTCGGCAAGGCTGACCTGAGCCACGGTCTGGGTGCCGTCATCGTCGGCAAGGAAATAGACGGACTTGCCATCCGGGGCGAAGCGCGGCTCATTGGCCATGCGGTCCAAAGCCTTCGTGAGAATCTTCGCTTCCCCGCCGCCCGCCGCGGGAGAGACCGCGACGTGTTTGGTGGCGTAATAGAAAAGCTTCAGGTCAGTTGTGGCGGTGTAGGCGAGCCATTTGCCGTCGGGTGACCAGGAAGGTCGCTCCTTCTGGCCCGGAAAATTGGTGATCTGCAGCGGGTGGGCACCCTGATCGGTATTGTCGGCGGCCACCACCCAGATGTCGGAGTTATAGGTGGTGTCGGGATCGGGTTTGGTGCGGTTGCTGGCGAAGGCGAGAGATTTGCCGTCCGGCGACCAGACCGGCTGCGAGTCGTCGTAATCGCCGGACGTTACCTGGCGCTGGATCTTCGCCGGGAGGTTGAAGACGTATAAATGGGTGCGGCGGCGGTCAATATAACCGACATTGTCGTTCTTGAACTGCAGGCGATCGATAACCCAGGGAGGCTGTGCCTTGGATTTCTTCGCAGCGGCATCGTCGCCACCTTTTAATTTTTTGGCGGCGGCTTCGAGATCTTCCGGCGACGGATCGCGAAGAATCAAAACCAGTTGTTTGGCGTCGGGCGCCCATTCGAACTCTTCCACATCCTGCATGGTGTCCGTCACGCGCTGCGCCTCGCCACCCTGGCGATTGAGGAGGTAGACCTGTGTCTTCTCGTCGTTACCCTCCGCATCCTTGCGGGTGGAAAGAAACGCCAGATACTTGCCGTCGGGCGACCAGCGCGGGTGGGAGGACGCCACGCCCTCGGCGGTGAGAGGGATGGCGTCTCCGCCGGCGGCGGGCACCATCCAGATGCGCGATTCCGGCTTGTCTTCCTTGAGCGAGGCTGAGTTGACGGTGAACGCGATCTGCTGCCCGTCCGGGCTGATCTGCGCTTCGTGGGCTTCCTTGACGTCGAAGAGGTCATCGACCGTGATCGCGCGCGGCGCGGCCGGCTGCTGCGCGAGGGTAATGGAACCTGCCAGAAGATACAGTCCGGACAACGCTGCCAGAAAAGTCCTCATGCGGATGACTCCGTTGGAGATTGGGATAAGGAAAATACCCGCGGAGTTTATCACAGCCTGTGGGAGCGGACGGCAGGGTTGAGCCGGAGCGGAGAACTTTGGCCACGAACCACGGCGAGGTGTGGAACGAAACGCCTAGTACCCAAGGACAGGTGTCTCGCTCGAAAAAATTTTCGCCGAGGCGCATTTTTTTCTTGCATGGGGGAACAGAGAATGTATTCTTCGAAAGGTGAGCTTGCTTCAAGAAATTGGAAAGCGAGAGTCACTTTAGGAGGACGAGAGAAAAAAATTGAGCACTTTATCGCTGCCCGCCCAAATTCCTTCCCAAGCACTTCCCATCGCGAAAAAAAGAGCCGGAAAGTTGACGCTCTGGCCGCTTGTTGCCGCCACGTTTTTCATGGTGTCCGGCGGAACGTACGGCACCGAGGCGATTATCTCCGGCGCGGGCTACGGCCGCGGGATTCTGGTGCTGCTGTTTCTGCCGGTTCTTTGGTGCCTGCCGACGGCGTTCATGATCGGCGAACTTTCCAGCGCGCTGCCGCACGAAGGCGGCTACTACGCGTGGGTGCGCCGCGGCCTGGGCAATTTCTGGGGGTTCCAGGAAGCGTGGCTTTCGCTGGCCGCCAGTATCTTTGACATGGCGATTTATCCGACCCTCTTTGTGTTTTACCTGAAGCAAATGTCGCCCTGGTTTGGCGAGGGGAATCACGGGATCCTTGCGGGCTTGTTCGTGGTGGTGGCCTGCGCCGCGCTGAATCTGGCGGGCATTCGCGTGGTGGGTATCACGTCGTTGTGGCTGTTCTTCCTGTTGTCGCTGCCGTTCGGGTTGATCGTCGTGCTGACGCCAGTGAAGCTGGGCGCGTTCGGAGGCGAAGTACATGCGGCCTCGGCCGGTGCGGGTGTTGGCCTGCTCGGCGCAATTCTGGTGGCGATGTGGAATTACATGGGCTGGGATAACGCCTCGACGATCGCGCAGGAAGTCGAGCGGCCGCAGCGGACTTATCCGAAAGCGATGATCGCCGCGGTCATTTTGGTTTCGATTACGTACGTTCTGCCGTTTGTGGCCGTGTACTTCACCGGCATGCCGGCCTCGGCCTTCGCCGAAGACGGGTCGTGGGCCGCGATCGCCGGCCAACTTGGCGGTAAAGTGATGGGCTTCGAGTGGCTGCGCTTCGCGGTCACGATCGGTGGGATGATGAGCGCGTTTGGCATGTTCAACGCGTTGGTGATGAGTTACTCGCGGCTGCCGCTCGCGATGGCCAGGGACGGAATGCTGCCGAAGGCGTTCGGGAAGGTGACCGGCAAGAACGGGACGCCATGGGTCGCTGTCGTGGTGCTGGCGAGCTGTTGGGCACTGTGCCTGGGACTCGGATTCAAGCGGCTGGTGACACTGGACATTATGTTGTACGGCGCGTCGCTGATGCTGGAGTTCGTGACTCTGGTGGTGCTGCGCGTTCGGGAGCCTAAGTTGAAACGGGAATTTCGTGTGCCGGGAGGCCTGGCGGGAGCGGTTACCTGCGGGGTCTTCCCCTTGGGATTGCTGCTGCTGTCGCTGGTGGAGAGCGATCGGGAGACCATACTAGGGATGAACGGGTTGCTGTTTGGCATGATTATTGTGGTGGCAGGGTTCGCGATGTATTACGCCACGCGGAAGATCCAGGAGCGGTTTGCGTCGGAAGCGGCTCCGCAAGGGGCAGCGGCGGATTAAGGAAAGCTATCATTGGAAGCCCCGGCTCGTGAGAGCCGGGGCTTTTTTTTTTGGAGCGCAGCGGCTCCGCCGCCGCTTTTGAGGTCTCAGCCGCGAGAAAACCGATAGCATGGGCAGATAGGCACACACCGTAAAAGCGGGAGCGGAGCTCCCGCACTCCAAATAGTTCTCCTTCGGCGCTGTGTCCATTTCTTCTAAACAACGATGGCGTTGAGATTTGGTATCCTGCTGGTCGTGAGATTCAGTCCAACAGCGAGGCAATTGTTGGCCAGCGGCATCCTTGGCGCCGCATTGTGTGGCGTTACGATTGCGTGGGAAACACCCTGGCAAACAGGTGGAGCGATTGCCGCCCCGGCAAAAACGGTTCAGGCCAATGCGAACGCCGCCCCTCCTTCCGGAATTTCCAACTCACAACAAGCCTCCGGCAACTTGTCCGCTCAGGCGCCGCGCACGGGTCTTAACGTAGTGGTGATCGACCCCGCTCATGGCGGCACGGACCCGGGCGCGCGAGGCACGGAAGGCATCAGCGAGAGCGATGAAGTGCTGCAGTTTGCCTTTGCCACAAAGAGGGCGCTGGAAGCGCAAGGCTTCCAGGTGATCCTGACCCGCGAAGGCAACGACGATCCGTCGTTCGATAACCGCTCGGCGCGCGCCAACGCGCAACGCGGGGCGGTCTTTATCACCATGCATATTGCCTCGACGGGATTGACCGGCACCACGCGCGTCTACGTCGAACCCGACGCGCCGGCACCCAGCAACATCACCGGCCTGATTCCGTGGGACCGTGCGCAAACTCCCTTTCTGAGCCTGAGCCACAAATTGGGCGACCTGGTGCAGCAGGAATTGTCGAAACGCTTTAAAGGTTCGCCGGACACGCTGCAAACCGCGCCGGTGCGGCAACTACGCACGACGGCCGCGCCGGCGATTGCGGTGGAAATATCCAGCGTATCGGTGAAGGAGCGCTCGGAACTGGACCGCATGGTACCGGGCGTGGCGGAGGCCATCGCGCGCGGCCTCGCGGAGTTTCGACCGTCTTATGTTGTCCCGAGTAATCCGGGTCCCGGCGGGGGCGTGCAACCATGAACCCGAAGTGGACCGTGTGGCTGGGAGGCGTGCTGCTGGCGGCGGTGATTGCCGCGGCGCTGTACTTCCCTGCGCTGCGGCGCCAGGTGAATAAGGCGAAAGATCTGACGGAGAAAACCGCCGAGCAGGCGCGGCGCGAATTGCTGCCTGTGGCGCCGGTGAGCACCGGAGATCCGATGGTGAAGGTGAACATGTTCTGGGGCTCGCGCGGCCAGGAGGGCGAACTGGTCCCGGTTATCGTGGAATTGCCGCTGTCGCGCGACCCGGTGCTGCGCGCCAGGCAGGTGTTGAATACGCTGCTGGCCGGGCCGGTGGACGCCGAATCGCGCACGCTGCCGCCGGATGCGGCGCTGCTGGCGTTTTACATTTTGCCGGACGGCACGGGCATCGCGGATTTTTCCGACGAAATCCGGACTTCGATTCCATCGGGGATTCAAAGCGAGCAACTGGCGGTGGAGTCGATAACACGCACGCTCGAAGCCAATGTGCCGCAGGTGCTACGGCTGAAAATTTTGATTCACGGGCAGGAAGCGGATACGCTGGCGGGTCACGTGGACCTGACGCAATTGTTCCGTGTGAACGCCAGGGACGCGGCGGGCACGCAACTGGATAATCCGTCGCCGCCGGGTTCGTTGTTGCCGGCTCCGATTCGCAAGGCCGTGGACACGGTGCGCAAGGCGACGAAGCGGTAGCAGGATGCGCGAGAGTTTGCGCGAGATGGAAAAGAGGCTTGGAATGCGGAGCGACGGGCGGCACGCCGACCAGTTACGCAGCTTGAAGATTACGCCGGATTTTATTTCCCAGGCTGAAGGAAGCGTGTTGATCGAATTGGGAAAGACGCGGGTGATCAGCACCGCCACGGTCGCGGACGGCGTGCCTGGATTCTTGAAAGGCAGCGGCAAGGGCTGGGTGACGAGCGAGTACGGGATGTTGCCGCGCGCGACGGAAGAACGCACACCGCGGGAAGCGGCGCGGGGTAAACAGAGCGGGCGGACGCTGGAAATTCAGCGGCTGATCGGCCGTTCGCTGCGTGCCGTGACGGATCAGGAAGCGCTTGGCGAGCGAACCGTGTGGATCGATTGCGACGTCATCGAAGCGGACGGCGGCACGCGCACCGCCTCCATCACGGGGGCGTTTGTGGCGCTGGCGCTGGCCATGGAGCGGCTGGTTGCGGCGGGGATGCTGAAGACTTCACCGCTGATCGATTCGGTGGCAGCGACGAGCGTTGGAATTGTGGACGATGTTTCGCTTTTGGATTTGTGCTATGAAGAGGATTCGCGCGCGGAAGTGGACATGAACGTGGTGATGACCGGCAGCGGCGACTTTGTGGAGATTCAAGCGAGCGCCGAGGGCCGGCCTTTTAATGGCTCGGAAATGCAGGACCTGCTGGCGCTGGCGGCGGCCGGCATTCGACGGTTGAATGAAGAACAGCGCACGGTGTTGCCCGCGAATTTCCTGGGGCGCAAGCGGTAATCATTCGGACTTTTTTTCGAAAACGCAGAGAATTCAAGACAACAAGTGAAAATGACAGCTACCAGGGAAGTGCACACGCTTTATCTGGCTTCGGGGAATGCGGGAAAGCTGAAAGAGTTTCGAGTGCTGGCGGAGGCTGGCGGCGGGAATTGGAAATTGGAATTGCTGCCGGATTACGCGAGGTTGCCGGAGTTTGAGGAAACGGCGCCGACGTTTGCGGAAAACGCGGCGGGGAAAGCGTTTTATTATTCGCGGCGGCGCGATGGCATTGTGATCGCCGATGATTCGGGGTTGGTGGTGCCGGCCTTGGGTGGAGCGCCGGGCGTGCTTTCCGCGCGCTATGCGGGCCCGGGCGCCAGCAGCGAGCAGAAAATTGCCAAGCTGCTTTTTGAGATGAAGGGGCTGGAGGGCGCGAATCGAAGGGCGTACTTCGTTTGCGTGATTGCGGCTGTTCGAGGTGGCCGCGCGGTGGCGGTGGTTTCGGAAAAGGTGGACGGGGAAATTCTGGAGGCGCCGCGCGGGGCGGAGGGTTTTGGTTACGACCCGGTGTTTTACTTTCCGCCGCTGGGGAAGACGTTTGCGGAATTGCGGGCGGGGGAGAAGAGCGAGCACAGCCATCGAGGGAAGGCGTTTCGGCGGTTGCTGGAAGTTTTGGAATAAGAGAAAGAAAGAGTTTAACGCAGAGGGCGCAGAGGACACAGAGTTCGCAGAGAAGAGGAAGAGATGGCGGCGAAGAAAAAAGTGAGGGGCGGCAAGAAGAAAGCGGTGAAGAGCGCTCTGGGCAAGAAACCCGCGGCCAAGAAAGCAGCGGGAGCGGCGGCGGGGACCGAGCCGAAGCGGGTGGCGGCGATACTGGCAGGACTGGATGCGGCGTACCCTGACGCGACCTGCGAATTGAATTATTCGAATGCGTTTCAGCTGCTGATCGCGACGATTCTTTCGGCGCAGTGCACCGATGTGCGCGTCAACCAAGTGACCCAGACACTGTTCAAGAAATATACGAAGCCGGAAGATTTCGCGTATGCGTCCCCCGCGGAACTCGAAAAAGAAATTCGTCCCACAGGCTTTTTCCGGAACAAGACGAAATCGATCATGGGCGCGAGCAAGGGGCTGATCGAAAAATTCGGAGGCGAGGTGCCGCGCACGATGGAAGAGATCCTGACGCTGCCGGGTGTGGCGAGAAAAACGGGAAACGTTGTACTCGGCAACGCATACGGCATCGTGAGCGGCGTCGTGGTGGACACGCACGTGATCCGGCTGTCGCAGCGGCTCGACCTGACGCGCAACGACGACCCCAAAAAGATCGAGCAGGACTTGATGAAGGTGATCCCGGAAAACAAGTGGATCAAGTTTTCGCACCAACTGATCTGGCACGGCCGCCGCGTCTGCGCCGCGCGCAAACCCAAGTGCGTCGTGTGCAACCTTGAATCTCTCTGTTATTCGAAAGACAAGACGGTTTAGCGGCTCTTCTCGTAAATACATTGAGTTCTTGAGAATCTGCGGATGCGATGAGGTAAACAGTGGTGCCGACTTGCAGCCGGCGAGGAATTTTCTATGCGAATGCTTGCCGACAGAATGCCGGCGCTACCAGGAATCGTTTGTAAAAAGCGTTCCAGCCAACACAAAATATTTCGTGCAATTAGGGTTTGCTTGTCGAGGCGGGCGGCGGTGGGGGCGGGGGATTCGGCTGCTGGTTCGCCGGCGCGCTGTTCAAAATGGCGTTGAAATCGGGGTGCGTGCCCGGCGTTTGCGAGCTGCCGCCCGTCACGCTCGGATGCCCCGGCGGCATTGCACCCGGCGCGGTGCCGGCCGGCGGCGCTTCTCCCGGACCCGGATGCTGCATTCCGCCGCCCATGCCGGTGCTCTTCAGCACGACCCACTCTTCGCCACGCTTTTCGAGCGAGTAGCCAATCTGCATCGCGTTGGTCCTTGGATCGCCGCCCTTGGCGCGAATCTCCACCTGCGCCTGCGCCTGATTGCCGTTGATCGTCGCCTGCGTCACGTTGACGTCCATATTGTTCAGGGTGAGCATGTTCAACTCGGCAAGATGCTTGAGCACTCCCGCGCGAATCGCTTCCTTCTCATCGGTTTTCGATTTGCACGCGACCGCGAAGAATACTGTGGCGACGAGCAAAGCGGCAAGAATTCCGCGTTTCATTCGTATTTCCTTTCGAGTGCGCTTCCCCGGAAGCCAGCCTGAGCAAGTTTCATCGTAGCGCAAGGAGAATAAGAACGCGAATGGAACGCAAACGAGGAAAATGCAAAGGTAACTCTGCAGTTGTCAGATTCACGCCCCATGGCTCCACAACTTATTTGAAATATTCAGGAAACATGCCGTTCCAACATTTTACAAACAAATGACAAACATTACTTGACGAACTGGCCACATTTGACTTTGCTGCGGGCCTTGTCTAAGCTTCCGAAACCCAAAAGATAAAAATGGGTGGCGGCAACCAGGAACTGCCGCTTCCTTGGAAACAAAACTTCACGTAACTAGGGGTGTGTAAAAATGATGTTGGGCTCTGGGACTCGGTATTCCAAATCTATTTTTTCCGGACAAATTCTTCCTTTCATAATTCTGATGGTAATCGGCATCCTGCTCTCGGCTACTGGTGTGGACGCGCAAAGCACGGGCGGCCGAATTCGCGGCACAGTAACGGACCCGAGCGGAGCGGCCGTGGCGGACGCCAAAGTCACGCTGGTCAATGAAGGCACCAACGCCACGCGGGAGGCACAAACTTCGTCCACCGGTGAGTATCTCTTCCTCGAAGTGCCGGTTGGCAGTTACGAGGTGGACGTCGCCCGGGATGGTTTCAAGAAGTTTGCGCGCAAGGGCATCGTTCTTGTGTTGAACGAAATTGCCGGCATCGACATCGCGCTGCAGGTGGGCTCCGCTGTCGACACAGTAGAGGTTACCGGCGCGCCGCCGGTGATTGATACCACCACCACACAACTGGGCGCGGTGATGACGGATCAATCCGTGCGCGAACTGCCGCTGAACTCGCGCAATACATATCAGTTGCTGCAGTTGCAGCCCGGAGTGCAATCGCAGCTGGGTGCCGATCTTTTCTATGGCAGCAACAATCCCGGAGTGGTTTCCGTGAATGGCGGCCGCGGGCGCTCCAACAACTACATGGTGAACGGCGGCGACGGCAACGACATCTTCGTGAACGGCCCGGCGATTCAGCCATCGCCGGACGCGATTGAGGAGTTTCGCGTGCTCACCAACACGTTCGACGCGGAGTATGGCCGAAACTCGGGCTCGGTGGTTAACGTGGTCACGAAATCTGGCACCAACAACGTTCACGGCGACGTGTACGAATTTTTCCGGAACAAAGTCTTCAACTCCAAGGGATTTTTCGATAACAGCGTTCCGGACTACCAGCAAAATCAATTTGGCGCCACGCTGGGCGGCCCAATCAAGAAGGATAAAACTTTCATCTTCGGCTCGTATGAAGGCAACCGCCTGGCACAGGGCATCTCTTCCGGAAACGTCTTCCTTCCGACCGCGGCCGAGGCCAACGGCAATTTCGCGCTTCCCGACGCAACGGGGAAGTCGGCACAGACATTCAGTGGCACCCTGACAGACCCCGCGTTTGCGAGCGTGTTAAACAGCCGCCCCGGATGTTCGACCGCCGTTGCTGGCGAAGGCGGCGCTCCGATTCAAGCGGGGAATGCGTATTCGGCTATTTTCCCCAAGAATCAGATTCCCACGCAGTGCTTCGACCCGACGGCTATGGCGCTTTATCAAAATTACGTCCAGCCGGTTGGAACCGGCCAGGTCTCCTACGCCCCGCCCCAGTCCGACATGAGCGATCAGTTCACCGTGCGCTTCGATCACACGTTCACACCGACGCAGCATTTCTCGGCTTACTACTACTTCAACGACGACGACAATACGCAACCCTTCTCCAACTTCCAGGCGGCGGGCGCAAACGTTCCGGGCTTTGGCGCGATTTTCAAGACGCGCGTACAGCAGTGGAACATCAGCCAGACTTCGACAATCGGCTCCAGCGCGGTGAATGAATTCCGCTTCAACTATTTCCGCGAGGGGCAAAAGGATCTGGATCATCCAGTGAATATTCTGCCCAGCTTGCACGACGCTTGCGGATCATACGTCGCGGCCGCGAACTGTTTTGCCGATCCTTCCAATCCTTCCGCCGGAATCACCACCAACCTTCCCGGCCGCGAAGGAGTTCCCTTCGTGAACGTGGCGGGCGGCTTCGTTCTGGGCAACAACTATGAAGGAGAATTACCGCAGATCGGCAATACCTTTCAGTGGACGGACAGCTACAGCAAGGTGGCGGGCAAGCACAGCTTGAAGTTCGGAGTGGACGTGCGCCGTCAGCGCTTCGATCAAACGACCTACTATGGCATCAACGGAAATTACGCCTTTCAATCCGGTACGACGCAAAATTCGCCCGGCGGCATCAATGCTTATCCCGACTTTTTCCTGGGTGCACCTTCGGGCTACACCCAGGGCGCGGCCCAGCATGAGGATCTCCGCAATACCGGGCTGTACCTTTACGCGCAAGACAGTTGGAAGATCCGATCCAACCTGACGCTGAATTATGGCTTGCGGTGGGAACTCAACACTCCCTATGTGGATACGGGCAATCGCATTTCGACGTTCCGGCCCGGCGAACAGTCGACGCAGTTTCCCTGCTGGCTATCTCAAGAGGGCGCGAACACCATCAATAATGCCGCGCTCCCTGGCAGCACGCCCGTAACGCCCGGTTCATGCGCTCCAGGCTCGGCGCAGAGTGCCTACTTCCCAACTGGACTTGTTTTTCCTGGAGATCCGGGAGTGCCTAACGGACTGACTTCGACCTACTACAAGGCGTTTGCTCCGCGCATCGGATTGGCCTACAGCCCAAGCTGGAGCGACGGCATCCTGGCCAAGATTACCGGCGGGCCCGGGAAATCCACCATTCGCGGCGGGTACGGAATTTTCTACAACCCCATTGAGGAACTGGTGCTGCAACAGTTCACCGGGGAACCGCCATTTGGCGTCAGCTCGGCGCTGTCCGCTCCCAATTTCAACACGCCGTATGTTCTGCAAAATGGCATCCAGGCGCCCAACAACGCCAGCGGCATCATTCAGCAGACGCCGAAGACACCGTGCTTTGATTCCGCCGGACCCAACGGCTGCGTGGACTGGTCTCTTTTCCGCCCAGACTTGCTGTTCGGTGAGTTCCAGCCGAATATGCGGTCGCAATATGCCGAGCAGTACAACCTCACCATCGAGCGACAGTTAAGCGCCAGCATGCTGCTGCGCGTCGCTTACGTGGGAACGCAGGCGCATCATTTACTGGCCTCGCAGGATATGAACTACGGCAATACGCAAACCTGCCTGGACATCAATAGCATTGCTGGGCAGAGCTGCAGTACGTTTGGTACGGATGCTGCCTACAACCTGACGGTGCCGGCGGGGATGACTTTCCACATGCCGTATATTCCGGGCCCCGTCTCGGGCGGACCAAACATCCCGTGTCCGTATGCGAACCCGAGCAATCCAGCGGGTTGCACCATCGTCGGCGCGGCGGGCGGGACTCCACTCACCCTTGTCGGGCTGCGTCCTTATTCTTCGCCAAACTGCAATCCATTGAACGGCGTCGGCTGCCCGGCGGACGGCACGCCTCTCTTCACCAATATCTTTGCGGAAAACACCGTCGCCAATTCCAATTACAACGGCCTGCAGGTTTCCGTCGAGAAAAATTATTCTCACGGACTGCTGTTCCAGGGTTCGTATACGTTCAGCAAGGCCATCGATCAGGGAGCTTCGTTTGAAAACGAACTCAATCCCATCAATCCCAACGCGACGCGCGGGATATCGCTGCTGAGCGCGAAGCACCGGTTTGTATTCAGCCCGGTGTGGGAGTTGCCGATTCCCAAAGAGCCAGGCTTGAGGGGCAAGGTGGTGAACGGCTGGCAGCTTTCCGCTATCATCACCTATCAGAGCGGCTTCCCCATTCGCATGCAGGATCAAAACGACGTCGAGCTACAGAGCAGCATTTTCTTTGAGTCCACGAACACGCCCTATCAGACCGCCCCTGTCCAGTTCTTGAACCCGAAAACGAACGGCGGCATGTACTTCAACACCGCGAACTTCTGCGATGCCGTCAGTTTCACCTCGTGTCCGCAGCAGTTGGGCACTTTTGGCAATGTGCCGCATGCTCTTTGCTGCGGTCCGGCGCTGAGCAATACCGATCTGGTGGTGGCCAAGAAAACCCCGATCAACGAGAGGTTCAGCACGGAATTCCGCGCGGAGTTCTACAATCTCTTTAATCACACGGAGTTCGAAAATCCGGATGGGAACTTCACGGATTCCACGTTTGGTTATGTGACCAAGGCGCGAGATCCGCGTGTGATGCAGTTTGCGTTGAAAATACTCTTCTGACGTTTCGAAGAGCATGCCATTGCGCGGTGGCGCGACGGGCCTTCAGGCGTGCCACCGCGGGATAAAAGGAACAAAATGAACCTGCCTAAGTTCTGTTCAGTAGTAACTGCTTGCCTACTGATTTCGTTGCTGGCCGGCTCGACGTGTCGCGGTCAAGCGCAGGCCTTCCCCGGCAAGGATTTCCAGGCGATCTACGACCGGCTGCTTCCGCAAATCGAGAAAATTCCCATCGTCGACATGCACGCCCACCCCGGATATTGGGACGACACGGACGTCGACGCGATGGCCGTGGACACCTCCGACCTCGATCCCGTGCGTTCGCGCCTGACCAATCCGGAATGGATCGCCGCGGCCAAGGCCCTGTACGGATATCCGTACGCCGATTTCTCCCCCGGGCACACCAAGTGGCTGGAAGAAAAAGACAACGCGATGCGCAAGGAGTGGGGCAAGGAATACATGAGCAAGATGCTCGATAAAGTGGGCATCCAGGTTTCCGCGGCCAATCGCGTGGCAATGGACTATCTGGAGGGCAACCCGCGTTTCCGGTGGGTTTTCTTCGTGGATCCGTTTATGTTCCCCTTCAACAACCAGAATCTGGCTATCAATCCCGACCGCGCGCAATTCTTTCCCATTCAGGAAAAGGCCCTGCACCGTTATCTCAAATTGGCCGGCCTGTCTGAACTTCCCGCCGATTTCGCCGGCTACGAGAAAGCCATGCATCAGGTGCTCGTGCTGGATAGGCAGCAAGGGGCGGTGGCGATGAAATTTGAAGCGGCCTATTTCCGGTCGCTGGCGAACATCAGCGATCCTCCGCGCGAAAAAGCAGAAGCCATTTACAACAAATATCGCGCCGGGGGCACGCCGACTCAGGAAGAGTACTTGCTCTTCCAGGATTATATTTTTCGCTCATTGATCGCGCAGGCTGGGCCGCTGAACCTGGAGGTCCACGTCCATAGCGCCGTGGGCAGCGGCAACTACTACCACCTTGCGGAAGGCAACGCGATGCAACTCGAGGACATCGTCCGCGATCCGCGCTACAAGAGCACCATTTTTGTCATGGTCCACGGCGGTTTTCCGTACACTTCGGAAACCATCTGGCTCGCCGCTCTGCCCAATGTCTATCTAGATGCCTCGGAGTTCAACACTCTGATTTATCCCGCGCAGTACAGCCGCATCCTGAAGGAGTGGTTCGAGCTTTTCCCGGAGAAAGTCACCTTTGGCTCGGACTGCTTTCCGTACACGCAAGAGGTCGCCACTCCCTCCACCTACTGGCTGGCCGTCCAGTCGGCGCATACGGCGTCGGCCGCGGCTTTGGCGGAAATGGTTTCGGAAGGCGAGATCAGCGAAGCCCGCGCCATGGAAATCGCGCGACTCTTTTTCCACGACACCACGGCCCGTCTATTCGGTATCACTCCGGTCTCGGCGCCGAAGCAATAGGAACGCGCACGCCGTGCGCAAGTGTGCAGCAACTTTATGTCCGCTGCGAAGTCTGTTGATTTGTCTGTAGGCTGGCGAAGTAAATCTCACTCTCTGGAGAGGTTTGGACTCATGAACGCACCTGCATTGCATCAAACGACGCCGCGCC
>DATMMG010000154.1:0-7839 GCA_035569815.1 Candidatus Methylomirabilota bacterium
GAGTTGCACGCGAAGCTGCCGCATACGGAGAGGTTTTTGGAGAGGGTGGAGAAGTTGTTGGAGGAGACTCGGGATGTGAAGCGGTGCGTGAGGATTTGTTGAGGCAGTCTACAGTCTACAGTTAACGGCTCTAAGAGGGGATTTAACGCAGAGGGCGCTGAGACGCAGAGGACGCTGAGGGCGGAGAAGAGAAGGGCAGTCAACAGTCGATAGGTTACAGTCTACAGTTAACGGAGAAGAGTTCGGAGGGGAGACGCCTCGGAGCGGAATTTTACCTCAGAGACGCAGAGAGCGGAGTGGGGAAGAGAGGAAAACCCAAGACGTCGCTTACGTGGCGGGCTGGCTTGAAAGCCAGCGCTACAGTGAGGAAGGCGGAATAAGGAAAGGCCCACTCTTTGCGACGAGTGGGCCCTTCACCCAAGAGCACAGCCAGGAATGGCTGTGCCACAAGGGATTGGAATTACTTGGCTGCGGGAGTGGTGGAGGGCTGGCTGGCGGCGTTCTGGCCGACTTCGATCGAGAAGCGCTTGCCGTTGGGATAGATCGCTGTGAGATTGCGGGAGCCGTCGGTGCCGGGAGCGGAGCCGTAGGCGTCTTCGTTATTTTTCGTGGTCTGCTCGGCGAGATGAGCGGGGAAGGTGGCAACGGTCTGCTTGCCCTGGAGAACGGTGACCTGCACGTCGGGTCCGGAGCCTTCCCAGGTGACGGTGTAGTGGCCGGGGTTGAGTTCCTTGCCTTCGACGCTGACCTTTTCAAACAGCTGGAGCGAGCCCTTGTTGGGATCGCCGGCGAGGGCGGCCGAAGCGAACAGCAGCGCCGAGCCGAAAAGCATGAGCGAGAGTTTCGAGAGTTTCATGATGGTCCTTATAGTCCTTTCAAAGTTGCCGGGAATACGCCGGCCAAGCTGCTACGGGCGCGGTCCGCGGAAGAGTTTTCATTTCCTTGGCTACTAATTGGACGCTGGCAAAAATGCTGAGTTACGCGGTGAGCTATCCAAAAAACGGTAAAGAATGAATCGCTTGCAACGAATATTTGAATGTTGCCATTTGGAGAATTGGTGCATCGGCAACGAAATGGAAATTAGAAAATAGAAATTCGAAAAGCGGGCGGAAATTTGAGGATCGTTGAAAGGGCGATTATTTGTGGATGCCGGTTAGGCGGACTACCAGGACAAGGGCGTCGTCGGTGGCGGTGTGGAACTTTTGGAGGATCCTGCCGGCGGCGCGCTGGGGATTTTCGCGCGCGGAAAGCGTTTCAATAAAGTGGCCTTTAACGCCGTCGGTGGAGAAGAAGAGTGTGTCTCCCTCGAAGACGGGTAGCACGGCGGCCTGAAGCGCGGGCAACTGCGAGCCGACAACGCCCGCGCGCAGGAGAAGCATTTCTGGAAAATTCGTGCCGCGGGGAATGACGCGCGCCAGAGCGCCGACAACATTGCCGACACCGAGCCAGGTCATCATGCCGTGCGCGAGATCGATGGAAGCGACGCTGAGAACGACGCCGCGCGTGGAACGCAGAGCGAGGTGGCATTCCTCGACGAGCGAGATGATGGGCTGATCTCCGCCCTCGGTGAGAATGGCGGCGGCGGTGCGGGCGGCTTCGGCGGCCTCCTGGCCGTGGCCGATGCCGTCGATGGCGGCGACGAGCAGGCCGCCGGGCCGTTCACAGAGGACGTGGCAATCGCCGGAAGTGCCTTCACCGGGGAGGGCGAAATTGGCGACGCCGAATTCGACGGATGGGGCGTTCATGATTTCCATTTTGTCACCGTCACAATCGTTCCGCGACCTGGTTCGGAGTCAATGGCGAACTCGTCCATCAAGCGGCGCGCGCCGGGCAAACCGATGCCCAGGCTGCCCGAAGTGGAGAAACCATCGCGCAAGGCCAGCGGGAGATCGGGAATCCCGGGGCCACGATCGGACGCGATGATCAGGATACCCGTTCGATCGGAATTGCGCACGACCTCCATGGAGATTTCGCCGCTCCCTGCATAAGAAATGATATTCCGGGCGAGTTCGGAGATGGCGGTGGCGATCAGCGTGGCGTTGCCGAGAGAAAATCCGAGATCGGTGGCCATGGTGCGGCCTTTCTGGCGAGCCACGACGATGTCGCGCTCGGATTTGATCGCCACCTTGCTAGCGGACTCCATCAGCGTGGTTCACCTGCGGCGCGGCGCCGGGTCAAGGCGGCGGAGGTTTTGGGTTTGCGCTGATGCAACACGAATGAGAGCTCCCACAGGTGGCCAGAGCGGACGATGAGCGTCGGTGGCCGGGGCGGTTTCCCGGGACAACGCGAGCCTCAACGGCCGATGCCGGGAACACCTGAAATGTGTAAAGAAATAACAGGAAATTCCTGCGGCCTCAATCGAGGGCGCGCCTTATTCAGATGTCAGGTAAATACCGGAGGCGGGGGTGAGCAAGCGGCAGAAAATAGAAAATGGAAATTGGAAATTGGGGCGAAATTACGGATGGAGTTGGGTTGGGCACGACGTGGGGAGGACGAGAAGCTGGCCGGGGCGGAGGTGGTTGACATGATGCAGTTGCGGATTGGCCTGGGCGATGCAGGGCCAGGCGGCGCCGCTGCCTAACCGGGAGGCGGCGAGCTTCCAAAGAGAATCGCCGCTGCGGATGGTGATGCTTGAGGGCTGCACGCGAGGACGAAGATCGGATGCGGGGACAACCAGCACGGTGCCGGGTTGGATGTGGTTCGGATCGGAGATGCCGGGATTCGAGGCGAGGAGATCACTCCAGCGGGAGCCGTTGCCGAGATGGCGGCGCGCGAGCCTCCAGAGAGAATCACCGGGCTGAACTTGGATTTGTCTGGCGCCGCTGATCTTATTCTCGATGGGAGCGACCGGAACGGCGCGAGGTACAAGGGATGGCGCCGCGGGTAGTGGTTTGCCGGGGAGCAACAATTTTGCAGCGGCGGCGGGCGGCGCGGCGCGGACGGCGGGAGCGTGTGGGGCCGCGTCAGAGAATGAGATGGCCGGCTTCGGCGGAGCGGACAAATTTGGCGAGAGAGGCGCGCGTTCGCCGGGGAGCAGCGGCGAAAATATTTGATGAGAGAACGGGTCGCGCCGCGAAGGAGCATTTCGCGGCAGCGGCTTCACAGTTTGGCGCGGATGCGAACCCGGCGCCACGATTGGCGCGACGGGTTTGGCCGGAGCGGCGTAGGAAGGTTGCGAAAGTTCCATGGGGAAGCGCGATTGCGGCAGACGCTTCGCGGCTTCGGCGGCTTGAGAATTTTCGAGCTGCTGGCGGCGGTAACGGCGCGCGACTTCTCCCAAACTTTCGGGAGCGGAATTTTTTTCCGCGTTGACGGCCGGCGCGGCCGGCTTACCGGGCGCGGCGGTGGGATTATTTTTGCGGGCCTCGACGCGGGAGCGATCCTGCGGAGTGAGAATTTGCGATTGCTTTAGATCTTCGTTGGTATAGACGTGGGAATCTTTTTTCTGCTGGGCGGCCTGGCGCGCTTTTTCCTGGCGGGCAGCTTCGGCAACAGGCTGCGAATTCTGCTGCGCGCCTTGCGCCCGGGAGGGCAAGGTCAGCAAAGAGGCGGACGCGCAGAAATACAACAAGGCGCAGAGGCCTGCTGGCCGAGTAGGGGCCCATCGAACTAGGGGCGTGCGGCTCATCAAGTTTTAAGAAACCGCCCTGGGGGACTCCAGAGCCGAGGCAACCTTAATTTCTGGGGCGATTGTACCCCTTATTGCCGGTGGTAGGGCAATAGAATTGTGCGGAAGAGGCATCCCCCGAAAGTACTGGAGCGAGCGGCCAGTTGCGGGGGAGGCGGCGGGATGCTGGGGAGTTGAAGCGGCTCAGCGTATCTACGAAGCATCGAGGTACAATGCATTCTCATCAACAGTTTGTTGCAAGGTTTTGAGCAAGACGCCGGTTCCATGCAGATATTTGGGACCGCGAAAGGCGCCCGCCTTCAGAAGGCGGCCGCTACGGGAGGTTGTATTGGCGAATTATTATTTGTTGAAGACGGAGCCTTCGGAATATTCGTTTGCGGAATTGATGAAGGATGGGGTGACTCAGTGGGATGGAGTGAAGAATCCTACGGCGGTGATGCACATGCGGGCGATGAAGGCGGGCGACGGGCTGGTGATTTATGAAACGGGGAATGTGAAGACCGCGGTGGGGAGGGCGACGGTGGTGTCGGCGAATGCGAAAGATCCGAAGAATCCAGTAGTGAAGATCAAGGCGGGTGCGGTGCTGGAGAAAGCGATTTCGCTGGAGGAGATCAAGAAGGAGAAGATTTTTAGGGAGTCGCCGTTGATCAAGATTGGGAGATTGTCGGTGGTGCCGCTGACGAAAGAGCAGTTTGAGTTTTTGGTGGGGAAACAGTAAGAGAAGAGTTCACACAGAGGGCACAGAGGCAGGAGCCCAGAGGGCGCGGAGAGTTGGGTGGCGAGGTTTAATTTGCAAAAGCGGGAGCGTTACTCCCGCATTCAAAAGTTGAGCCCCACCGCGATTCAATCACGGTGGGGCTTTGTGTTTGGAGGGATCAGGCGCCGGCGGATTTTGCGGCTTCGACTTCGAGGAGCTTGCCGGAACGGACGTCGTAGAGGTAGCCGTGGACGGGAATGGATTTGGGAACGAGCGGGTGATTGCGGATGCGGGCGACGTCGTCGAGGACGGCCTGTTTCTGGTTTTTGATGGCGAGCCACTCGATGTATTCGCCGGCGCGGGAGCCGGGGCCCTTGCCGACGTCGCGGAAGCCGTTGGGAGTGAGCTCGGCGGTTTCCAGACTGGAATTCAAAAGATCGCGCATGACGTCGTTGGTGAAGAATTCCATGCCGCAATCGGTGTGGTGAATCACGAAAAATTCGTGGGTGCCGAGCAGTTTGTAGCTGATGACGAGAGAACGGATGGCGTCGTCACTGGCGCGGCCGCCGGCGTTGCGGATCACGTGGGCGTCGCCTTCGGAGAGGCCCGCAAATTTGGCGGGGTCGAGGCGGGCGTCCATGCAAGTGAGAATGGCAAAGCGGCGGGCCGGGGGAAGAGCGAGCTTGCCCTTTTCGCCGAAATTGGCGGAGTAATTGGCGTTGGCATGAAGAACTTCGGAAAGAATCTTGCTCATGGTGTGCGCTCCTTGGATTCGACGTTTTGAACTGATTGATGTTTCGCCGCCCGATCATTCGTTCGCTGCCGCACCCTGAAAACAAAAATGCCCACGAAGGGAATCGTGGGCGACGGAAGATCGAGTTTCGGAATCAGGGAAAACTAAGCGCTCGAAGCCTCCGTCCCACCGCGGGGACAACACGTACAGGCGCAAGAATAGGGTTGAGAGGAGAAAAGCGAGCGAACATGGGAGCTGCGAGACATCGAAATCAGGCTACGCGGCGGGGAGACGTGTGTCAATCGCCGGCAGCGGGTGGTTCGGCTGGGGCGGTGGGTTCGAGGAGATCCCACTTGTTGCCGTAGAGGTCTTCGAAGACGGCTACGGTGCCGTAGGATTCCTGGCGGGGAGATTCGAGGAAACGGACGCCACGGGACTGGTAAGTCTTGTAATCGCGCCAGAAGTCGTCGGTGTGGAGGAAGAGGAAGACGCGGCCGCCGGTTTGATTGCCGATGGCGAGGGATTGCTGGGCCGAGTCGGCTTGGGCGAGGAGAAGCGCGGCGCCGCGAGAATTGGGAGGAGCGACGAGGAGCCAACGTTTGTTGCCAGGGAGGGGAGTGTCCTGGAGGAGGTGGAAGCCTAGTTTTTGAGTGTAGAACTCCAGGGCTTCGTCATAGTTCCGCACCAGCAGGGTCAAATGAGTGATGGATTGGGACATGGGTGGAGATTATGGCACTGGCAGATGAGAATTGGGAATGGTCCGGAGTCAAAACTTCCAGCTCGAAAGGCCATGTCTGGTTCAACTTGATGTCAGCTGAGGGTAAACCCGCCTCGCTGAGGCGGAAGCAAACGGAGCGCACCCTTAACAGCGAAGGTTGCGACACCCGGCTAATACCAAAAGTGTTCCAAATAGGATAGATTTACGCCAATGTGTTATCGGAGCATGAAGAAGGAACTGAGTACAAAACAGTTGCTCTCCGACCCTTGCCGTTCGCGTGGTGTAGCTTCAGGGCAGCGCAATGTGCTGCATTCAGGTGACCTTGATTCAGAACCACACTTGGAGCGGAAGCTTTCCGCCATTGAGGCCATTGAGATGCGGCATCCGTCATCGCAGCGGAATCTGAGGGCCAAGTAACCCATGAAATCGAACATAGAGGCCCTGCCCAAAATTTCATTCGATTTGGGCGGAGTGGCCACACTGAATAAAAGCTTCGCAACCGGAGAGACTATTTTCGCTCACGGCGATCCAGCCAGGACGCTTATGTACATTCAAAAAGGCCGCGTGAAACTCTCGGTGGCGTCCAAAACTGACAAGGAGGCAATTGTAGCGATTCTGGGGCCACGCGAATTTCTTGGAGAAATGTGCCTTGGCCGTCAGAAAGTGCGTGTGAGGTCCGCTACCGCGATCGCACCCACGACTCTACAAGTCATTGAGAGAGACGAAATGATTCGAGCGCTGCAGGCTGACAATGCGCTCTCGTATTCGTTCCTCTCTTATCTGCTTTCGCGGAATATCCGGCTTGAGGAGGATTTAGTCGACCAGGTTTCTCATAACAGCGAGAGGCGACTTGCCCGCGCACTTCTGCTGCTCGCAGGGCCCGGGAATCGGAGCAAGCTGCACAGATTCAGCGGAATATCGCAAGAGACCCTGGCAACGATGATCGGCACGACCCGCCCGCGCGTTAACTTCTTTATGAATAAGTTCAGAATGCTTGGATTCATTAAATATCGCGGCTCTCTCGACGCGCACGGCGGGATACAGATCAACGCCTCCCTTTTGGCCAAGGCACTCTGCAGCTAACTCCAGTTCACGCCTAGGGGTCCGAAAGTCTGGAACGATTTCAACCGACTCGTGAGTGATCTGACTACTGGCGATCCTTTGCGGCTCCCGGATGCTCGGCACAAACATGAGACGCGAACTTCTTGTCGCGTTCTTCTCCGAACTTGGCTTTCATCTCGTCAAGAGTTGTGCCAACAAGCGGCCATGTCGCATTAAACACCCATGCGCATTCCGTGCAAGCCCATCCCTGAAAATTCGGTCTTTCGACCCAGACTAGTTTGCGATGCATCGGCGCCATGGCCACCTCGCGATCTGGTGCGGTTATGTGCTTGTAAATGACTGTGTAGAAGCAGGCTTCCGCGCCACTGCGAGGACAAAAACGCGCCCTTCCTTGCGATAAGCGAGGTTCCACGCGAGTCACCATTTCTTGAACACACATCAATATCGAGCTGAATGCACGAGGCCCAAACTTAGCGATAGGAGGGGGTTGCTGTCTGTGGGGTACCCAACACTGGCAAGAACTGTTATCTCAGTCCGAGGTCATCCTCGAACTGTTGAATGACGTCGTAGCACTCACAGGCCGATTTTTCGAGTTTCCTGCGGTTCACAATCTTCACCGCTCCCCGCACGTAATCTATTATTCCCTTTTTTTGCAGAACGGACGCCGCCAGGCTCACCGTTGACCGGTCGGTACCCATCATGGTCGCAATGAAATCGTGGGTAATCGGAAGCAATCCGGAATCCACCCTGTCCTGAGTCATCAGCAACCACCGCGAGAAGCGCTGCTCTATATCGTGCAGCCGATTGCACGCCGCCGTCTGTGCGACTTGCATCCCTTGAAGCCCCGTGTGCCTGTTGAGTAGCACCTGTAACTGCGGGGCCGACCGCAAAATGCGTTCCAGGGCATTCCCCATCACTCGGAAGCCATCGCCGGCGATCTGGATTACTTCACGCACTGAACTTCTGGTTAAGCCGGCTGCCAATCCTGCCCCAACGAAGCC
>DATMMG010000155.1:0-2904 GCA_035569815.1 Candidatus Methylomirabilota bacterium
TTCATGCTGCTCGAGCTATCGAAGAAGAGCGACCCGGTTCCCAGCGTGAACTCCGGTCTGCGCCTCGACCGCTGGCACGACCGCTACTTTGAACCCTGCGCCAAGCTGATCTACCTGGCCTACGCCAATCACGTGGACGGCGACATCAACGACCAATACCGCACGCGAAACGGCGCGCTGAAATTCCTGAAGAACATTATCCTGCTACCCGGCTGCGGCCAGTTTCTGCCGAACGCTTCTTTCGTCCTGCGTCAGCCGGATAGCGACGAACTTGCCGGCGCGATTCTGACCAGCGAAGTTTCCGCCGGTGTCGGTCACACCACGCAAATCTGCGTGATGCCCGGCTTTCAGGGCCACGGCCTCGGGCGCATCCTGATGCTCACCGCCGCGGAAACCCTCCGTGCGCAAAAGTTCAGCGAACTCACCCTAACCGTAACCGCCGAAAACCACACCGCCGTCCATCTCTACGAACGCCTAGGCTTCTCCAAAGTAAGAAGTTTCACCGCCGGCGTCTGGCCCAAATAATCCCCACAGTCCGCGTAGCGGCCACCTTCAGGCGGCCGAGCCCACAACCCTTCTCGCCTTTGTAGCGGCCGCCTTCCGAGGCGGGCGCACCTTACTTCAGGAATCATTCGCGGGGCGATCGAGATTACAACACAGCTTTCCGAATCCGCTTTCGCTTCTGTCCTGCCCGAACCCGAGTGCTAGGCTGGCTATCCCGATAATATTTCCCGACTTCCGCGCCGCTCCTCTCCAAAACCTCTGCCATATCGGTCAAACGATCTCCGAATCTTTCGTTGCGGCAAGTGCCGCGACACCTTTGCGCTGTTCTTTGCTGAGTCTTCTCTTGGATTTTCTACTCACCAGGCGACGCTTACCGTTGCCCAGCGGCGAGTTTCTTTTGTGCACTCTCGAATTCGTCCCCGGGGAGCCACTTGATTTCGCCAGTTTGCGTGGCGGCGGCCTGGCCGAGGGCATAGCCAAACTCCGCCATCTTGGCGTCGCCCGTAAAATCCCAGGAATCAACGAACGCGTCGGCGGGCTTGTGGTAGTGATGTTCGACGTAGTCTTTGGATTGCGCTTCCCCCCACGCAAGATCGTGGCCCTTGAACTTCAGGCCTTCGCTGATAGAGAAGGCGGGAATGCCGACGCGTCCAAGGCTGAAGTGGTCGGAGCGATAGTAGTGCCCTGCTTCGGGATGCGCGTCGGGCTTGATTGCAAGACTGAACTCCTTGGCAGTTTTTTCGACTTCAGGATAAAACGTCGTTCGTTCCGCGCCGCTTACTTCCACTTCCTCCGGGATGCCGATCGGGGCAAGCGCGTCGTAATTCAAATCCAGGATGGGCTGCACTGGTAGCTGTTCCAAATGTTTGCCCAAATATTCCGAACCGAGCAGGCCTTGTTCCTCCCCCGTAACGGCGGCGAACAAAATCGAGCGCGGTGGCACGGGCTTCGTTCCCGCCCACACGCGCGCAAGCTCCAACAGGATGCCGCAGCCCGTCCCGTTGTCCACAGCGCCGTGATAAATCTGGTCGCCCTTCGCGCGCGCGGGATCAGTCCCGAAGTGGTCGTAGTGCGCCGTGTACAGAACCGTCTCCGTTCGACGATGATCCGCCTCTGAACCCTCGACCATGGCCAGCACGTTGCGCGAAGCGAATGGCCGAATCGCCGACACCACATGAGCCTTAAGATGAACAGGCAACTCGATCGGCTTGAAATCCCTCGATTGCGATTGTTTATATAGCTCATCCAGATTCAACCCGCCCATGGCCACCAGCTTGCGCGCTACCTCCAGCTGGATCCACGATGCGGCCTTCAGCTTCGGCGAACCCTCGAGCTTCAGATACGAGCGCTCGCCGCCCCAGGAATTGCGGACCACTTCCCACGGATAGCTCGCCAGGTCGGTGCGGTGAATGATCAAAGTGCCGACAGCGCCCCGTCGCGCGGTCTCTTCAAATTTGTAGGTCCAGCGCCCGTTGTAAGTGAGCGCCTTGCCCTTGAAAAAATTGGGGTCGTTGGATTCCGGCTCGCTGACGAAAAGCAGTGCCACCTTGCCATGCAAATCATAACCCTTATAGTCGTCCCACTTGTTTTCCGGCGAAGTGATGCCGTAACCCACGAAAACGATCGGCGCATCAATGTCGGCGGATTCGGTCTGCGTCTCGTTGCTGGTGACGTAGTCATCGAGATTCTTCAGCTCCACCGGCGCGCCATTCGCCGGGACAAACGTAAACGTAGTCGCGGGCAGCGCTCGCACGCCCACCATCGGCACGTCCTGAAAGTAGCCGCCATTCGCTCCGGCGGGCTTCAGGCCGTATGACTTGAACTGCTCGGCAATCCAGTTGGCAGCCGCGTCGCCGCCCTTTTGCCCCGTGCCGCGCCCCTCGAGTTCATCGCTCGAAAGGTATTTGACCGTGTCGTGCATGCGCTGAGGATCAATCTTCGGCGCGTGCGCCTTTTCGGCCACCAGGATTCCAGCGGCCAGCACAACACAACAAACCAGAAGGACGGATTTACGCATGCACACACTCCCCTGAAAAGATTGGAACCAACGAAGGCAACTCTACCACGGGAGGGCGGCCAAGAAGAGTTGACTGGTGGGTCGTCGAGGCAGATCCGAAGCGCCGGAGGCGCGAAAGAGATTAGCCCAGCCCGTGAGGGCTGGGAACGCTCGAACATAAACGGTCCCAACACCGGAGGTGCGGCAGATTCAGATCACGACATACTTGTCACCGTAGTTGACTCCGTGCTTTTTCAGGTGCGCGACTAGTTCGTCTGCGTGGCGGAGGAGGCCACCACGACGATCTGAAAGGTCCATCAAGGTGACCCATTCCAACGATTTTCCATTTTGGAAAGAGTGGCATTCGAATCCCAAATGCTAACCTCTTCCCTTACAACACTTCC
>DATMMG010000156.1:0-5223 GCA_035569815.1 Candidatus Methylomirabilota bacterium
GAGCGTGCCGTCCTTGGCGATGTGCATCCAGGCGATGTCGTCGCCAACGGTCCAAACGCGATAGCCCTGGTTTTCTAGCGTGGAGACCATCATCGCGAGATTGGTCTTGCCGCAGGCGCTCGGGAACGCGGCGGCCATGTAGGTGACTTTGCCGGAGGGATCTTCCAGGCCAAGGATCAGCATGTGTTCGGCCATCCAGCCTTCGTCGCGCGCCATCCAACTGGCGATGCGCAGCGCAAAACATTTTTTGCCTAGCAACGCATTGCCGCCGTAGCCAGAACCGACGCTCCAGATCAGTTTTTCTTCGGGGAAATGCATGACGAAGCGGCGCTCAGGGTTCACACCAGCGAGCGCGTGCAGGCCGGGAACGAAATTGTCAGTATTGCCGATTCGGTCCAGAGCGGCCTTGCCCATGCGCGACATGATTCTCATGCTGGCGACGACGTAGCGGCTGTCGGTAATCTCGACTCCCAAGCGGCTATAGGGAGAATTTTCCGGGCCGAGGATATAGGGCGCGACAAACATGCTGCGGCCCTTCATCGAGCCTTCGAGGATGGGGCGGACTTTGGCTTTGCCTTCCTCGGGGGACATCCAGTTGTTGGTGGGGCCGGCGTCGTCCTGGTTGCGAGTGCAGATGAACGTCACGCTTTCGGTGCGGGCGACGTCGTTCGGATTGCGGCGGTTCAGGTAAGAGTGCGGGTAGGTCGTTGGGTTGAGCTCAGTGATGATGCCGTCGTGGAGCAGGCCGCCGAGGAAATGATCATTTTCGGCGTCGGAGCCATCGCACCAGACGATTTCCGAAGGTTGTGTAATGCGGGCCGATTGCTCAACCCATTGTTCCAGTGGCGTCGACACTAAACCTCCGAGATTTTCTGCGGGGAGGGCCGCCCGGCTGGCGGGCTGGGCTTGGCACTCTTCTTTATAGCTCAGATAACCGCATTTTATACCAAGAAAAGTCTAGGCCACGCGCGGGGCAATTGCAAGTGCACGGGTTCGGGGGTTCGGGGGTGCGCTAAAACGCACGATGCGTGCGGCGAACAGATGTGGCGCAGATCCTTGCAACTGGGCCGGGATGAGCTTTGACTTCGCGGCAGGTAGGGGCGCAGCAAGCTAGCAGCGCCCCTGCGGCTTCTCGTCGGGCACATTAAGCCAGCGCGCTCGAATCATTCCTGGCGTAGGGCTTGCATGGGGTCAACCAAGGTGGCGCGGCGGGCTGGAATGAAACAGGCTAGGAGCGCGGCCAGTAGCAGCGCTGCGGCTACGGCGCTGAAGGCGGCGAAGTCAATCGTGCCGACGTTGTAAAAGATGCTATGCATGGCTTTTCCGACGCCGTATGCGCCGCCGAGGCCGAGGATGAGTCCGATGCAGGCGAGAATCATGCCTTCTTTTAGGATTAGCGCCAGCACGCGGTTGCGGCCGGCGCCTAGGGCCATGCGCAGGCCGATTTCGTGAGTGCGCTGCGCGACCGCGAAGGACATCACGCCATAAATTCCCAGGGCCGCCAGAATTAGTGCGACCGCGGCGAAGCCTCCGAAGAGTGCGGCGGCGAAGCGATCGCCCGCGAGCGATTGGTCCTTGATTTGGTCCATCGTCTTGACTTCGGCGAGCGGGAGGTTCGGATCCATGGATTGAACGATCTCACCGATGCTGCGGGTCAATGCAGCGGGATCGAGCGATGCGCGCACGGCGACGGTTGCTTGTGGCCAGGGACTTTGGGCGAAGGGCACGTCAATTTCGGGGAAGCCCTCACCGTGTAGACCGCCGTTGCGGACGTTGTGGTACACGCCGACGATCTGCCAGGGGATCGGCGGGCCGAGTTTGGTGACGCCGGGGATTAATTGTTCGACCAGGACCGTTTGCCTGAGCGGATCAACGCCGGCGAAATATTTTTTCACGAAGGTCTCGTTGACGACGGCTACGGTAACGCCGCCAGCGACGTCCTGGTCAGTGAAGGCGCGGCCACGTTCCATGCTGATGCCGAACGCCTTGAAATACTCGGGACTGACCATGCTGAAACCTGCGCCGGGACGCGCGGAGGGATCTTCGATATTGGGCTTGCCAGCAATTTGAAAGGGCATGCCGAAATTGGTGCCTTGGAGCGGCATTCCCTCCGAGGCAGAAGCCGCGGTGACTCCGGGGAGGGCTTGGATTCTTTCCAGAAGCTGACGGTAAAATGTGGTGATCTGTTGTGGATCGGTGAGGTGGCCTTGCGGTTCGGGAATCGAGAACGTGAGGATGTGATCGCTGCGGAAGCCGAGGTCCACGTGCGCGACGTTCCAGAGACTGTGAAGAGCGAGGCCGCCGCCGGCGAGGAGGCTGAGGGCCAGCGCGAATTCGGCGATTACAAGCGAGCGGCGCAAGCCGTGGCGTCCGGAACCAGAGGCCGAGCGGCCGCCTTCTTTTAGGACTTCGTTCAAGTTCATGCGCGCTGCCTGCAAGGCCGGTGCGCAGCCAAACAGTATGCCTGCGAACATCGTGGCTGCGACTGTGAAGAGTAGGACAGGGCCGTTGAGGCGGACGTCTGCTTCGGAGGGAAGCGTGAAGGGCGGCATGAGCGCCATGATGGCTTTGAGCAAGGCCCAGGCTAACGCGATGCCCAGTACACCGCCCATCGAGGCGAGCGCGATGCTCTCGGCTAGAAATTGGCTGAAAAGTCTTTGGCGTGAAGCGCCGAGTGAAGCGCGTACCGCGACTTCCTTTTGACGAGTGGTGGCGCGAGCCATCAGTAGATTGGCGACGTTGGCGCAGGCGATCAGCAGGACGAAACCGACCGCGCCTAGGAGGAGCCAGAGAGCGGCGCGCACGTCACGATTGAGAAAGTCATTCTGCAGAGGTTCGACGCTCGCGCCCCAGCCCTTATTCGATTTCGGATAGACTTCCGCGATGTGGCGCGTGACCGCGTCCATATCGGCATTGGCCTGCGCGATTGTGACGCCGGGCTTCATACGGGCGACGACAAGGAGCCAGTGGAAGTCATGATTGATCTGCTCGGGTTTGAAAACCATCGGTACGAAAAGCCTGGTGTCCAACCTGTCGGCCTGTCCCGCGGGGCGAACTCCGATGATGGTATAGATTTCGCTATTCATGTGGATTTCCCGCCCGATCACGTGAGGATCGCTGCCGAAGCGCTCACGCCACAGCGAGTTGGTGAGAACCACGACGTGATCTTTGCCTGGCACCGCGTCTTCAGGTTCGAAGTAGCGGCCCAGCAATGGCTCTTCACCGCCCACTTTGTCGAAGAAACCGGGAGTCGTGTAACCGCCGCGGATTTGCTCGGGACGATTCCCCGTGGCGAGATTGAAGTTGGAGCCGTTCAAGACTGCCATGGCCTGGAAAACGGAATTCTCGCGTTGCCAATCGAGGAAGTCGCCCGCCGCGACGACGTTGCGTTGTCCGACTACTTTGGACCAGACGATTACGAGTTGTTCGGGATGCGGATAAGGCAACGGCGCGAGAAGCGTGGCGTAAACGACGCTGAAGATGGCGGTGTTGGCGCCTATGCCCAGAGCTAGGGCGAGGATGGCGACCGAAGCGAAGCCGAGATTTTTTCTGAGGAGGCGGAAACCAAAGTGGAGGTCACGCAGCAGGTTGGTCATGCTAGGCTCTCCCGTAAGGACATCGGTAAGCTACGACAATTGGTACGATTCGCGCTGCGATTTTGTTCACTGTTCGCAGGAGGACTCCAAATGAACTCGGCTGTTCGGTTGCGGACAAGGGCGGGCCCGCCGGTGCCCTTCGGTCGAATGCTATAATTCGCGGACTATGTACGCGCGGAAATTGCGGGCTGAGATTATCATTGGTGAGCAGAGGCGCGCTGCGCCCTTGGAGTGGCTGGACAGTTTTTGCATGCGGAATTTTACGGGGTCGGCGGAATTTGACGACACGTTGCCCCTGGGGGAAGGGAAGCTGGAGGCTGGGCTCGCGGTAGACCCGGAGCGGCTCGCTGCTGCGATGAGCGAGTGGTTTACGAAGCGCGGGAAGGGAAATGGGCAGCCGGTGGCGGTGGAGTTGCGCGAGATCAGCGGGTCCTGAATTCGCCCGTACATTCCGAAATCATGGAGCGGGTGTCAGCTCCTAATATCTGGACTTCAAAAAAGCAGATCTCTCCCACCGTTTTCGTTCACCGCCGTGGATATTTTTGGATAGCTAGCAGGAAGAGAAGAGCCGAACCCTTCCTGCGTATGATTGGGGCGTTGCAGCGGTCATCGCAGGAGAAGTTCGGCTCCTCACAATTGATTTGACGCTACTCCGGAAAGTCCGTTAGCAACAGATTGGTGAAAGGCGAAGAGAGGTCTTCCCTGCGGTCGGGACGACAAATGCGCGTAAGGGTCTGGAGATACTTCGCCGGGAAGGAGTGAATGATGCTTGACGCGCGTGGGACGACAGCAATAAGTGGCTGGCTGCGCCCGTAAGGGCGGAGGCTACTCGGAGGCGCGGAAGGTTTCACCGTTGCCGCCGTCGGGACGGCCGGGGCCGCGATCCAGCAGGGATTTAATGCGGGGCATGGCTTCCAGGGTTGCGAATTCGCCCGCCGCGATGAGTTGCGGCGACTTTACAAATTCGTCCCAGAGGATGTGATGAACGTCCGGTTCGATCAACACGTCGCTGGCGGCGCGCCACGGTTGATTGGCGATAGATTGGATGATGGAAAACGAGCGGGAGATGACCTCGATGGTATTGCGAGGCGGGGAATCGAGCAGCCCAGGCTCGAGGTGAACGGAGATCACGAGGTCAGCGCCCATCTCGCGAACCGCGGGCGCCGGGACTTGCTCGGTCAGGAAGCCGTCCACTAGGAAATGGTTGCGATATTCAACCGGGAGAAACAGTCCCGGATAGGCGCACGAGGCGCGCAGGGCGGGGCCGATTTCGCCGTCGGTGAAATGAACCGATTCGCCCTTCAGAAGATCCGTCGCGACGATGGCACACGGAATGCGCAGCTGATGAAAATATTTCGCGGTCGAGAGGCGCTGAAGGAAATCCTGCAAGCGGTCGTTCGACGCCATGCCCATGCGCGAAAGAGTCCAGCGGCCGAAATCGCGAAAACGTGTAAGGCTCGCTTGATGGGCCATATCGTCGAGAGACGTGCCGCTGGCGTATGCCGAAGCAATCAGAGCGCCGACGCTGGTGCCGGCTATGAAATCAATGGGGATTTCATTTTGCTCGAGCGCACGCAGAACGCCGACGTGCGCGATGCCACGTGCGAATCCGCCGCCGAGCGCGACG
>DATMMG010000157.1:0-32039 GCA_035569815.1 Candidatus Methylomirabilota bacterium
CATGTAAATCCCAATGGCGGCGCCATCGCCATCGGCCATCCGCTCGGCGCCAGCGGCGCGCGCCTCGTCACCACCGCTCTCTACCAGTTGCAACGCACCAAGGGACGCTATGCTCTCTGCACCATGTGCATCGGCGTGGGCCAGGGAATCTCGATCATCATCGAACGCGTTTGACAAAGGAGAGCTGCCGCATGAAGCCCCTGCTGGGTTATCGCAAGCCGGCTCCCGGAACGCAACCCAGTTACCTGCATTCGCCCTATGTGTCTTCGATCAAGCGTGCGCCGAAACACCCGCCGATCCCGATTCCCGTGACGCTCTCCGAAATCACCGGCCCCTCGTTTCCAGACAACATCGTTTCGCCAAACTCTTTCGATTTAACTCGCCAGCACAATGGTGAACCGCTCGGCGAACGCATCGCTGTCAGCGGACGCGTCGTCGACGAAGATGGCCGCCCCATCCGCCACACCCTCGTCGAAATCTGGCAAGCGAACGCCGCCGGACGCTACCTTCACAAAAATGACCAGCACGATGCCCCGCTCGATCCCAATTTCACCGGCGAAGGCCGCGCCTTCACCGACGAAGACGGTCGCTACCGTTTTGTCACAGTGCGGCCCGGCGCTTACCCGTGGAAAAATCACTTCAACGCCTGGCGTCCTCAGCACATTCACTTTTCCCTCTTCGGCCCCGCGTTCGCCACACGGCTGGTCACGCAAATGTATTTTCCCGGCGATCCGCTGCTCGAGTTCGATCCGATCTTTCACAGCGTCCCCGAAGAGTCCGCGCGTCGGGGCCTGATCTCCTCGTTCGACTGGCTGACCACGGAGCCCGATCTCGCGCTTGGCTTTCGCTTTGATATCGTGCTTCGCGGGCGCAACGCCACTCCCATGGAACCCTAAGATGCCGACCCACTCCACACCGTCGCAAACCGTCGGACCTTTCTTCAGTATCGGCTTCGATTGGGTGAATCGCCGCGAAGTTGCCGAAGCTAGCGCCGGAGAACGCGTCACGATTCACGGCCACGTCCTCGATGGTGACGGCCAGCCGGTCCCCGACGCCGTCCTGGAAATTTGGCAGGCCGATGCCAACGGCCGTTACCATCACCCCGAGCATGCGAACCCACAAAACGATGCAACTCCATTCTTCGGTTTCGGCCGCGTTCCCACCGACGAACTCGGACAATTTTCCTTCACCACCATCAAGCCCGGGCCCGTCCATGGCCCGGATGGCAAACCGCAGGCACCACACCTGCAAATTTCGGTATTCATGCGCGGCCTTTTGCGGCAACTTGTGACGCGCATCTATTTTCCGGACGATCCTCTGAACGATTCCGACATTATTCTACGGGCCGTACCCGAGTCGCGGCGCGCAACACTGATCGCGCATCAATCGGCGCCAACGGAAAATGTGCTGGTCTGGAATGTCTGCTTGCAAGGCGAGGACGAAACGGTATTCTTTGACTGCTGAAGCCCGGAGACGATCCCCACGATGAAGCTCTTCGACAAGCTGTTTCGTTACGAAGCAATCGATCGGATCTTCTCCGACCGCGAATATCTTCAAAGCTTGCTCGATTTCGAAGCCGCCCTCGCTCGCGCCGAAGCGAAGGCCGGGGTAATCCCCGCCCCGGAGGCGCAGATCATCTCCGCCGCCTGCCAAGCGGACCAGTTCAACGTCGAAGAATTGGCCGCACAAGCCGCGCTTTCCGGCAACGTGGTGATTCCGCTCGTCAAACACCTCACCGCACTCGTCGCCAGCCAAAACAAAGATGCCGCGCGCTTCACTCACTGGGGCGCCACCAGCCAGGACGCAATGGATACCGCCGTGATGCTGCAACTTCGCCGCGCACTTGAACTCGTCGACCAGGATCTCGCGCGTCTATCCGCAACTCTGGCCAGCCTCGCGGACAAATATCGCGCCACGCCCATCGCCGCGCGCACCTGGATGCAACAAGCCTTGCCGACCACGCTCGGATTTATCGTCGCCGGATGGCTGGACGCGATTCTCCGCCACCGCGCGCGCCTTTCGGAATTGCGCGCTCGCAATCTTGCGCTGCAATTCGGCGGAGCAGTTGGAACACTGGCCGCTCTTTCCGGCCGCGGCCCGGCCGTTGCGAAGGCGTTAGCCGAAGAATTGCAGTTGCCGCTGCCGCCGATTCCCTGGCACACGCACCGCGACCGCATCGTGGAAATTGCCGCCGCCCTCGGACTCTGCACCGGAACTCTCGGCAAAATCGCCCGCGATATTTCGCTGCACGCCCAAACCGAAATAGCCGAACTCGCCGAACCCGCCTCCGAAGACCGCGGCGGCTCCTCCACCATGCCGCAGAAGCGCAATCCCGTAACTTGTGCAACCGTTCTTGCCGCCGCCCAGCGCGTGCCCGGACTTCTTTCAACCGTGCTCTCCTCGATGGTTCAGGAACAGGAACGCGGCCTCGGCGGCTGGCAAGCCGAATGGGAAACGCTTCCGGAAATCGTTTCACTTTCCGGCGGCGCATTGCACCATCTCACAGAAATGCTCCCGGGACTCCACGTCGACGCAAAACGCATGTTGAAGAATCTCGACGCCACCCAGGGGCTGATTTTCGCCGAAGCCGTCACCATGGCCCTGGGCGAGCGCAGGGGAAAATTGCTCGCGCACACGCTGATCGAGCTGGCCTGCAAAAAGGCCCGCCTCGAAAATCGCCACCTGAAGGATGTTTTGCGCGGAGAGCCCGAGCTGAACATCCACCTGCCCCCCGCGGAGATTGAAAGACTCTTCGACGTCCGCAACTACCTGGGCAGCGCCGAAGAATTCGTGCGACAGGTACTGGCGGAAGTCGGCAGCACAGCAACCGTCAACTGAGCAAAAGGAACATTGCCATGGCTTTCCTCAAACTGAACGACGCACAACTTTTTTATCAATGGGACGGCCCGGAAAACGCGCCGGTCGTGGTCTTCTCCAATTCGCTCGGCACCACGCATCGCATGTGGGATCCGCAGCTCACCCCGTTCACCCGCGATTTCCGCGTGTTGCGCTACGACGGGCGCGGCCACGGCCAATCGAGCGCCACGCCGGGACCCTACACGATCGCGCAGCTCGCCGCCGACGTCGTGCAACTCCTGGACGCGTTGAAACTCGACCGCGTTTATTTTTGCGGCCTCTCCATGGGCGGCATGATTGGAATGTTCCTCGGGGCCGCGCATGCCCCGCGATTCCACAAAATCGTCCTTTGCAACACCGCCGCGAAGATCGGAACTCCCGACGTCTGGAACGCGCGCATCACCACCGTGCAGCAGGGCGGGATGAAAGCAGTTGCCGGTGGGGTGATCGATCGCTGGCTTACCTCTGCGTATCGCGCGACTCATCCCGGCGACACCGCGCAGGTCCTCTCGATGCTCGAAAGTTGTGATCCCGCCGGCTACACGGCAAGTTGTTGCGCCGTGCGCGACGCGGACTTCCGCCAGAAACTCGCAGCCTTCCATGTACCGGTGCAGATTATCGCAGGGGCGCACGATCCGGCGACCCCGCCAGGTGATGGCCGCTTCCTGAGCGAACAGATTCCCGGCGCAAAATACGTGGAACTCTCCGCCGCACATCTTTCCAATATCGAAGCGCGCGACGAATTCAATCGCGAGGTGTTGGCCTTTTTGAAACCTCAGGGAGCAAACGAATGAATGACCGCGAGCGGCACAAAAAGGGCATGAAGGTCCGCAAAGAGGTTTTGGGCAAGGCATATGTGGAGCACGCGGAGGCGAAGAAAAACAAATTCAACGCGTCTTTTCAGGATCTGATCGCTCGCTATGCCTGGGGTGAGATCTGGACTCGCCCCGGCCTCCCCCGGAAAACGCGCAGCCTGATCACCATTGCCATGATGGTGGCGCTGAACCGCACGGATGAGCTGCGGCTGCATCTCCGCGCCTCCGTCAACACCGGCGTTTCGCGGCAAGAGCTTCAGGAAGTTCTGCTGCAAACCGCAATCTATTGCGGTGTTCCCGCGGCCAATCACGCGTTTCAAATCGCGGAGGAAGTTTTCGCGGAGTCCCGAACCTGACAACGCCTTCAGGCTGTCACCGGAACTTCGGCCAGAATATCGCTCACCCAGCGTACCGATTGCACATACAGGTCCGGCAGAAAATTCTCGTGCAACCCGCAGCGCCGGCACGACTCTTCCAGCTGTTCCCAGGTGGCGGATTCGTAGTCGAGAACCACCTCGAAGATCGGACGGTAGCGGCTGGTGCGGCCCAGCAAGGCATTTTTGATTTCGTCGCCCACCGCAATGTCTTGCATGACCACGGCCATCGGAACGTTTAGCAGGACGTCCATGACCGAAAGCAGGCCGAGCAGGAAGAGTTCGTTTACCTCGCGGATCATCCCCACCTTGATGCCGATTAATTCGCAGAACATCGCGCGCAACAGCGGCAGACGGAGCAGGCTGTCGGCCACCGCGTCGCCTAGGGCCGCCACGCTGACCAGCGAGACCCACTTGCGCATGGAGATTTCGCCCAGGAGGCTCAATGCGTGCGGGATAGAGTGAATTTCCGCGCGGAACGCGAAGGCTGCGGAATTCAGGTAGCGCAGCAATCGGTAGCTGAGCGATACATCCCGCTTGAAAATGTTGGATATTTTCTGGAGGTTGAACACAGGTTCGTTAGCCGCCTGCAGCAATTGCAGGTAAACCGTTTTGTTCGCAGGCACGCTGCGGCGCCCCACGATCTGCGGCCGGCAGAAAAAATATCCCTGAAAAAAGTCATAGCCGATTTCGCGGCAGCCCTGGAACTGCTGCTCGGTCTCCACCTTCTCCGCGATGGCGGGAATGCCGCGCTTGTGGCACTCGTGCACCACGCGCTTCTGTTCGTCCACGCTCATCAGCAGCACGTCCACTTTCACAAAATCCGCGATGTCCAGCAGCGCCCGTGTCTCCGGCAGATCGCAATAGTCATCCAGCGCCAACCGGTAACCCAGGTCTTTCATCCGCTTGCACGCGTTCAGAACCTCGGCATCGGGGACCACCGTTTCCAGAATTTCGCCAACCACCAGTTCGCGCGGCATCAGCGTCAGGTAATCCTGAACGAGAAACTCCCGCGTGCAATTTACAAATGCGGGCAGGCCGTCGGTCATCGTGCGGATGCCTATCAAAAACAGCTCATCCATCGCATTTTCAGAAATGGCGGCACCCGGCTTCGGCCGGCAATAATTTTCCGGTCCGTAACGGGAAAGAATTTCGTAAGCGTACAGGCGTCTCTCGTGGGTCAGGATCGGCTGGCGCGCCAGAAAGCGGTTAAAACTCTCGGAAGTGGCCATAGTCGTTAGTGGATGTACCCGTGAATTTCAGGCTTTTTCAACTGCACGAGACGGGCCATTGCGATTCGCTTCCCAATCGCGATCCCGAAATCTTCTCGCCTGGAAACTACGCCCAACGCGCACGCCCGATGGTAGTTCTCGGTGTCCCGGCCAAAAGCTGGCGAATGATAAGGACTCGCCGCCTCCATTGAGTGAGTCAGAAAAGAATGACCTGTTCAGCTTTGGAACACCCAAGCGTCACAGCCTCCCCAATTCATCCCTTTTTCTGGCACCTCGCGTGCACATGCAACCCTGGGCAACTGCGTGGACTGGGAATACGCATGGGAATCCAATCTTGTTCCACGCAACGCCGGTTGCGACGAGGTGAAGGCGTGAATCCTGTTACCTATGACATCCTGACCCAGCGCATCAAACAACTTGGCAACCTGCCCGCCATGCCTGCAATTCTTTCCAGACTTTGCGAAACATTGAGCTACAAGAGCAATCAAATTGATGTTGATAAGGTGGTTGAACAAATTTCCTACGACAAATCCCTCGCCGCGCAATGCCTCCGCCTCGCCAATTCGGCGCTCTTCCGGCAGCGCGGCGATGTTTCCTCCGTGCGGGAAGCGGTGTTCGCGCTGGGCTTGTGGCGCATCCGAGATCTGGCGTTTTCCTGCAGTCTCCCCATGATGTTTGCGAATCTGAAATCCACCGTAGGCAAGGAGGTCTTCTGGCGCCACGCCTTGGGCACAGCCCTTGTCGCGCAGGGATTGGCCCACGAACTCGGCGTGAAAGGAGCGGAGGAAATCTACCTGGCGGGACTTCTCCATGATATTGGAATCCTTGTCAATGGTGTCCTGTTCCCGGACGAGTTTCCCGACGTGATCGAGGAGGCCACTCGAAAAAAGGCACCTATAGAAGAGGTGGAAATATCTGTATTAGGTTTCTCGCACGCGGAAAGTGGGCGCATCCTCGCAGAATTATGGCGCCTGCCTGCGGAATTAGCGGAGGTGATCGAGTTTCACTGCCGCCCAGGCGATCAACAATCACCCAATGAAATTACCCTGCTGGTCCACACGGCGGATCTCACTTGCCAGAAACTCGGCATGGGATACGGTTACGAACTCGCGTCCAACGAAGCAACTTCACTCACTCGTATCTGGGAACCGCTTGGCGCGCGACATTCGCTGGCACGTTCTTTCAGCGAAGAAACCTATACTCACTTGCTGATTCACCTGGTTTCCGAGGCGGACATTTTGGCGGACCATGTATTTACGCCGGCCATGGCCACAAAGCACGATGCGCGTTGAGACAGCCATTCGCATTGTTTCCAGTGCCGCACATCAGTCTTTGAAAACATTTGCACGCAGCGTATGGGAACTCAGCACTTTCCCGCAATTCCCTTGCTCAACCACCGGGGAGCCTGCGTCACAGCGCAATGTTCATTTCTCTAGTTGGCCGCCTCCCACTCCGTTTCGGCCGGAGGCAGCTTGTCCGTGTCTCGCGCAAACGTTACGTACAATGTAGGAAGCATATAGATGCTCAGGATCAGCGCCGCCAGCAATCCTCCCACGATCACGATGGCGAACGGGCGCTGCGAATCCGAACCGATGCCGCGCGACAACGCCGCCGGCAGCAGTCCCAACGTCGCCACCAGCATGGTCATCATGATCGGCCGCAGCCGCAGCACTGCTCCCTGCACCGCCGCGTCTTCGATGGAACTCCCCGCAGCGCGCAGATGATTGATGTATTCCACCATGATCACGCCTGTCTGAACGGACACGCCGAACAGGGCAAGAAAACCGACGCCGGACGAAACACTCAAGTGCTCGCCCGTTATCAGCAGCGCCAGAAGCCCGCCAATCGGCGCCAATGCAACATTTCCCAGCACCAGCAGCGCCCACTTCGGCGAACCGAACATGCTGTAGAGAATCACGTAAATAATCAGCAGGGTGATGGGCAGCACAAACAGAAGACGCCGCTCGGAGCGCTTCTGGCTCTCATATTCCCCTGCCCAATCGAGCCGATAGCCCTCCGGCAACTTCACCTGGTTGCGCACTTTCGCGATGGCCTCTTCCACTGTGCTCCCCAGATCCCGCCCCCGCACGCTGTATTTGATGGCCACGTAGCGGGAGTTTGCTTCGCGATAAATTTCGGACGCCCCGTCGAGCGTCTCGGAACGAGTGAGTTGCGCCAGGGAAACTCTTTCCCCGCTTGGCGCGACGATGCGGATATTTTCGATGGCTTCTTTCGTATTCCGGAACGGCGCCTGATAACGAACCACTAGATCGAATCGCCTCTCTCCTTCCAGCACCTGGCTCACGGACTTTCCTCCAACCGCGGTTTCGATGGCATCCTGCACGTCGGCCACATTGATCCCATAGCGCGCGGCCTGTTTACGATCCACGGTCAAATTCAGGTTTGGCTGGCCCAGCACGCGGAACAATCCCAGGTCCTCGATTCCTCTCACAGAGCGCATCACCTTCACAATTTCATCCGCTTTGGCTTCCAGCGTCCGGAGGTCGGAACCGTACATCTTTACCGCCAGTTCGCCTTTGACTCCGCTGACTGCCTCTTCCACGTTATCAGAGATGGGCTGTGAAAAATTCCATAGGACGCCGGGAATTTTTTCCAGCTCCTTGTCCATGGCATCGATTAACGCCTCTTTGTTCTGACGGAAGACGGGCCGCCACTCTCCCTTCGGTTTCAGATCTACAAAATATTCCGTATTGAAGAAGCCCGTCGTGTCCGTGCCGTCATCCGGCCGGCCAACCTGAGAGACCACCTTCGTCACCTCTGGGTAGGAAGCAAGCAGCACGCGCGCCTGGTTCATGATTCGCGTGCCTTCGGTGGGACCCGTGCTGGGTGCGAGCGTGCCGCGCGCCCAGATGGCGCCTTCATCCAGGTGAGGCAGGAATTCAGAACCGATAACCCCGCTGTAGAACACTGCGAGCGTCAGCAAGGGAACGCAAGCGCCGATCGACAACGTGATCGGCCGGTGTTCGATGGCCCAGCGTAGCGAGTGACGGTAACGCTCGCGCAAGAAATCCATGACCGGGTTGTGCCATTCTTTCACACCCTTGCGAAAGAGCACTTCCGCAAGAACCGGCGCAATGGTCATCGAAAAGATCAACGCGCCGAGCAACGCAAAGGCCACCGTCCACGCCATCGGCCGGAACAGTTTTCCTTCCACGCTCTGCAACGTGTAGATCGGCATGTACGCCGTGATGATGATCGCAATGGCATAAAAGACGGGGCGCTGAATCTCGTGCGCCGCATCGCGAATGCGCTCCAGCGGCGTCTTTTCGGCGGAGCTGATCAATCCGAAATGCCTCACGATGTTTTCGATTACGACGACCGTGCCGTCCACCACCATCCCGAAATCCAGGGCGCCAAGCGACAGCAGGTTGGCCGGAATTTTATTCAGGTCCAGGCAAATCGAGGCGAAAAGCAGCGAAAATGGAATCGTCATCGCCACAATCAACGCTCCGCGCACATTGCCGAGAAAGAAAAACAGGATCACGGAAACAAGCAGCACGCCTTCCGAAAGATTGTGCAATACGGTGTGCGTCGTGTAATGCACCAGGTCGCTGCGATCCAGGAAAGGAACGATCTGCACTCCCTTCGGCAGGATATGCTCGTTCAACTCCTTCACTTTTTCATGAATCCCGTCGAGTGTGCTGTCGGAATCCGCACCCTTCTGCAGAAGCACAATTCCCTCGACCACGTCGTCGTTGTCGATCACCGTGCCATCTTCACGGCGGACGGCCTTGCCGATCTGCCCGAGGCGGATTTTGGGCCCTTGCGTCACGGTGCCGATGTCCTTCACGCGCAGCGGCGTGCCGGTCTGGGTTTTCAGCACGGTCTGCTCGATATCTTCGACGCTCGTCACCAGGCCAACCGCGCGAACGTTGATCTGCTGCAAGCCGGATTCGATGAAGCTTCCGCCGGCGTTCACGTTGTTGTTGGCAAGCTGTTGCTCCACCTGGCCGATCGTCAGCCCGTACGCGACCAGCCGGGCCGGGTCGACACGCACCTGATATTCCCGCGTCGTCCCGCCGAAGCTCGACACGTCCACCACGTTTGGTACAGACTTGAACTCTTTTTCAAGCGTCCAATCCTCCAGTGCCTTCAATTCCATCAGGTCGTATTTCGGATTGGTGCTCTTCAGCGAATACCAGTAAATCTGGCCGACCGGGCTAAAGTCCGTCCCCATCTGCGGTTGCAAATTGTTCGGCAGAGTCACTTGCGACAAACGCTCGAGCACCTTCTGGCGATTCCAGTCATTGCTGGAGCTGTCGTCGAATATCAGCATCACGCTGGAAAGCCCGAAGAGCGAAACGGAGCGCAAATGCGCCAGGTGCGGCAGCCCGTTCATCTGGATCTCAATCGGAATGGTGACTTGCTGCTCGACTTCTTCAGCAGCGCGCCCCGGCCACTGGGTGATGATCTGCACATAATTGTTCGCGACGTCGGGATACGCCTCGACGGGAAGATTGTGGAATGAGACGGCTCCCCAAACGAGCAGGAGCACGGCGATCGCCAGCACGATGAAGCGATTGTCCAGCGCAAAGTCGACGATCGCGCGAATCATCGGATGGACCTGCGTGTCGTTTTGAAATTCATCGGTCCTCTATTGCTCCGCTGCATTCTGCATCACCAGCGCATTGGATACGACCGGCTGCCCGGGCTGGATGCCGGAAAGCACCAGCTGCATTTTGTCGGGAAGAGTGGAGCCTCCCTTCACTTCTACCCGCCGGAATTTCTTCTCGCCGGCGGGCACGTAGACCCAATCGCGGTCGTGCAGATGCAGAATCGCGCTGGCGGGCACCATAGCCAGGCGTTCTTTTTTCTGCCCGTGGAACGTGGCATTTACGAACATGCCCACGCGCATCAAACCGCCGGAATTGGCCACTTCCACCCTGACTTTCGCGGAACGGATGCTGGGATCTAGAATTGGGCCGATATTGTTGATTCTTCCCGCCAACACTTTATCCGGGTACGCGACCAGCCGAACCTCCGCGGTTTCCCCTATATGTACGTTGGCAAGATCGTTTTCGTAGACGTCGCAGAGTATCCAGACGTGGGAAAGATCGGAGATAGTGAACGGATTCGCGCCGGCAAGCCCCTGCACGCCAGACGCGCCGGTCACCTGTTGATCCGTAATGACGCCGGAGACGGGCGCCTTGATGTCCACAATCCCGCCGGGGTGGTCTTTATCCACGCCCAAAACGTGCAGATGCTCCTGCGCAGTTTCCAGATCTACTTTGGCTTTGGACTCAGCATCTTCGGCAACCTGAAAATCGTTGAGCGATATGGCGCCCTTGTCGTACAAGATCTGCGCACGGTCGAACTGCTTGCGTACCAAGGCTTCGTCGGCGGCGGCTTTGCGATAATCCGAGAACGCCGACGCGATGTCGGGGCTTTGCACGCGCAGAAGCACTTGCCCCTTTTGCACGGTGTCGCCGAGGCGCGCGCGAATTTCCACCACGCGGCCGCTGGCCAGCGAAATCACCGGCACGGTGCGACTGACGTCGGGACTGACGACGCCGGTGACCGTGAGCGTAGGCGCAAGCATGGTCTCGTTGGCGTTCACTAGCGGGAATTGTTCCGGATGCTGCACCTGCAAAAGACTGACGTCGGTTTCCTTCTCCACGTTTGGCCCTGGGGGAGCGCCGTCGCCCGACGCGGCCTTTCCGCCGCATCCCGACTGGGTCACCGCGTACGCGGATACGAGAGCGAAAATTAATGCAGGCTTGCGGCTCATTGGAGGACCTCGCGTCCGACAGCCAGATTCAGCTGGGCCGCCGCCGTCAGATAAGAACCAATCAAGTTCAGGTAACTGAGCTCCACCGTGCGGTACTCACTCTGCGCGTTCAAAAAGTCGACCAACGAGGCCCCGCCATGCTGGTAGGAAAAGGCGACGGTGTCGCGCACCCGCACCGCCTGCTGAAGATACTTCGTTTTGTAGGGCTGCAGCAGGATCACATTACTGTTCACAACGGCGTAAGCGGAATCAACATCGCTGAAGACCAATGCTTCCGCCGCGCCCCTCAGCTTTTCGTTGCGGTCGATGTCCAATTGCGTGCGCAGCTTTTCCCCCTGGTTGCGGTCGAAAATGCGCAAGGGGATGTTGACGCTGACACCGAATGTATTTATGCCGAACGGATTGTTGTTGGACGAGTTGTGCGTGTACCACGCGCTCAAGATCGGATCGGTTGAGCCGTTGGCCACCGCGAGCTTGTGATCAGTTTCCGCTTTATCCACGGCTTCAACTGCTGCCTTCAAGTCCGGGCGGGTGTCCAGCGCAATCTTCCTGAACTCATCCTGCGGCATAAGCTGGTCGTTGAACTCAAACAGCCCCGTGATGTCGAACTGTTCGATTGGGGTCCTGTCGTTCAGCAAGGTGAGCAGCTGGATTTTCGCGGTGCGCAAATTCACTTCGGCGGTCTGCACGTCCGATTCGTATTGCACCCGCTGCAATTCCAGCCGGTCCAGATCGATTTGCGCAATGTCGCCGACGCTGTAACGAGTCCGGCTGATGTCCAGAAGGTGATCGTAGTAAACGAGGTTGTCTTTGGCCAACTGGAGCACCGCTTTTGCCTGCAAAGTTGTTACAAAAGCGCCGCGCAAGTCGAAGAGCAGCGTTCTCTCCAGGTCGGAATGGCTCGATTCGGCGATCAGCGTCCCTTTCTCGGCGCTTTCCAGCCGCAATTCCCTCTTGTGCTGTCGTTCGTGGAGATAACTGATCGTCGGCGTCTCATACGTCCCTTTGGCAGGCTTCCACACCCCACTGTAAGGAGCGATTTGCGTGCCATCCACCGCCAGGGTAAGTTGGGGGTTGGGGCGCAGATACGCGGTGATCTGTTGCGCCTTGGATTCGTCGATGCTCACTTTGTCCGCCAGCAGAGTGGGATTGTTGGCTTCAAAGCGCGCGCGCACTTCGTCCCAAGTCAACGCCTTCTGAGCACTGGCGCCGCTTGCGAATCCTGCCGCAAGCAGAGCGGCCAGGCACACGCACCGCATGATTTGCCGCATAACTCTACCCCGCTTGTTCTTACTCCCTGAAAATCGAAAGCCTGCGTGGAGCTATCCGCTTCCGGGCTCGCCGCCAGGAAGTTACCCAATGCCCGACACGTGTGGCGTGCCCATTTGGACGGTACAAGTACTCCCCTTGGGAAGTTATAACGATTGGTTAAGAGAAATATGTACGGCGTTTAAACGAGAGGCGGGGCACGGCCTGCGCTTGCAAGAGCGAGCACGGAATTCGCCGCTTGGAGCAAATCGCGCTGTCCGCCCAGGGACATTTCCCGGGGCTTCCGCCAATCCGCTGAACTGCCCTCGGCTCCCGCTGTGTTGCGGCTCAACTGGAGGGTGAGATGTTCCCTGAAGGCGTCGCCAGGGCCCGATAAAGTTGTGTCGGCTCGTTTCCCCGCGGCGGGAAAGTCGGTTGCGCTGGCTGGCGTGAAGTTTCCCTTGCCGTCATTCAGGAGAATCGCAACGAACTGCGCGTCCAGAACCGAGGTGACCACCAGATCGGCGAATTTGTCCCCATTCACGTCTTGCGGCGTAATCTGAAGTCCACCCGCCGGTCCGCGGATACCGATTGCCGGACGCGGCCCGGAGCTGAATTTCAGGTCGACGGAGTATTCCGTAGTCGAGGCGCCGGCGCGGATCGCGCGGATGGAGGCCATATCCGGCTGCAAATCGCCGTCAAAATCGGCTATGGCAAAATGCGTTGCGCCTTGCGCCACGGCCATTCGCACCAGGCGAGAGACCGGCTGGCCTACGTTGTCGTTTTGGTGGCGCCCCATCCAGTGGAATGCGCCCAGGCAGAGGAGCGCGATTGCAGCGAGGGGGAGTCTATTGAGGCGGGTCCGCGGGATCATGATGAAGATTCAGTCTACCGCACTCCACCCGTGTTTTGGCAACTCCCGAAAAGCAAGAAATCGACGGTTGTCCCCGATTGCTTCGAGTAAAAAAACACGCTCGTTAAGCTACGGACTCGTACGGCGCGTGACGTATGTTTCAGGGTGTTAACCAATCGGCGGCAGCAAGCCCCGCCTGGAATCGCTTCTCGATGGATCCCGGTTAATATGTAGTTATTAGACGGAAAGCCTGTCCCCGGCCCCGAGAACATTGGAGCACCAATGCGAAGCAGTGAATTGCCACGTCTATACGCCAATTCAGATTGAATGAAGAAACTCAACCGCCTGGGCTGGGCGGAAGGCATCGCCGTATCCGCATTCGGGGTTCACACGGGAATCCGCGTGAGCACAGCGGGAGTGTTGCCCCGAGTTCTCCCGTTGCTGCCCCCTGGATGGAAGAAGTCCCGCAGAACTACCGTGCAGCGGTTGTATTCGCTGGTGGTTCCGGGAACTAGTCAACGTGCGGGATTGCGGCGGATGAACATACTCTACGAGGACAATGTGCGGATTGCGCGCGACACCGACCTGGATCAAGTGCTGGCGGCTCTGGAAACGGACCTGCACCGCTACACCGCCGAAGCCGCCCCGTCCATGACGTTCCTTCACGCCGGCGTAGTCGGCTGGCAAGGGCGCGCGATTCTGATCCCCGGCCGCAGCCTGAGCGGCAAAACCACACTGGTCCGGGAGATGCTGCGTCTCGGTGCAACCTTTTATTCCGACGAATTCGCCGTCGTGGACGACTTCGGGATGGTCCATCCGTTCTCAAGGCCGCTGGGCATCCGGGAAGATTCCACGTTCGCTCAGACCAAATACAGCGCGGAAACATTCGGCGCAGCGTCGGGTGAAAAACCCCTGCCGCTCGGCACGGTTGTGCTCTGCAAATACAAGGCGGGCGCCCGGTGGAATCCGGCTTCGCTCTCCCCTGGACTGGGCGCGCTCGAACTCATGGGCAACAGCATCGCTGTAAGAACCGAGCCGCAACATACCCTCCGCAGAATCCAAGAACTGGTGAAGGGTGTGGTTTTCCTAAAAGGAGCGCGCGGGGAAGCATGTGAATCCGCGGCGTCCATCTTGAACATTGCAACCACGGATATCGGGCGGGAGACGGAATGAAAGAACAGCAAAATCCTAAAGCGCGAGTGGATTGCCTGTCGCGCGAATTCGGCGACGAGACTCTGGTCTACGACAAGCAACGCAATGTGGGTCATTGCTTGAATTCCACAGCCGCGGCCGCCTGGAAGTTGTGCGATGGCAACAGGAGCACCTCGGAAGTCGCGGGGATTCTCACGCAGCAACTCTCCGCCCCCGTCGACGAATCCCTGGTACGACTGGCGGTCGAGGAGTTGGCGAAAGCCCGCTTGCTTGTCGAACCGGAAGCACCGCGCCGGCGCACCTCGCGACGCGACGTGATCCGCACTCTCGGCATCGCAGGCGCGATCGCCCTGCCGCTGGTTACTTCGCTCGTGGCGCCAACCCCGGCCCGCGCGGCGTCCTGCTTGAAGAACGGTCAGCCCTGCGGCAGCAACGCGCAGTGCTGTTCGGGAAAATGTGGTACCGGGGGTCATTGCGGCGCCTGAACCTCGCGCCGTCGCACACTCGATTTTCCGCCCGATTCGACACTCCCCTGAGCCCTTGTGACAAATATCACAAATCGCTGTGACGAAAGACGCGGACGCTGGTAAGCCCTAGCCCTTACCTTTCCGGCGTCGTAGAGTGGCAAGGTAAGAAAAATGGACCTGGAGCCGTCGCCGCGTGGAAGAAGTTATTAGAAACGAATCCCGCCTGCCCGAACAAGTATGCGGTTCTGCAGTTGAGAGCACAGGCGCAACAGCGCTGACCGCTCGCGCTGTCTGCCCGAGTGACCCCTGTGAGGGCGCTTCGCTCGCGGGGATGACCGCTCAATGAGCGACCGTCGGAACAAGGCCGTCATCGTCGGCGCCGGGCCCGCAGGACTTACGGCCGCTTACGAATTATGCAAAAACGGACAACCCGTGGTGGTACTGGAGAGCGATCCCCGATATGTCGGCGGAATTTCGCGCACCGTTGAATTTCACGGGTACCGGTTTGACATCGGCGGCCACCGGTTCTTCTCCAAATCGCGGGAGATCGAGGACCTTTGGACGGAGGTTCTGGGCGCGGACATGCTGGAACGGCAGCGCTCGTCGAAAATCTGTTATCGCGGAAAATTCTTTTCGTATCCACTGAAGCCGTTTGAGGCTCTTTCCACGCTTGGAGTGATGGAATCCGCCCTGTGTGTTTTGTCTTTTTTAAAGGCTCGGATGATGCCGGTGCGCGATCCGAAATCCTTTGAAGATTGGGTGGTAAACGAGTTTGGCGAGCGATTGTTCCGGATTTTCTTCAAGACCTACACGGAGAAAGTTTGGGGGATGAGCTGCAAGGAGATTTCGGCGGACTGGGCAGCGCAGCGCATCAAGGGGCTGACGCTGGGTGGAGCGATCGCGAATGCCTTGCGGCGAAACGGAAAGCCGAAGGATCGCACGCAGGTTGTGAAGACGCTGATTGATACGTTTCGCTACCCGCGTCTTGGGCCGGGGATGATGTGGGAAGCCTGCGCGGAAAAGGTTCGCTCGCTGGGTGGCGAAGTGCTGCTGGGGCGCAGCGTTGTGGCCTGCCGCTTCGACGAAGCAGATTCGTCCTGGACGGTTACCGCGCGATTGAGCGATGGAACACTTGAGAACTTTCGAGGTGAGCATCTGGTCTCTTCGATGCCGATCCAGCAACTGGTACCGCAGATTGAGCCGCGGCTGCCGGAAACGGCGCTGCGCTCCGCCAGTTCCCTTCGCTACCGGGACTTTCTGACCGTTGCGCTAATCCTGCCGGAACGCCATCGTTTCCACGACAACTGGATTTACATTCACGATCCGGACGTCACAGTCGGGCGGGTGCAGAACTACAAATCCTGGTCGCCGGAGATGGTGCCGGATCCGGATTTTTGCTGTTATGGCCTGGAGTATTTCTGCTTTGAAGGCGACAAGTTATGGTCAATGCAGGATGCGGGCTTGATCGCGCTCGCGGGAAAAGAACTGGAACAAATTGGGCTCGGCGGAGCTGCGGAAGTAGCGGACGGCTGCGTGATCCGGCAGCCCAAGGCTTATCCGGTTTACGATGACGATTATCAGCGGAACGTGGGTACGATTCGCCGTGAATTGTCCGCGCATTTCCGCAATTTGCATCTAGTGGGGCGCAACGGCATGCACAAATACAACAATCAGGATCATGCCATGATGACGGCGCTTCTCGCGGCGCGGAATATTCTTGCCGGCGAAAACAAATACGACGTCTGGTCGGTGAACGAAGACGGGGAATATCACGAATCGGGCCGGGCAGGCGAGCAGTCCGTTGCGGCTTTGGAACGCGCCCCCCGCACCGAAACCGGCCAACAAAACGAGACGGCGAGCTGACGATTTATGGTTGCGCGCGGCTCTCCCCCGCGCTGGGCGTTTTGCGTGATTTTCCCCGAATGTGTTGGGATAACCTTCTGCATGGGTGCAGCCATCTAAATAAGAGTGGAGGTTTGTGCTTGCGCAATCCCGTTGTCCTCTTTCTCGTTTCCATTGCCTGCTGCGTGGTGGCGGCACTCACGTTGAACACTTCCAGCTACGGCGTTGAGCCTTCTTCTCCGCTGGAGCATCACCTGCGTCTTTATCACACGCACACCGGCGAGCGGATTGACATCGTTTACCGGCGCGGCGACGTGCTTCTGCCCGAAGCGGAGGAGCAACTCGATCATTTTCTGCGCGACCACCGCACTGGCGAAGTGAAACACTACGATCCGCGCGTATTCGATATCCTTTCGCAACTCACCAGCGCCGTGGGCCGCCCGGACGCGGAAATCGAAATTATCTGCGGCTATCGCTCATCAGGGAGCAACGAGTTTCTCCGTTCGCGATCCCCCGGCGTGGCCAAGAACAGTCTGCACATGCAGGCGCACGCGATTGATATCCGCATTCCGGGCGTAAGCACGTTGGCGTTGCGCAACGCGGCGCTGGCTTTGAGGCAAGGCGGCGTCGGTTACTACCCGCGATCTGGATTCGTGCACGTGGATACAGGGCGCGTGCGGACATGGTGCTATGGATGCGCTTCGGGTGGCGCGCCTCGCGACTGATTTTCTCTCGAGAAATATCCCCGATTTATTTCGATCTACTTCCGTGAGGCGTAGGCCTGGCTGAACAGGGTTGTCAGGCTCTTGTCGTGGCCGTAGATATCTTGAAAGAAATAGACCTTACCATCCTCGGGCGCGATTGCCGTCCCGTAAACGAGCAACACAGGGATTTGTTTCGTCAGATTGACCTGCTGCGCCTTCTCCGCTTTGAACGCGGCATCCACGCGTTCGGGCGTCCAACCCGGATTGTTTCGCAGCACCCATTCCGCGAGCTTCGCAGGCTCCTCGACGCGAACGCAGCCGTGGCTGAAGTCCCTGCGGGTCTCCCCGAACGCGGCTTGTGAAGGAGTGGAATGGAGATAGACGTTGTTGTTATTCGGGAAAATAAATTTGATCAGGCCTAGAGCGTTCTTGGGGCCCGGCTTCTGGCGGACCATCAGCTTTCCCGCGCGCAATTGCGCCAGCACGTCGTCGCTGATGATTCCGTCGGTAACCACCTGCCCGGAATACGTGGTCACTTCGAAATCGTTCTTCTGAATATAGGCGCGGTCCCTGGTAATCTTCGGGACAATCTCATTGCGCAAAATGCTCGGCGGAACGTTCCAGTAAGGCCAGAAAATCAGGTACTTCATGTCCTCTTCCATCACCGGCGTTTCTGTGCGCAACGCCCGTCCCACCACCACGGGCATGCTGACCGCCATCTTGCCTTCTTCGTTGTAAGCCCGCAGCCGAAATTCCGGGATGTTGACCAAAATCGGGGGCTGATCGAAATTGTGTGGCAACCAGCGATAGCGCTCCAGGGTTAAGCGCAACTGTTCCACGCGGGCGCTCAGCGGCCGGTTGAGCTCCGCAATGGTTTGCGCGCCGAGTTTCCCCTGCGCGTCCAGCCCGTGGCGGGCCTGAAAGCGCTTCACGCCCTCGACGACGTCCCCTTGATAAATTTGCGGGTCGCCCGTTGACGTTGCGGAGGCTGTCGTTGCGCCGGCTGGCAAATCTCCCAGAAATTTCAATCGCGCCACCAGTTGAGGCACACCTGCATAGGGTTGGCCGGATGAAATGGGTTTGGCAACCGTGGGCAGGGGATCCAATCTCTCTTCACTGGCCAACTTCATATAGTTCTGCATAGCCAGCAGTGTGCGTTGATAACCAAGGTACGGCGGCTCAAGCTTCGCAAAGGCGTCACTGACGTGGGCTGCCGGCACCACGTGCTTCAGCAGGAAATCACACAAGTCATATTCGTTTCGCTCGGGCTCAAAATCCGTGTGCAGGGTGCGCGGATCCACTTTTCCCAGGTGCAGATCCGAAGAGTAGCGCAATCCAGAGACCGTCATCGCGACGTCGAAGCTCACCAGCGCGTTTTCGTCTTTGGACGAAGCAGCCGAAAGCGCTGTCACGCGTGCGGGCCAGCGTTCGCCATCGTAATCCTTGCTGTCCAGGCCTTTATTTCCGGCCTGCTGCAGGATGCCGATCAGGTCAAGCGCCTGCTGGGTGGGTTTCCCTCCCCTACTCCATTCGAGAGCGTATCCGGCTTTTTCGTAAAACTCCTTGATCTGCGCGGAGTAATCGGAAAAATTTGGCCACTGCAGTTCTTCCAGGCGGTCTTTATCGAGAAGCGCCCGCAATTGGGCCTGGCCACTCGGGCTCAAGGAATCCGCGGGAGAGCCCGCGGCCGACGGAGTTTGTTGCGTTGCAGCCCGGTCAACCTGCGGCGCCCCGAGCGAGCAACCGGCGGCGCCCAACAGAAGGGCCACACAAACAAACTTTATTCTGCGTTTTGCGTTCATGGATGCACCTTGCCAGTCAGGAGTTTATGCGAAGCACCGCTGCTCCGCGAATCGCGTCGTTCTTTAGCGCGTTCAGCGCTCGATTGGCTTCCGCCAGAGGGTAGACTTGCACATGCGTGCGTATAGGAATTTCCGCGGCCAGGCGGAGAAATTCACGGCCGTCTTCCCGAGTGTTGTTGGCCACACTGCGAATCACACGCTCCTGGTACAACAGCTTATAGGAAAAGGCGGGAATATCGCTCATGTGAATCCCGCCCAGAATCAGGCGGCCGCCTTTCTTGAGATTCGCGAGGGCCGCGGGAACGATTTCCCCCGCCGGCGCGAACACGATGGCCGCATCGAGTTTCTGCTGCGGTTCATCCAGCGCGCCGCCCGTCCAGACCGCGCCCAACTCTTTCGCCAGCTTTTGATGCCGGAGATCGCGAGAGGATGCGTAGACTTCCACACCCCAATGTCGAGCCACTTGAATCGCCACGTGGCCGGCGGCGCCAAAGCCGTAGAGGCCCAGCCGGGCGCCCGCCTTCACGCCGCTTAAACGCAGGCAACGGTAACCGATGATTCCCGCGCAGAGGAGGGGAGCGGCTTGTTCTGCGGGCAGATCTTCCGGCAGTGGGTAGACAAAATCCTCCGGCGCAACAAGATATTCGGCATAGCCACCGTTCACCGTGTATCCCGTAAACTGCGGTGCGTCACAGAGATTTTCTTCGCCCCGGCGGCAATATTCGCAGATGCCGTCGGTTTTGTGCAGCCAGGCTACGCCGACGCGGGAACCGATCGCCAGACGTTCCGCGCCGATTCCGGTTGCGGCCACATGTCCCACCGCTTGATGGCCGGGAATTACGGGCGATTTTTTGGGAGGGAGTTCCCCTTCGATAACATGCAGATCCGTCCGGCAGACGCCGCAAACTTCGACGCGAACGAGTATCTCGCCGGGGCCCGGCTCAGGCTTGGTCACGTCGCTGAATTCGAGGGGATTCGTTTCAATTTTGGCGGGTGTGCGGAGGAAACAGGCTTTCATGATCAGCCTTCAACGCGGAATTCCTCCGCACACCGAATGACGGCCAACACACGTGTTGGGGGAACCATACACAATCTCAGTGGGGAAGAAAAGCCGATTTTTCCGCGCGGAACGCCTGGCGATTCCCGGTTATGGGCCAGTTTCCGATTACCGCTGCCAGGCACTTGCCGAACTGTCGGTGTTAAGGCGTGTTTTTGGATATTTAGCTAGGAAAGCACTAACCTCGAATATGGAAAGGAGCGAAAAGTCTCCCGCACGGAGAGCTTGAGCGTCGAGAAGACGGAGGACGCGAATCGATTTTGTCTACTCCGGCGCGACAGCCATTGGTTTACAAATGGTGGCGGCGCAATAATCGAGCTACCTTCGGGTTTCTGGGCGAGCGTTGTGACGCCTGTAAGGAATCGGGTCGTCGAATCGATACAGGAGAAGGAGAATCAAGAGCGTGCGCTTTCTTTCTAATGGTTTTGTTTTTGGGTTGCTACTGGCTGGGGCTACCCCTCTTGCTGCCCAGACGGATCTCTTCAACAACTGGCCCACAGGGAGCTCTCCGCAAGAGGTGGGCAAGCGGGTTGCCGAGCACTTTGTCACCAGCCCACATCAGGGCGACGGGACTATTTTTTACGGCGAGGCAGCAGCCTGGTACGGAGCCTTCACCTTCGCTCAGTTGACACACGACGACGCCCTGCGCGGAAAACTGATCCACAGGTTCGAGCCGCTGATGCCAGGCGGAGCGGAGGCTGCCAGGATACCGATGCGCCATCACGTGGACGACTCGATCTTCGGCATCATTCCCCTGGAGATTGGGATCGAGACGAGGGACCCGAAATATCTGGCCTCTGGGCAAGCATGGGCGGACCGGCAATGGGAGAATCCCCAGACTGATGGGCTCTCGGCGGAGACGCGGTATTGGATCGACGATATGTATATGCTGACGATCCTGCAGTTGGAGGCCTACCGGGCAACCGGCGACAGGAAGTATCTGGACCGGGGTGCGCTGGAGATGGTGTCGTACCTGGATAAACTTCAGCAAGGCAATGGCCTCTTCTACCATGCTCCCGATGTGCCGTTTTTCTGGGGGCGCGGAGACGGATGGGTAGCCGCGGGCATGGCGGAGATGCTGCGCGATTTGCCCGCGGATCACCCGCAGCGGGCGCGCATTTTGAAGGGATACAAGGCGATGATGGTCGCGTTGCTGAAGTACCAGGGAAAGGATGGAATGTGGCGGCAGTTGATTGATCGTGAAGAGAGTTGGCCGGAGAGCTCGAGTTCGGCGATGTTCAGCTTTGCCATGATTACCGGGGTGAAAAACGGGTGGCTCGATGCAACAACGTACGGTCCCGCAGCACGGAAGGGATGGATCGCGGTTGCCGGATATATCGATCAGAATGATGACGTAACCGGCGTCTGCGAGGGGACCGGGAAGAAAAACGATCTGGAGTATTACCTGGAGAGAAAGCGCCGAACCGGCGATCTTCATGGACAGGCGCCGGTTCTATGGGCGGCCTCAGCGCTGTTGCGTTAGGGCAACACGTTGAACCGTAGTTGGATTCCTTCTCTATCGCATTCGGGGCGAACGCTCCGATGTCGGACTGACCAGCACCCTACTTGATTGCATAACAATGTCGGCTCCAGGTACTGATGGCTCTTGCGATATGATTCCTGGACTTGACGAGATTTTCCGACTGGCCGATATGGCTCCAGATGATTGTTGTCGTTCCGCACGGCGTTTTACTTTTCGTTGCTACTTGGTTCTGGTGGCCAAAGTCGAATAAAGAATCACTCAGATTCTTTTTCGTATTCGCATACTTGGTTACTTTCTATCTGACAATGCACTACGCATTTCATTTCTCGCTCGCCAGCACAGGTAAGTGAGTTGGTTTTTTGTTTTCCGCTCCTGGTTGGTCGCCTTACCGGACAACTGCCGGAAGAACATTCGAGGTGGGCCGTAGGAGAGAAGCTTGTCAAAACTATGGCGCGGAAAAACTAGAGCTACAGGTCGAACATGGAGTTGACGCCAGCGCGCGGGGCCTTCACAAAAGGCTCTCGGAGCTCAAGCGCAGGAGGTGAAGCCTGCTGAGCGGCCGGCGGCGGAGTCACGGGCTGTTGCACGTCTGGCTGAGGAGCGGGGGGCGTGGCAGCCGCAGGAGTTGGAGTTGCGACTCTCGGGGTAGGAACGGTCGGTTGGGCAGCAAGCCTCTGGAGATAGGCGAGATCGCGAGGCTCTTCCGTGCCCGGCTGAACGGCGGGGAATGACAAACTCATTTGATGCTCCATTGCGCTGGCGATACGGTGCAACTGCCAGATGAGCTTTTCAAGTTCTTTCGAACGGCCAAGATTCAAGTTGCGGTCCCATAGAAAGCGGATGGACAACACTACAAGAATAGGCAGGCCGATGGCCAGTGTGGCGAGTACGATGCTGAAGAGCAGCGAGTCGAGGGCTGTAAGGGATTGGGTCAATGGCCGCCTCCGAATGCAGGCTTCTGAACGCAGCATACAGCAGCGTGAGAGCGGTGACAAACATCTCGTTGAAATGTCCCGGTAAGCCGCCTAACCGGACATGTCGCGCCTAGTACTCCCTCTTATGGCTGAGATACAGAGGCCGGAATTGTGCCGGGTCGACGAGCGTGGCAACGGAGTCGAATTTCCATTGCGGAGAATGGGTATAATTTCTGGATTCACTCAACACGTAACACAACAACGGAGGCCACATGCCGCGAATTCTCTCTTTCTGCGTGCTCCTGATGGCAGCGAGCGCGTTTCGCGTCTCAGCGCAAGTGTACCCATACAGAGACGGAACTCCCGGCGTCACCGGATACCGCTCGGAAGTTTTGGCTGAAGTCATGATCCAGGAAAGCGAATTTGTCCGTCTCGCCGAAGCTATCCCCGCCGATAAATATACATGGCGTCCTTCCCCAGACGTTCGCACCATCGCGCAGGTTTTCCTGCACGCCAGCGCCGCCAACTTCAACCTTTACAAACTTGTGGGCACCCCCACTCCCGCCGAGGTCGACACGAAAACTCTCGAGGAGTCCACCACCGACAAAGCAAAAGTCATCGCCACGCTCAAGGCCTCGTACGCCCACGCCAAAGCAGCTATCCGCGCCATGCCAGACATCGAACTCGAAAAGACTCTCGACTGGAACGGCGGGAAGATCACCGAACGCGGCGTTCTGCTCTACATCGTTCAGCACATCGCACAGCACCTCGGTCAGCAGGTCGCTTATGCGCGCTCGATCGGTGTCGTGCCGCCGTGGACAGTGGATCCGCCACGGAAGAACTGACCTCGGGAAGGGTTGTTTTTCATCTCTAGCGCCTGGTAAGCCGGCTAATCGGAGACTGACCCACGACCGGATTTCGGGGCGGCTTGCTTTCTGTGGGCGGAGACCCTAGGCTGAAATACTTATGAATGATCTGACTCCCGAAGCGCTGATGATGGGTTTTATCTCGTATATGGTTTTTCTGTTTTCCACGACGTGCCATGAAGCGTCGCATGCGCTGGCGGCAAAAATCGGCGGGGACTCCACGGCGGCAATGGGCGGGCAACTGAGCTTAAACCCGATTCCTCATATCCGGCGTTCGCCGTTCGGCATGGTTGTCTTTCCGCTGCTGAGTTTTTTTCTGAGCGGCGGCGGCATGATCGGCTGGGCCAGCGCGCCGTTCGATCCGCTGTGGGAGCGGCGGCATCCGCGGCGGTCGGCGTGGATGGCGATGGCGGGACCGGCGGCCAACTTCACGCTGATGCTGCTGGCCGTTGCGGCGCTTCGAGGCGGGATGGCGTTGCAGCTTTTCCACCGCGATCCGGTCACGGGCGCGCCGAGTTTGCTGGGAATCACGCTGCGGATCGTGTTCTTCCTGAATCTGCTGCTGGGAACATTCAATCTGCTGCCGGTGCCGCCGCTCGATGGCAGCACGGGCATCATGCTGTTCATGAGCGAAACGCGAGCGCAGAAATACCTGGACTGGATTCGCGGAAGCAGTTTCGCGATGGCGGGCTTGCTGGTGGGCATGCTGGTCTTTCGCGAGGTGTATCCCTACATCGAGGCCATCGCCATGAGGGTGTTTTTCTAGGCGGCAACAAAAGCCTGCTCCGCAGAGACTCCCTGAAGATTTTCCAATATCAGCCCAGTTTGGGCCACGAGTGGCTGCGTTGTCTCTTCCCTGCACACCGCGCGCGCTGCGCAGGATTTAAGTGCTTTTCCCTCGCAGAGTTGCCTTGACTCCGATGGCCGATGAACTGCTCTTTTCCCTGCGGAGGCGATCAATGGCCAATTCGGGGACGCAATCGCTCGCCCAGACCGACCAGGTGGAAGTATCCGGTTGGGACGAAAACGAGGTTTTCTTCGTGGAGCGGTCGGAGCTCGGCTGGGACGAATACGCGGGAAAGCACGTGACGCTGACGCGGATGCTGTCGGAAGGCTCCATCATTTTTGTGCGGCCGATCCAGCCGACAGCAACGCACCGCGCCAACCCGATTGCGTACGAAGCGGAATTCGTGGGCTGCAGCCCCGAGGGGAACCACCAGTTCCGGTTGAACGGAGTGCAGCCGCGGCACAGCCGTGAGAGTTACACGGTGAATTGAAGAGCAAATCCCAGCCACTTCGGGACAAGGGCCCGTTTTGGCAAAGATTTTCAAGGTTTCTATGCTTTGTCTCACGCTTCCCTTTCTCTTCCGCGCCTCAACAATTTCCGGGTGCGCTCGTTCCACAGCATTGAAAGAGTTCCACTTAGTGAAGACTCGCCGCTACAGGATCTACGATTCCGTTGCCTTTCCAAGCGCGCGCGGATGGAAAACCTCTTTGGCACAGCGTTTGCCTCTTTGTGGGACATGGCTTACGCAACTTACAAATCTGTGGCGGTATCCCCTATACAGAGTTCACTCACACCTTGTATCTTCGACGACGACCCCAACGAGCGGGATTCGCTCGCGCACCTGATCACGGACATGGGCTATGAACCGGTCTCCACGCCGGACGCGGAAGAGGCGCTGCGGCTAATTCGCATGGGCCGTTGCCGGGTGGTGTTTGCCGGCACCCATTTGGAAAAACCCGATCCATTTGATTTCCTGGACCGCGCGCTGCGGTGCGACCCCGGCGTGAATGTGATGATCATGACCGCGCAATACACGCTGGAGGGCGCGCTGGAGGCCATCCGGCGCGGGGCGGCGGATTTCCTGCCCATGCCGCTGGACCACGTTCGGCTGAAGCGCACGCTGGATGACCTTGCGGCGCTCTATGACCAGCGCCGGAGGGTTCGTTCGCTGGAAGAGCAGCTTTTGAAGGACCTGGAATTCCACGGCATTGTCGGAAAGAGCCCGGCGATGCTGGAGGTTTTCGACTTCACGCGCAAGGTGGCCCGGCACTATACCAACGTGTTGCTGGTGGGGCAGACGGGCTCGGGGAAAGAGCTGGTGGCGCGGGCGATTCATCAGATCAGTCCGGTGGGCCAGCACCGGCTGGCGGTGTGCAACTGCTCCGCGATGGTGGATACGCTGCTCGAGAGCCAGTTGTTCGGCCACGTGCGTGGCGCTTTTACCGGCGCCACGGACACGCGCCCCGGGCTGTTTGAATATGCCAACGGCGGCACGGTCTTTCTCGACGAAGTGGGCGAAACTTCGCTGGCGATGCAGGCGAAACTGCTTCGCGTGATCCAGAATCGCGAGATCCAGCGCGTGGGTTCGCCGGAAGTGAAGCAGGTGAACGTGCGGCTGATCGCGGCAACAAACCGCGATTTGCGCGCCGAAGTCCTTTCCGGCAGGTTTCGCGAGGATCTCTTTTACCGGCTGAGTTCGATCCAGATCCGCATTCCTTCGCTGGCGGAGCGCCTGGAGGATATTCCGCTGCTGGTGCAGTTTTTCCTGAAGAAATACAACGATTCGTACGGGAAGAATATCTCCGGACTGACCCGCCGCGCGCAGACGGTGCTGCTGCAGCATCCTTGGCCGGGGAACGTGCGGGAACTGGAAAACGTGATCTCCACGGGATGCATCACCGCCACGGGCGACTTCATCGATATCAGCGACCTGCCGGAGCACTTGCAGCACCGGACCCCGCGACTGGCGGGAGACGAAGAGTGGCGCCCGCTTTCGCTCGACGATGTGCGCAAGGTGCACATCCAGAAGGTGCTGCAGATGTGCAACGGCAACCGGTTGCGCGCGGCGCAGATTCTGGGAATCGGCCGCACGAGCTTGTACCGCTATCTGAAGCGCGACGGCTACGACGTTCGCCCGCACTCCGCCGGCGCCGCCGCCTGATTTTTTCCTCTACCCAAGACAAGGGGTGGGCCGCCCCACTCCTTGTCTTCGCTTGTGCCTACCGTTCCGGAGATTCGCTTCCGTCCAAGTTCAGCCCTGCTCTGACTGCTGTCCTGCCCGGCTCCGCGCCTGATACACTTTGTGCGTTGCGCCGCGCCCGCACGGCGCACGCGGCGATTTCTCCGGGTTGAGGAGCGCACTGTTTGGACGTTTCGGTTATTCTCCTGACGCGCAATACCTGCCGGCAGACGCGCGAAGCCATCGAATCGGTTCTTTCTTCAGCCGGTTCGGTTTCAAAAGAGATTCATGTTATCGACAACGGCTCTACCGATGAGACCGCGGAAGTTTTGCCCGCGGTGTTTCCGGAGATTCATTACCAACGCATGGAGCGGAATCTTGGCTTTGCTCGCGGAGTGAATCTCGCCGCTCGCGGTGCCACGGGCGATTTTCTGTTGCTGCTCAATTCGGATGCACGCCTGGCTCCAGACGCGTTAGAACTCGCCGTGGAATGGATGCGAGCGGATCCCGGCTGCGGCGTGGCCGGTGCGCAATTGCTTCATGCGGATGGAAGGAAACAGAACTCGATCGCCAACTTCCCTACCCTGGCGACGGAACTGCTGAACAAATTTCTTTTGCGAAAGCTTTGGCCGCGGCGCTTCCCCGGGAAGGAACAGGAATTGCGCGAGCCGGTCGAGGTGGAATCGGTGATCGGCGCCTTCTTTCTGGTTCGCAGGCTGCTTTGGGAAAAACTGGGCGGAATGGACGAGCGTTTCTTCTTTTTTCTGGAAGAGACGGATTTTTGCTTGCGGGCGGAACAGGAGGGATTTGCGACCGTGCACTTGCCGCAGGTGCGCGTATGGCACGGCCAGGGGCAGACGGCGAAGCAGGATCTGGCGGCCGCGCGGATCGAATACTGGCGCTCGCGCTACGCCTATTTTGCAAAGCACCGCAGCCCGGCGGTTGGCATCGTGCTGCGGTGCGGTCTGCTGATTCGCCTTGTTGTCGATTCGGCGGTCAGCGGCGCGCTAACGGCGCTCACAGTCGGAAGATCACGGCGCTGGAAAGAAAAGTTTGGGGTGCATCGGGCATTGCTTCTCTGGCACCTCCTGGGATGCCCCGCTGGCACCGGCCTGCCGCGGTGAAGTTTCCCAGAGAGGCGCGCAGAAATGTTCCTGATTGAAACAGCGTTTCCGTTCGCAACAATTTGTTTTTTGTTGGCAACAGCCGCGCAAAATCCGCGCCGCCGCTTCGATTTTCCGGTATCCTGAACACGTTAATTTCTTGGCCCCTTCCCCAGGTTGCCAAGATGACGTCCAGAAAAATGCGCCGCAGCGGGCGCGTATTGAGGTCCATATCCATCCTCTTGATCGGCAGCGACGCCGATGGCCGGCTGTTCTCGGAAGACACGCATACCGTGATGCTGAGCCTGCACGGGGCGGGGATCGTCTCCACGTATAAATTGATCGCCGAGCAGGAGCTGATCCTGCGCTCAATGGAAACCAATAAGGAAACGGATATCCGCGTTGTGGGAGAGATCGCTTCGGAAGACGGGCGTCATACATACGGCGTGGCATTTTTGGACGAGGAACTGGACTTTTGGAAAATGGATTTTCCCGCGCCGCCTCCGCCGGAGGAACGCCCGCTGGAGCTGGTGCTGGAGTGCGGGAGTTGCGGCGAGACGGTGACGCTCTTGAACGGCGACTATGAATTTGATGTCTGCGCGATTCACGGCGGGCTGGTGCGCTATTGCACGGAGTGTGGGTTTGCGACGGTGTGGAAGCGGCCGGAGCCGGGCAACGCTCCGCGAAATGGGGCCGCGAAGGTGCAGAAGAAGCTGGGATCGCCCTCGAGAGAAGCCGTTGTCGTGGAACATGCGGGACTGGAATTGGACGAGGAAGAGAGCGTGGCACAGCCGTTCGCAGAGCACAGTGAAGCGCGAGTGATGGTGAACCTGGAACCGCGCGCGGGACACGCGGAAGTACACGCGGATCCGCGAACGGAGGAGAAAACAGACGCGCACAGGAAGAGCGAGGCGCGGGCCACGGGGGCAACTACGACGACAGCGGTGGAAGACCGGCGGCAACGAGTGCGGGCCAAGGTGAACTACTTTGCTTGCGTGCAGAGCGCGGCGTTCGGGAAAGATGTGGTGAGCTGCATTGATATGTCGCGAGGCGGGCTGGGATTCCGTACGAAGAATGCGTACTTGATTTCGACCGAAGTGACGATCGCGGTGCCGTTTTCGCAGGAATCGCCGAATGCGCCGGCGATTTACGTGCCGGCGCGCGTGGTGAATATTTCAGAAATTCCGGAATTGCAAATGTTCCGGTGCGGGGTGGCGTTTTTGCCCGTGGCGGGGATGCGGGCGAACACCTGGTAGAAATCAGTTGGCTTGCGCGGAGGCTTTTTTGGCCTCGGCGGAATCGTAACTTTCTCCATAGATGGCAGGGACTTTGCCGCCCATGGCGCGCAAATAGGTGGAGAGCTGTCCACGGTGATGGACGGTGTGGCGGATGCAGAAATCGAGATAGGTTACGGCGGGCAATTGGAACATTCCGCGGAAGTCCATGATCTTGGCGGCTTGCTGCGGGGTGAGCCGGGTGAGGCTTTCGAAATTCTTGGCGAACGAATCGGCGTACCACTTGAGGATGTTTTCGCGGGTGATGCCGCCTTCGGGGCGGGGGATGGCGTTGAAGTCGAAGGCGCCGGAGAGGACGCCGTTGTAGAAACGGTGCTCCGTGGCGGCGATGTGCCAGGCGATTTCGGCGGCGCTGCGGGCTTGCGGGTCGGGGCGATAGTCGGCGTTGGAGGAGGGAATGGCGGCGATGAGGGCGCTGGTGGTGCGGTACTCGTTTTTGACGGACGGAAGATTGTATTGGAGGAGAAACGCGGCCTGCTCGGGAGTCATGGAGATCATTTGGGAGTCACCTCGGTTGGAGTAGTGGACGGGCTGCTGGAGTATGTTGATGCGCGGCGGGGCGAAATTGGTACGGGAGGGGAGGATGTAAAGGAAAAGACTGATGACTTGAGGAACAGCTCGTGTGTAGTGGCCGTCCGCCACGGCGGACGGGCGAGTTTTGCACATTCGATTCGCTCGGGAGCAATTGGTAGGACCAGGCAGGGCACCCCCAACCCAAGAGGGCGGGGTAAACGACGCCCCTACAAACGCGGGAGCAACCCAAGAGGGAGGGGCGAGCCCCTCCCCCCTACAAAGGGACATGGATTAATTGTTGATGTCGGATTTGGTTTCGAGCTTGGCGAGCATAGGCTCGAGGAAGGGTTTGTTGGCGTCGGGAGCGCCGGCGATGGCCAGCTTCATTTCCTTTGAGGCGACGGCGTAATCGCCACTGTGGGAGGCCAGACGAGCTTGCGCGAGATGGCTTAGCCAGTGGTTAGGGTCGCGCTTGGCGACTTGCGGGTAGAGTTCAAACGCGCGCTTGGCGTCGCCGGCGCGCTGCAGGCCGCGGGCGTAAACGTAAAGCTGCGTGGCGCTGGCTTTGGCGAAGGCGGCGGAGAGCGTCTTGGCGGCTTCGTCTTTCTTGCCCATAGCGTCGAGGACGCGCGACTTGGTTTCGAGATTCTCGAAGCGGTCTTCGTTCTGGATGGAAGTGTCTTCCCACTTCAGCGCTTCTTCAAGGTTGTAGTTGTTGTCGAGGCACCAGTTCGCGGCTTCGTCATAGCCGGCCCAGGTGAAGCCGCCGACGCTGCGCAACTGGTTGCGAATGCTCTTGAGGGTGACGGCTTTCACGTCGACGGAAACGCGGAAGGGCACGGCGACCTTTTCCCAGCGCATTGTGGCGAGGGCGGAATCGGGCTTCACGTCGTCGAAGGTGTAGGTGAGCGTATCGAAGTTTTGATCGGGGGTGGGCTTGACGGTGACGCGGAGGGCGTCTTCCTTTTCGTCATAGCTGAAGCTGCCCCAGGAGGTGGAGTTTTTGGATAAGATGATGGTCCACTGATCCTTGTCGGGGATCATGTGGAGGCCGTAGGTGCCGGCCGCGAGAGGCTTGCCTTCGATCATGACGTCATCGGAAAAGGCGATGGTGGTGTTTTCGTTTGCGCCGGAGCGCCAGACTTTTCCGTAAGGCACGGTCTTGCCCCAGACTTCGCGGGAGCCGGCGAGGGGACGGCTGTAGTCGATGGTGATGGTGCTGATGCCGATGGTTTGCGTGGTGACGCCGCGCTGGCTGATGCGGGGGAGATTCAGCTCGGTGGCCTGGCTGCCATTTTTGAATTGCGCCTGCGCGCTGGTGATGCAGAAGGCGAGGCCGAGAGGGATTGCGAGAAGAAAACGAGAAGTGTTGCGCATAGACACACCATCCTGGTCGCGAAAAGAGGAGCTTCGCGGAAGTGGAGATTTATTGGGTGAACACGCCCAAAGCGATAGACGGGTGAGCGGAGGGTGAGTAAGCAGGAGGGGAGGAGAAGGAAGGCTGATTTTACAACTTCGTTCTTGAGAGTACGGAGCGCGATCACCGAAAAGATTTTGCGGAGGCCGGGATTTCAAAGGGAAATACGAAGGTAAAAAAAGCTATTGACTTTCGCTTTTTGTTCGCCTATATTCGCCCCCGGTAGAGGAAACGGGAAACGGGTGGCTTCGGCTCCATTGCCTTCGGGCTCTCCCGAGCCGGATGCCACCCGTTAAAGTAGCGCAAGAGTCGCTTCCCTGCCAGGAGCTGCCATGGAAGCCTGTGTCGAAAGAAGAAGCGAGGCAGAGGAAGTAAATGAGGTAAAGGAAGTAGAGGACATGGCGGCGGAGGCGGTGCGTCCTGGAATGTCGTTCGAGATGCAAGAAACGGCCCGCTTCAGAAAGCGGGCCCTACAGGAGCAAGAAGGCGGCGTAAAGCCGTCCCTACAGGAAGAGACGGAGGGCCGGTCCGAAGACCGGCCACTACAAGAAACGGCTCCGTCAGAGAAGCGATCTTGGTTTGGCGCAAACTGGCTGGGGCTAGGCAAAACGCGTGCGGCCCTTCGACTTGGCTCAGGGCAAGCAGAAAAATTGCCGCACATTGTGCATGTGGATGTGGACGCGTTTTTCGCTTCGGTGGAGCAGGTGCTGAATCCCAAGCTGCGCGGGAAACCGGTGCTGGTGGGCCGCGGCTGCGTGGCTTCGGCGAGCTACGAAGCGAAATTTCGCGGCGTGAAGACGGCGATGAGTTTTCGCGATGCGCTGTGCATCTGCCCGAAGGCGATTGTGGTGCCCGGGAAGTACGAGCACTACGCGGATTTTGCGGAGCGCGTGCGGCGGATTCTGGAGACGTACACGCCGGCGGTGGAAACGGCCGCGCTGGACGATTTTTACCTGGACTTCGCGCGGACGGAGCGGCTGTATCCGGATTTCGAGGCGACGCTGCGGCGGCTGCAGGCGGAGATTTTGGGAAGGACGGGATTGAGCGTGTCGGTGGGCGCGGCGCGGACGAAGGTGGTGGCGTCGATTGCGTCGCGGTTGGAGCGGCCACGCGGGTTTCGCATCGTGGCGCCGGGAACGGAAGAAGGATTTCTGGCGCCGTTGCCGGTGGAAAAACTGCACGGCATCGGGCACACGCACGCGGGCGCGCTGGCGGAGCGCGGCGTGACAACGATCGGGCAATTGCGGATGATTCCGAAGCCGGTGCTGATGGCGGCGTTTGGCGACGTGATTGGCGAGCAGATCTGGGAACGCTCGCGCGGGCTGGATGGG
>DATMMG010000158.1:0-10396 GCA_035569815.1 Candidatus Methylomirabilota bacterium
TCGTGACTTCGGTGTGGGACCCGATCATGGATCAGTTCGGCGCGCTTCCGTTCATTTACGGCACCATGGTGACGTCGGCGGTTGCCCTGGTGATTGCTGTCCCGCTCGGAATCGGAGCGGCGATCTTTCTGGCGGAGTTGGCACCTCCACGGGTTTCGGACACATTGCAATTCTTCATTGATCTGCTAGCCGCCGTGCCTAGCGTCATTTACGGGCTGCTTGGCGTCTTTATTGTGGTGCCGCTGATGCGGACGGTGATTTATCCGGCCTTGAACAAACCGTTCGGGTATCTTCCGATTTTTAAGGGGCCGTCGTACGGCGTTGGCTTCATGACTGCGGGGATTGTGCTGGCGATCATGGTGATCCCATACATCATCTCGGTATCGCGAGAAGTGTTGCTTTCCGTGCCGCGGGACCAGCGGGAAGCCGCACTGGCATTGGGTTCCACCCGCTGGGAGTCGACGTGGAAAGTCGTGGTCCCCTTTGCGAAGACGGGAATCATGGGCTCGATTTTTCTGGCGCTCGCCCGCGCGCTGGGCGAAACAATGGCGGTGACGATGGTCATCGGCAACACGCCGAAGATCGCGGCTTCGCTGTTCGCGCCGGGATATTCCATCGCCGCGGTGATCGCCAATGAATTTACGGAAGCCACCGGCGATCTCTATTTGCAGTCGCTGATCGCCCTGGGGCTCGTCCTCTTTCTGCTGACGTTCATCCTGAATGGGCTGGCCCGTTTGCTGATCGTGGTCACCACGCAAAAGGGCAGCGAGGCGGGCGGATGATGGACGGGCGGTTGCGCTGGCGGAAATTCGTGAGCAACTTCATGCTGGCGATGACTGGAGTCTGCGCTGTCGTATCAGTTCTGGTGCTCTTCTTTATCCTCGGTTATTTGCTGTTCAACGGTGGCACTTCCATCAACTGGGATTTCTTCACCAAGTTGCCAAAGCCCGTCGGAGAAACGGGCGGCGGCATGTCCAACGCAATTGTGGGCAGCGGCAAGATTCTACTGCTGGCCTCGCTAATCGGAGTGCCGATTGGTTTCCTGGGCGGGATTTACCTTGCGGAATTCAGCGGAAAGGGCATGGCGTCGGTTGTGCGTTATGCCGCGGACCTTTTGAACGGCGTGCCGTCCATCGTGATCGGCATCTTTGCTTACAGTCTGGTGGTGCTGCCCTTTAAGCATTTTTCAGCGTATGCGGGAGCGTTCGCGCTTGGGATGATGATGATTCCCATCACCCTTCGGAGCACCGAAGAGTTCTTGAAGAGCGTGCCGCGGATGCTGCGGGAAGGCGCCATGGCGCTGGGTGCGAGCAAATGGAAGACGATCGCGACGGTGATTGTGCCGGCGGCTTACCGGGGCATCATGACCGCGATTCTGCTGGCGCTGGCGCGCGTGGCGGGGGAAACGGCTCCGCTGCTCTTTACCGCATTTGGGAACCGATTTGAGAGCCACGGGTGGTCGCAACCGACGGCCACGCTTCCCGTGATGATCTACACGTACGCGGTTTCACCCTACGATGACTGGCACCGGCAGGCGTGGGCCGCCGGGTTGGTTTTGCTGGGGCTGGTGCTGATCATCAACATTATGGCGCGCACGATACTGTCTCGTGGCATCGCGGTACCGAGGTCTTAAATGCAAGCGTCCGCAAAGCCGGAGTTTTCCGTGAACATCGTCACCAATATGACCACATCCGCCAGCCGCGAAACGGCTGCAGCGCTTCCCATGCGGATGACCATCTCCAAGCTGAATTTTTTCTACGGCCCGAAACAGATCCTGTTCGACATCAGCATGGGGATCGCGGACAAGAAGGTGACGGCGCTCATCGGGCCTTCGGGCTGCGGCAAGTCCACGCTGCTGCGCACCCTGAACCGCATGCACGAGACGGTCAACACTTCGCGATTGGAAGGCGAAATCCTGTTGGATAATCAGAATATTCTTGCGCAGGATGTGACCGCCCTGCGCCGCCGGGTGGGAATGGTGTTTCAGCGGCCGAACCCTTTTCCGAAATCGATTTTTGACAATGTTGCGTATGGTCCGCGGATCAACGGCTATAAAGGATCATTGGCCGATACTGTGGAAAAGAGCCTGCGCCACGCGGCTTTGTGGGAAGAAGTGAAGGATCACCTGCACAAATCGGCCTACGAGCTATCCGGCGGCCAACAGCAGCGGCTTTGCATCGCGCGAGCGCTGGCAGTGGAGCCGGAAGTGCTGCTGATGGACGAACCGTGCTCGGCGCTGGATCCGATCAGCACGGCAAAAATCGAAGAGTTGATGGTGGAATTGAAGAATCTGACGACGATCGCGATTGTGACTCACAACATGCAGCAGGCCGCGCGTGTCAGCGATTTTACGGCATTCCTGCTGATGGGGCAGATCATCGAGTTCAGTCCAACGCCGCATCTGTTCACCACGCCGAGCGATCCACGGACGGAAGCGTACATCACGGGGCGTTTTGGATGAGTTCGATGAGTTTTTTGCGCTTCGCCGGCGCAGCGTAGTGAGTAGACTGGAAACGGGAAGGGTTTCATGGAACGTCACTTTGAAAAAGATTTGAACGAGCTGAAAGAGAGGTTGCTCTGGATGGGCAGCCTGGCGGAGCGTGCCGTTCACCAGTCGGTTCATGCCGTGCTGGAATCGGACGAACAGCTGGCGAAGCGGGTTTTGGACGAAGAAGACGCCATCAACGAACTGCAATTGGAAGTGGACGATCGCGTCGTGCAACTGCTGGCGTTGCACCAGTTGATGGCGGTGGACCTGCGGCTGGTGCTGGCGGTTTCGCGCATCAACAACGACCTGGAGCGCATCGGCGACCAGGCCGTGAACATCGCGCAGGGAGCGCTGCGCATCCTGAGGCATCCCCGCGTGAAGCCGTATGTGGATTTGCCGCGCATGTCCGAACTGGTGGAAGAACAGGTGCGCAATTCGCTGAATGCGGTGGTGCGGCGCGACGTGGAGCTGGCGCAAAAAGTGATGTCCACCGATGACCAGGTGGATCACTACCGCGACCAGATTTTCCGTGAACTCCTGACCTATATGATGGGCGATTCGAGCGTGGTTTTTCCGGCGTTCGAGCTGATTCTGGTGGCCAAGAATCTGGAGCGCATCGGCGACCACGCGACGAACATCGCGGAAGACGTGATTTACATCGTGCAGGGGCAAGACATCCGGCACCCATCGGTGGATCGCCGCTAAGTCTTAACGGGCTTTCGAGATGCCAGCAAGCCTGCCGCGAGCAGCAGGCTCAGAACTGAAAGAGCAATCCCCCCCGACTGATCGCTAGTGCGCACAAAGCGCACCTGAATTTCGGACTTGCCCCCTTCAATCGGAACCAGCATTTGATCCAGATCGTCCGGCTTTTCGGTTGTGACCGCTTTGCCGTTCACCGTCACCTGCCAGGCCGGGTAGTTGAGCAGACGGAGAGCGACGCGGGCTGGCGCCACACTTTCCACGAAAACCCTGTGATTGTCCGTTCGCCAGAGCTCGAGCTGGATTCTGGCCTCCGGCGGCTTACTGCGAGAATCTTTCGAAGCTTCCGACAATACTGCGGCGAGCGGAGCGTGTTTCGGCAGATCGAGGTGATCATCTCCGAGCGGGTCGTACTCATCCACCCCTTCGTAGCCCGTACCCGTGGCGATCGCCGCTTGCTGAGTGGGCATTTCATCGGGATCCCACCACGTGTTTTGCGTCAGGAAATAGCCCAGGGGAAACGAGAGGATGGCTGCCCCGGCAAACCAAAGCCAGCCGCGGCGGCGTTCGATGGCCGCGGCAAGAAAGCAGCAGCAAATCACCGCGACAATGGACATCCAGCGCCAGGGGAATTGCACGAACCGCAATTTGGGCAGGAGGTTCCAGAGAGGGGTGGTCAGGCGAAACATCATGAAGGTGGCGAGTGATCCGAGAACAAGCAGGGCACTCCAGACTAGCTTGGGGGCGTTCGAATCACCAACCTTGCCGGCGAATCGCCGCGATGCAAGGGCGGTCAGGGCCGCGAACAGAATGAGCGCGAGCGCACAGAAGGAAGAGATCCAGTTGAACCAGGTGTGTTCCACGTCGGCGATTGCGGTGAACAGAAAATTCTGGGCGGGGAGAAGGCCGCTGGAAAGGGCCTGGCCGATATTGACCCAGCGCTGTTCGTAAGCTGCGGGAACCAGATAAAACGCCGCCAATCCAAAACCCAACGCAAGTCCGCCGGCCGCGCGAAGCATCACTCGCCAGGAGCGCTGGGTAGCCGCAGCCCATGCGAAAAGAAGCGCGAGGGAATAGCTGGCAATCACACCGGCGGGGGCGTTGCACAGCCAGGCGCCGGCGAAGAGGACGGCGAACGCCGCGATAGTGGATCGTCCAGGCTTTTCGTTCGCTAGCAGGTTTGCGAGACGCAGCGCGCTTAGCAGAAGGAGAGGGAAACTGGCGCAGGCGAGCTGTTCGGCGAAATCGCTGCGGACATAGCTGACCAGCAGGGCATAGGGATTTGCCGCATAGAACGCGGCGCCCAGATAAGCGGGCGTCTTTCCAACGAGCCTCCGCAGAAGCAGAAAGGCGCACAACCCGGCGAGCGTTTGCGTGAGGAATACAAAAGCAGCGGGGACCCACGAAATGGGCAAGAGAAGGCTCAGCGTCGCGCCCAGAATCCACGAAAGCGGCGGATAGAAAATGAAGCGCGGCTCTCCGAAGCCATAATTTGTCCAGGCTGTCCATCGCGGAAAGAGCACGCCATGCTTCCACTGGTAGGCGACGTCCAGCCAGGACGCCACATGGAACTCGAAATCATGGCCGGAGGCATTGCCCAGCCAGAAAAAGGGGAGCAGCAGCGCCAGGGCGGCCAGCATCGAGATGCCCAGCGCAATGAGCCAGGAGGGCAAACGGGCTTGATAGCCTTGAATTACCTGCGTTGACGATTCGCTCATCAGGGAGTCAAGAGATTGTAACCGTTTTTGAAAAATTTCCGCGACTCGCGTGCATTTGCGTGCTTCGCGGAATGAATCTGAGCGATAATAAACGCGATTATGAGTACCACAACGGCAGGCGTTGAACCCATCATCGCAGCGAGCAAGCTGGAGAAATTCTATCCCCAGCCGGATGGCAGCCGCATCCAGGTAATCTCGCCGACGGATATCGCGATTTATCCCGGCCAGATTATTGCATTGCTGGGGCCCTCGGGTTGCGGGAAGTCCACGATGCTGCGCATGCTGACCGGGCTTTCGCCCACGTCGGGCGGGACGGTTTTCTGGCACGGGCACCCGGTGCGCGATGAATCGCCGAATGTGTCCATCGTATTCCAGAGCTTCGCGCTTTTTCCGTGGCTGACGGTGCTGGAAAACGTGGAAGCGCCGCTGGAGGCGAGGGGAGTGCCCGTGGTGGAACGCCACAAGCGCGCGTTGCGAATTATCGACTCGGTGGGACTTGACGGGTTCGAATCCGCGTATCCGAAGGAACTGTCCGGCGGAATGAAGCAGAGAGTAGGCGTTGCGCGGGCGCTGGTGGTTGAGCCGGAAGTGCTTTTCATGGACGAACCATTTTCCGCGCTGGATGTTTTGACGGCGGAGACGCTGCGCGGTGAATTGATGGAGCTGTGGCTGGGCAAGAAGATTCCGACGCGCGCAATCTTTATCGTGACACACAACATCGAGGAAGCCGTTGTCCTGGCCGACCGCATCATCGTGCTGGGCCGGAATCCGGCGCACATCCACGCGGAATTCAACGTGAATATGGCGTATCCCCGGGACCGCAAGGGTCCGCGATTTACGGAGCTTGTGGATTTGATCTACAAGGCCCTGACCCAACAGGAACATCCGGAGGCTACGCTTGCGGAACAGCACCGCGCGGCCGAGGCGGCTCGCGGAAAAGAGGTTGTGATGTTGCCGCATACCCGGCCCGGGGGCATGGCGGGATTGCTGGAGATCCTTGAGGACCACGACGGCCGGGCGGACTTGCACGTGCTGGCCGGGGAATTGAGCCTGGAGGTGGACGCGTTGTTGCCCACCGTGGACACGGCAGTTCTTCTTGGATTGTTGAAACTGGAGGAGGGCGACGCCATCCTTACTGCCGACGGCAAAGCCTTCGCGCATGCGGACATTCAGGGGCGCAAAACCACCTTCCGCAAAGCCGTGCTGGCGAATGTTCCGCTGCTGCGGCAGATGCAGCAGGCCTTGAAATCGAAAACCAACCGCACTCTGCCCGCGGAATTTTTCCAGGACTTACTGGACGAACATTTCAGCGAAGACGAAGCGCGGCGCCAGTTGGAGACGGCCATCCAGTGGGGCCGCTACGCCGAGCTCTTCGATTACGACGCGGCGAGCGGGAAGCTGACGCTCACCGAGACCTGATCTCCCCGTGCCCTCGCCAGCCCCTCTTCCGCAGCATCAGACACCGCTGCCGCCAACGGCCGCGCGGCCGGCGGGTTCCCGTTGGGCGTATTCCTTCCTGATCGACATCGCCGTGTTCGTTTCTGTTTTTGCGGTGGTCTACGGAGTTTATTCAATCGGCAGGTCGTGGCTTGGGCCGGTGCGCGTCGAGTCGGAGATCTCGCAAGACCCTCGCATTCTGCCCCTGTACGCGTTGTATTCGCTGGTGCGAATTCTGGTGGCGTATGTGCTCAGTCTGTTATTTGCGCTGGCCTATGGGTACATAGCAGCGAAATCGCGCCGCGCGGAAATCATCCTGATTCCCCTGCTGGACATTCTGCAATCCATCCCGGTCCTGAGTTTTTTGCCGGGCGTGATGCTGGCCATGGTGGCTTTGTTTCCCAGCCGGCAACTGGGCGTGGAGCTCGGCTCCATCATTTTGATTTTCACCGGACAAGTATGGAACATCGCATTCAGCTTTTATTCCTCGCTGAAAACGATTCCGCGCGATTTGAGGGAAGCCGCGATCATTTACCGGTTCAGCGCCTGGCAGCGATTTCTGGAGCTGGATCTGCCTTTTTCCACGATCGGTTTGGTGTGGAATTCGATGATGTCCGTGGCGGGCGGATGGTTTTTCCTGATGGCCTGCGAGATGTTTGTGCTGGGCGACAAGGACTTCCGGTTGCCGGGGCTCGGGTCGTACCTGCAGACCGCGGCGGGGCACGGCAACACGCGCGCAATGTTGTGGGGGCTGGCAGCGATGGTGACGGTAATCGTGCTGATGGACCAGTTCATCTGGCGGCCGGTGATTACCTGGGCAGACAAATTCAAGTTCGAGCAGGTGGAAAGCGCGGCAGCCGCGCAGAACTCGCTCCTGAATTTCATTCGCAGAGAATCATTCCTAATCCGGTTCTACAGGAGGATTCTGCATCCCGTTGTGGAATGGCTGACGCTGCAATTCGCGACTGGAGCCAAGCGGGCTGCGGCCTCGATAAAAGCGAATCCGGCCGCGAGGCCCCGCCGATGGTATGGCTGGGCATTTGCCGGACTGGGGGTGCTCCTGGTGATTTACGGAGTGTCGCGCGCTGTCGGCGAACTCGCCCAACTTCACCGCGAAGATTACTTCGAGCTGTTTCGCAGCGCGGGATTGACTTTCTTACGCGTCAATCTGGCGTTGATCCTGGGAGCCTTGTGGACCGTGCCGGTCGGCGTGGCGATCGGGTTCAGCCCGCGATTTGCCCGGCTGATGCAGCCGCTGGTGCAGCTTGCGGCGTCCATTCCGGCAACGGCGCTATTTCCGGTGATTCTGCTTTTCCTGATCCGCATGCGGGGAGGCGTGGAGATTGCCGCGATGGCGTTGATGCTGCTGGGAACGCAGTGGTACATCCTGTTCAATGTGATCGCCGGGGCGATGGCGATTCCCACCGACCTAAAAGAAGCAGCGAGCATTTTCAAATTTGGTTCGCTGGACCGCTGGCGCTACCTGATTCTGCCGGGAATTTTCCCGTACCTTGTCACGGGGATGGTGACCGCGTCGGGCGGTGCCTGGAATGCCAGCATCGTGGCCGAATATTTTCACTTTCAGGGGAGAATCGTGAAGGCCCCGGGCCTGGGAAGCACGATCAGCAGCGCCAGCGACGCGGGCCGTTTCGATCTGCTGCTGGCCTCTACGCTGATCATGGCGGTGATCGTGGTGCTTATTAACAGGCTGTTGTGGCGGAAGCTCTACCGGCTGGCATCCACCCGATTCAAGCTGGAAACGTAGGCGTCAGGCCTTTCGCAGCTCTCTGCTCAGATAAATAATCTGGCCGACGTGATGGTAGAGATGGCTGGCGCAGCGCAGGAAGAGTGTGATGCGATTCTTGGAATCGGGCTCCCGCTCGGCGGTGTATGGCGCGGTCCAGTCGGCTTCGGACTGCTTCTCGATAGTGGCGATCACCAACGCAATCGTTTCATCGAATTTGTGCAGGACTTCCGCTTTCGGCAGCTTTCGAGGCTCGGAAAATTCCAGCTCACGATTGCGGATGTAGCCGGCGCCGGCAATCCGCGCGCCGACGTAATAACTCAGGTTTCCGGTCAGATGCAGCACCAGGTGGCCGACGCTGTTTCCGTGTGAAAACGGATTGCGCCAGAACTGCTCGTCAGAAAGCGGATCCACCCACCTGTGAAGTTCCTCCGCGCGCTTGTGATATTCACTGGCAAGCGCCGCGCCAAGGCTCTCAGAAAGTTCGCTCAAAGTTTGTCTCCCGAAATCAGTGCACTGCCCCCGTATTATCGTTACGGAAGATCACGCCTTCTTTCATAACGAAGAAAACTTTTTCTACCTGGCGAATATTCTGTGTCGGGTCGCCCGGAACAGCTACGATGTCCGCCAGTTTGCCGCCCTCGAGGGTGCCGATTTTATCGGCAAGCCCCAGAAGCTCCGCGTCCGAGGAAGTGCCTGCTTTCAGCGCGTCCACGGGTTTCATGCCCAGATCCACCATCTGGTGGAATTCCTCGGCATTGCGGCCGTGGGGATACACGCCGGCGTCGGTGCCCAGTCCGATTTTCACTCCTCTGGCCAGGGCATGCTGGAAGGTGACATGTATTGCCGCAATCGCCGCGCGGGCCTTGGCTTCGATCGCCGGTGGCATATAAATTCCGCGATCGAATTTTTCCTGGATGCCTTGAATGGCCATGAGCGTAGGGACCAGGTAGGTGCCGCGTTGTTTCATCATGTCCAGGGCTTCGTCATCGAGAAAGCTCCCGTGTTCGATGGAATCGATGCCGGCGCGAATGGCGCGTTTTGCGGCTTCAGCGCCGTGGGCGTGCGCGGCCGTCTTTCTCCGTAAGGCGTGAGCCTCATCAACGATGGCGTTGAGCTCTTCCTGAGTCAGCTGGGGCGTATCCACGTCATCTGTTGGGGAGAGCACACCGCCGGAAGCGCAAACCTTGATCATGTCAGCGCCATATTTGTGGTCCAGCCGGACGGCGTACCGAGCCTGATCCGGGCCGTTGATGACGCCTTCGAGCGGGCCGGATTCGTGGCCGAAAAGGCCCTCGCGGTATCCGTTTTCGTCATCGCAGTGGCCGCCAGTCGCGCCAAGCGCGTGCACGGTGACCAGCATGCGCGGACCTGGGACATCGCCGCTGCGGATGCCGTTGCGCAGGCCGACGTCGAGATAATCGCTGGAGCCGACGTCACGCACGGTGGTGAAGCCGGCCATCAGGGTCACTCGCGCGTTGACGCTGGCATCAAGCGCACGCTCGGCGACGGTTTTCTGCAGCGTGTCTAGCCTCTCCTGCTTGTAATCGTCGGAATACGCGAATGTCAGATGGGTGTGAGCATCGATGAAACCGGGGAGGAGCGTGGCGTCGCCAAAATCGATGACCTGGGCATCGGCGGGAACTTTCGCGGCGGAACCCACGGCGACGATTTTGCCTCCGCTCACAATAATCAGGCCTGGCGTAAGAACGGCGTTGCTTTTACCATCGAACAGCCTCGCCGCCTTCAAAACGTAAACTTTGGGGGCGGGTTTTTGTCCCTGTCCGTATCCAGGCGCCCACAAAATCAGACTGAAGAGCAAACTGCACAGCAGTTTACAACGCATGTAAGACTCCTTTTGACCGCTGTCGCGCGAAGGGAAAGCAGACTTTACCTTGCCTGTGATAAAAGTCAACGGAAAGTGTCCTGCGAGCGTGACGACCCAGAAAAAGCCGGAATTTTGGCGGGACGCTGCACTGCAATAAAGCGAAATCCTAACGCGAGCAATGAAGTGACCGGTCTTAAGACCGGTCACTTCATCCTATCGTCAGCCCGCGCTTGCGCAAACTCCGCTGAAGACGCAGGATATGGCATTGGCCCAGTGGCAGCGGGACCTCTCTTTCCTTCGTTCGAGGAACACAAAAAATGTCACCCAGCCCGGACGTATCTATCGTTGGCGCCGGCTTAGCCGGTTTGTGCTGCGCGCGAGAATTGCAAGCAAAAGGAGTCAGCTTCCAGATTCTTGAGGCTTCGGACGGAATCGGCGGCCGCGTGCGAACGGACGAAGTGGATGGATTTCTCCTCGATCGC
>DATMMG010000159.1:0-7492 GCA_035569815.1 Candidatus Methylomirabilota bacterium
GAGCCGCCGGAGATTGCCTATCCGAAAAAACAGGACGTGGATGAGAATTATTTCTTATTGGCAACCACAATGATGGCCGCGCAGGCTGCCGGGAACTGCGTTCGCGCGGCGTTCGGCACGCACGACGTGAAATTGATCCGGCGGCTGGCGGAACACGCGGCGCGCAACGAATTCCCCAAAGAGCATTTCGAAGTGCAGATGCTTTTCGGAATCCAACGCGAAGAACAGGAGCGCCTGGCGCGCGAGGGCTATCGTTCCGCCGTCCTGGTTGCCTACGGAACGTATTGGTATCCGTGGTTCGTTCGCCGCCTTGCGGAACGCCCGGCGAATTTGTGGTTTATGGCGCGGAATCTGTTTGCTTCTTGAATTGGGTGGAGGTGAAGGATGCGGGGATTGCGTGCGGTGCTGGTCGTCGCCGGAGCAATGTTTCTGCTGGCGGTTGGGAGGCCACAGCTCGAATGGAAACAACTTTTCAACGGTAAAGATCTCACCGGCTGGAAACATGTGGGGCCTGGGGAGATGACCGTAACCGGCGGGTTGATCGAGACGCATGGCGGGATGGGATTGCTGTACTGGACCGGTGGCAAAATCGGCCACTGCAAATTGCGGGTGGTATTCAAAATGAGGGATTTCAACGACAACTCCGGTGTCTACATTCGCATTCCACTTGAGCCCCGCGAAGCCTGGATGCCGGTCCATTACGGCTACGAAGTGCAAATTGACAATCACCCGGAGACTTCCGGTGAAGATGAATATCACATGACCGGCACGCTGTATTCGCTCACCAAGCCGCTGGCGAAGCCCGCGAAGCCGGGCCCCGAGTGGAACACGATGGTCATCACCATTGACGGGCCGCGCACAATTGTTGAAGTGAATGGCGAGAAGGTGACGGATTATCACGAGGGCGACCCGGTCCCAGCCCGGAAATTCGATTTTGAGCCTCAGGTCGGCCCCCGCCCGGACGAAGGCTACTTCGGCCTCCAGAATCACAGCAAGGACGATGTGGTGTTCTTCAAGGAAGTGAGCATCGAGCCCCTGCCATAGCAAACGATACGCGAACCAAATCTCGACACGCGGAGACAATCATGAGCAGAAAACAGTGGAGCCGCAGATCGTTTCTACAAGCGGGCGCGGGAACCACCGGCGCAATGGTGGCCGCGCGAAGCATCGCCCTGGAACCGATGAAAATTCCTGGCGCACTGGAAGGGATGGGTGTCGAGCGGGTTCGCTTCGGAATTATCGGTATCGGGATGCAGGGTTCCGGCCTGCTGACGACAGCCGTGGCTTTGCCCGGAACGGAATGCGTGGCGGCCTGCGATCTGTATGATGGCCGGCACACGCTGGCGAAAGAAATCGCCGGGCCGAAGATCAAGACCACGCGGCGTTACCAGGAACTGCTGGACAACAAAGAGATCGACTGCATCATAGCCGCGGTCCCCGACCACTGGCACAAGCAAGTGGTGGTGGATACGGTGAACGCGGGGAAGGATATCTATTGCGAGAAGCCGATGTCGCACAGCGCCGAAGACGGCGTCGCCATGGTGGCGGCGGCGAAAAAGACGGGACGCATCGTGCAGATTGGCTCGCAGCGCGTGAGTTCCGTGATCTGCGCCAAAGCGAAAGAACTGCTCGCCAAGGGAATCATCGGCGAACTGAATCTCGTCGAAGGCTCGCTGGGGCGCAACGACCCCACCGGCGCGTGGGAATATCCTCCGCCGCTCGACCTGTCACTGCAAACCCTGGATTGGGACACCTGGCAAGGTACGGTGCCCAAACGCGAATTCGATCCCAAGCTCTTCGCACGTTGGCGGTGCTGGAAAGAGTACGGCACCGGCGTCGCCGGGGATTTGCTGGTGCATCTCGTCAGCGGCATGAACTTTATGCTCGGCTGGAACGAGCCGCCTGTGCGCGCAACCGCGGCGGGCGGCATCCTGCGCTGGAACGACGGCCGCAACATGCCGGACGTGCAGGCGGTGATTTATGAGTACGGAAAAATCCCCGTGTATCTGCGCTTGAATCTGGGTTGTGAAACCCCCGAGGTCTATCGCTTCCAGGGCTCAAAGGGAATTCTGGAAGTGACCGAAAACGCGATTGCCTATTTCCCGCAAAGCGGCGAAGACACTTCGCCCAGCTATTACGCAAACAGTTTCCCTCACGAGATGCGCGCTGCTTATTACAAAAAGTGGCACGCAGAAAACGAACCGCCTCCCACCAAGGAGCCAATCGCGGAGGGCTACACCTATAGGGGCGATTCCTGGGACGACCTGCGGCCGCATATGTGGAATTTCCTGCAAGGCGTGCGCACCCGGAAGCCGGTTGTGGAGGACGCCGTCTTCGGCCACAACGCCGCTCTGGCCTGTCACATGGCGAATGAATCGTATTTCCGGAAGAGCAGCGTGACGTGGGATCCCGCGAGCGGCCAGATTAAAGGATAGCTTTTTGAGTGCGGGAGCGAAGCTCCCGCTTTTATGGTGTAATTGCTGCGGCCAAACCTAACATTCACCTCAACGCTTCAATCTCAAAAGCGGTGGCATCGCCACCGCACTCAAAAAAAGGCGAACACCTATTTGGCGCGGTGAAATTCGATGTAATCGCGCCCATGGTACAGGCGATAGTTCCCCGCCCCGGTGGCTCCCGTAAACTGCAGCGGCACGGGACGCTTCATTTCCGCGTCCTTCGTGGATGCCGCCTGCAAAACATCGTTCGCGCCAATGTCCATCACTACAAATTTGTTTCCCTCCAGAAACCCGATTCCATATGTGCCCGGCTTCAGCGTCTGCCCGCCGATTTCCACTGGCACCTCATTGATCAGATACGCCTGATACTTTTCCCGGAGACCGGAGGAATAGCCGGAGCTGTCCACTAGGCCCGCAAAAACAAGAAAACCGTCCGCGTAGCGCACGCCACCGGTGTTGCGCGCCTGCACCGGCGCGATTTGCCCTCGGAAAAACACCTTCTCCGGCAACAGCTTGTCTCCAACATCGGCCGCCGTCAGAATCGCTTCCTTCGCCGGGGCCGGATTGGCCGCAGTCTGCGGTCCCGCGAAGGAAACGCCCGCACCAGCCGGAAGCGTGACTGCAAGTAGGCACAAGATCGTGCGAAGGCTCATTGAACCCTCCTTCAGGAAATACAAGATTTGCGAGCTGCAAGATTGTACAGCCCTGCGGGTCCCGCTGGAAAACAAATCGAAATTCAGCGGGCCGCTTCGGCGGGAGACGATTGCCGAACTTCGTGCCGACTAAGGTAAAGTATTGGGATTGTGATTATCAACCTGGCCCGCCGCGCGCACGACCACAATTGGGAATTGGACCCGATTACGCGGTCCCTGCTCGACACCGATTTTTACAAACTGCTAATGCTTCAGTTCATCTGGAAGCAGTTTCCAAAGACCACAGCCTCCTTTTCCTTTCTCAATCGTTCCGCCGAGGTACGCTTGGGCGAGTTGATCGATGTGAACGAACTTCGGGAACAATTGGACCAGACGCAGAAGCTGAGATTTCACAAATCCGAACTGATCTGGCTCGCGGGCAACACCTTCTATGGTCGCCGCGGCATCTTCGAGCCCGCGTTCCTCGAGTGGCTCGAACGCGACTTCCGCCTCTCCGATTATGAACTGAGCGTTCAGGACGGACAGTTCTCGCTCTCTTTCCAGGGCCTATGGACCGCCACGACGATGTGGGAGATTTACGCGCTTTCCGCCATCAGCGAACTAAAGACCCGAACCATGCTGAAGCGCTTGAGCGAATTCGAGCTGGATATTCTCTACGCCCGCGCAAAGACAAAACTCTGGGAGAAAATGGAGCGGCTGCGCGGCATTCCGGGATTGCGCCTCAGCGATTTTGGGACGCGGCGCCGCCACAGTTTCCTTTGGCAGGAGTACGTCGTCAAAGCCATGAGCGACGTGCTCTGCAGCAGCTTCGGCGGGACCTCCAATACCTATCTGGCGTATCAACACGACCTCGAAGCGATCGGCACGAACGCTCATGAACTCCCCATGGCCTTGGCGGCGATGGCCAGGAGCGACGAGGAACTTAAGACTGCGCAATACCGCCTGCTGGAAATGTGGCAGAAGACCTATCAGGGCGAACTGCTCATTCTGCTCCCTGATACTTTTGGCTCGACGCAATTCCTCAACAACGCCCCAGATTGGGTGGCGGATTGGACCGGACAGCGCGCGGACAGCAAGGATCCATTCCTTGCCGGTGACGAATACATCGCCTGGCTCGAGCAAAGAGGGCGAGACCCGCGTCAGAAATTATTTATCGCTTCCGACGGGCTTGATGTCGATACAATCCTCGGCATGCACGCCAACTTTTCCGGAAAGATTCGCGCGGGATATTCCACCACCGATTTTCGCCAGGCCAGCGACTTTCTTGACGAAAAAAAATGGACCCCGGGACGCCGCATCCGCTTCAGCGCCGGATGGGGTACCCTGCTTACCAATGACTTTCGCAACTGTAACCCGCATGGCGGCGCGGATTTCGATCCGCTTAGCCTGGTATGCAAGCTCAACGACGCCGATGGCAGGCCAGCCGTCAAACTTTCCGACAATTTCCGAAAGGCGCTTGGACCGCGCTCGGAAGTGGAGCGCTATCAGCGCGTATTTGGACTTGCGGGCGTCGCCGAAGCTCCGGTTGTGACTTAACGCAAACAGAGAAGGGCGTCCCTCCTCTAATAAATCCTCGTGGATACCTCCCTTCTCCTCGTTATCCACAACACGCGGCTTTTTTCCATCGAGTCTTCAATACGTAACATTCCGCTCACCATTCCGTAAAACTCCCCTGCTATCACTATGTGGGCGCGGTGTGGGTCCCCTGCGCCGCACCAAGTGACTCGAAACGCGAACGCATTCCGCGCAAATCCTACCTTTGGAGGCTTTATGCCGTATCCGAGATTTCTTCGTGCCCTGGGAACGTGTGCCCTGCTGGCAGCAGCGGGCAATTTCCCCATACACGCCCAGCAAATCAAGACCGTGTTCGTGATCGCGATGGAAAATCACAATTGGACCCAGCCCGCCAACCAATTCACCGGTGGGATCCAGCAGGTTTATCAAAATCCGAATGCGCCCTTCATCAATAGCCTGGTGAATGGCACGGCTACAGCCGTTATTAACGGCTCCATCGTCAACATCAGCGAACAGGTCGCGTATGCCACGGCCTACACCAACGTTCTGGCCACCGCCAGCGGCAACAACCCCCACATTCATCCTTCCGAGCCAAATTACCTCTGGGCGGAGGCGGGAACCAATTTTGGCGTGCTGAATGACAACGATCCGTTCGCCAGCGGCAACAATCAGAACACCAACCAGCACCTGGTCACTTTCTTGACGCAAGCCGGAAAGACCTGGAAGTCCTATCAGGAAGACATCGACCTCGCTTTGGATGGCTCCGGGAATCTCACCAATGTACCGCTGCCCCAGGCTCAGTGGACCGTGCCAATCACCAGCCATTCCGGCGTTTTTGCCGCCGGCAATTTCAACGCCTTCAACGGCTCCAACCAATTTAACTACGCCGCGAAGCACAATCCCATGGTGTTTTTCACCGATTCCAACGGCGGCAACGACGCGACTCCGGCGAATCCGCTCTCCTCCCAATACGCGCCGCTGCAACAGTTGTTCACTGATCTCGCGAACAGCTCCGTCGCCGACTACAACTGGATCACGCCGAACCAGTACAACGACATGCACACGGCGCTCACCGGCGGCTACAAGGGCCTGACCGGCGATGCGGCAAACATCAAGCAGGGCGACGACTTCCTCGCACAGATCGTTCCCGTCATCATGGCCTCCGACGCCTACAAAAATCACGGCGTCATCATCCTTTGGTGGGACGAATCCGAACGCGATGGCGCCGCGGACCTCAACCCCGACGACCTCAACCACACCGTCGGCGAAATCGTCATCTCCGACCGCGCGCACCCCAACGTGAATGGCCTCCCCTACGCCAGCCCGGTCGCCTTCACGCACTCGTCCGATGTTCGCACCATGCAGAACATCTTCCGCACCGCCGGCCCCTATCTCGCCGACGCGGCCAACGCCAACGACCTCTCCGACCTCTTTAAGCCAGGAGCGGTTCCGAAGAAGCCGTAAGCAATTGGATCGGTTCACACCTTAGTTTGTAGCAATTCCGCCGGCGCAGGGATCACCACTCACTCCTTGCGCCGCTTTCTTTTCGGTTTGGCCAACACCAACCCGGAAACAAAAAAAAGCCGGCTCAGGATCTGAGCCGGCTCTTCTGGTCAGGGTAGGATTACTGCGGAGACGTTGCTGTAGCGACCGGCTGCAGGACAATCGTACCGATCCTCGTCCCGATGACTTCACCGGAGACGACCAGTTCCACTCGGCGATTCTGCTGGCGTCCTTCGGAGGTGTCGTTGGACGCGATGGGCCGCGTCTTTCCGAAACCATGCGCTGTGGTCGAAGCTTCCGGCACGCCTTGCTGGGTCAGGTAGCTGCGGACACCCTCAGCGCGCTGCTCCGAAAGTTCCTGATTGTAGAGTTCCGTTCCAACGCTGTCGGTGTTGCCTTCAACGGCGAGCCGCAGGGAAGGATACGCAAGCACGATGCCCGATATTTTGGCCAGCTTCTCGCGTGCCAGCGGGCGAAGGGTATATTTGCCGGAGTCAAACAGCACGTCCGACATGTTGACGACCAGGCCTCGCGCGGTGTCGCGCGTTTCCAGGATCAGGTTGAACTGCTGCAGCAGGTTGGCGCGAAGTTGTTCGCGGTCGCGTACGGCCTGTTGAAGCTGCGCGTCGGAAGAAGCAGCGGCGGCGCGATCCCGATCGGAATCGGCTTCTGCAACGTGTTGCCTATGTTGCGCGTCGTTGCGGTCTCTCTCGGCATCGGCTTGGGCTTCAGCCGATTGCTGGGCTGCAGCCTGCGCGTTGTTATTCTGACGATTTGCCTCATTGCGCTCGTGATCGGCCTGAGCACTGGCGGCTTCGGCGTTCGCGCGGCGTTGGGATTCGTCGTCCGCGCGGTTGTTCGCGGCGGTTTCACGCCCTCGTCCGGCCCGGCGTTCGCCCTCGGCGCGTTCTTCGTCCATGTGCTTCACGGAGATTTCCCGCGCGTCTTCCGCTGTCTGCACCACTTCGCGCGACACAGAAATCAGCGATTTCCTGTTTTCATGCCTGGTTGAGGCCATGGCATCCGCCTCGTTCATTTGGCGAACAGCCTTTTCATAACTCTCGGATGCATATCGATCGGCGCCCGCGGATTTTGCGATGCGCACGGCGTTACGCGCTTCGAAAAATTCCAGCGGCAATCGCGCGCTCAGGATCACGGGATCGAAGTTGTAACCCGTGGGAATGTATCCGCCGCGGTCAATTAATTCATACTTAGCGTCGACGAACTCGGTTCCCCCGGCTGTATCCCGTCGGACGGAATTCTCAAGCACCACCACGTTGCTGGGGCGCCGCACGGCATAATAAGGTTCCGCGGTTACGATCAGCGCGAAAGCTTGCAAGTCCGTGGTCACGTCCAGCTTGCTGC
>DATMMG010000160.1:0-5006 GCA_035569815.1 Candidatus Methylomirabilota bacterium
GATCTTCCTTGGGCATGCTGCCGACGTTGCGGGGATTGTTGTAATGATCGACTACTTTTTCGCTATATGCCATGGTCGGGTCGCTCCTTCGAAATTCAATTCCAGTAACAATCAGCCCTTCGCCGCAACGAGAGAGCCAAATCCTGCATTCTTGATGGCCTTTTCGGTCAAGGCGATGTTGGTCAAAAACGCCGAACGCCCCGCGGTCAGTTCCCGCAACGCGTCGCGGACATAATCCGCTCCAAGGCCCAGCACGTTCAAAAACGCGCGGACGTCCTGAAGATGATGAAAAGAACGCTCCGCGGCTGGGGCCGGCTCGTCACCATCCTGATACGCCTGATAGGTCACGCGAAACGGCGCGGCCGTACCCGCAATCGAGCGGTGAATTCTGAGTGTTCCTTCGCTTGCAATAGCGCTTGCGCTTGCCATTTTTTTCCTTCCAGTCTTCACGGGATTAGGCGGTTTGCCACTTGACCTTGGAGATGTCGATGCCTTCCTTGGCCATTTCGTACAGCGGCGAGAGTTCGCGCAGCTTCGTTACAACTTGCACCATCTTGTCGATCACGTAGTCGACTTCTTCCTCGGTGGTAAAGCGCCCAAGGCCGAAGCGGATCGACGTATGCGCCAGATCCTCGCCCACGCCTAATGCTTTGAGTACATAACTGGGTTCCAGGGTTGCAGACGTACAGGCAGATCCGCTCGAAACTGCAACATCGTTGATCCCCATCAGCAGGGATTCGCCTTCGACGTAAGCGAAGCTCATGTTGAGATTGTTCGGCAGCCGGTGCTCCATTGAGCCGTTGATGTACACTTCGTCCAGCTTGGCTTCCAGGCCTTTGCGCAAACGTTCGCGCAGCGCCAGCATCTTTTGAGATTCCTGCGCCATTTCCTGCTGGCAAAGTTCCGCGGCCTTGCCGAGTCCCACGATGCCGGGCACATTCAGTGTTCCGGAACGCATGCCGCGTTCATGGCCGCCGCCGTCAATGATGGCCGAAAGCTGCACGCGGGGATTGCGCCGGCGCACATACAACGCGCCTACGCCCTTGGGCCCGTAAAACTTGTGTGCAGAGATGGCCAGCAGATCGATGTTGTCTTTCTGCACGTCCACGGGAATCTTGCCGGCAGCCTGCACGCCGTCCGACGCAAAGATAATTCCGTGTTCCTTGGCAATCTTGCCGATTTCCTGAATCGGGTTGACCGCGCCAATTTCGTTGTTGGCGTACATGATCGCGATTAAAATCGTGGTCGGCCGAATTGCTTTGCGCACATCCTCGGGATCCACGCGGCCATCTTTGCCCACCGGCAGGTACGTCACTTCGAAACCGTGCTTCTCCAGATTCTTGCAGGTGTCGAGAACCGCCTTGTGCTCGATCGCCTGGGTGATGATGTGATTGCCCTTTTCGCGGTACATTTCCGCGACGCCCTTGATCATCAGGTTGTCGGATTCCGTTGCGCCGCTGGTGAAGATGATTTCCTTCGCCGTCGCGCCGATCAGAGAAGCCACTTGCTGTCGCGCATTTTCCACCGCTTCCTCGCCGGCCCAGCCGAACGAGTGGTTGCGGCTGGCCGCGTTCCCGAATTTCTCGGTGAAATACGGCAGCATCGCCTCCAGCACCCGTGGGTCCATCGGGGTGGTGGCGTGATTGTCCATGTAAATCGGCAGCTTGACGGCCATTTCCGTGTTCTCCTCTAATTCTCGGGCTTACCGCTCAGCGGCTAACCGCCAGGTGGTCCATCCCCTTCAATTCCACGAGCGCCGGTTCCTGTTTCTCTTCGCTCAACTGCGCAATGCTCACCGTGCTCAAAACGCCCAAGATGCTCTCGTTGACCCGCTGCAATGGTTCTTTGATGGAGCAACGGTCTGTTGCGTCACAATTTCCGTGGTTCGTCACGCACGAAGTAATCAGCACCGGCCCATCAATCGCCGTGATCACTTCCAGCGCACTGATCTGCGTCGGCTCTTTTGCCAGTTGGTAGCCCCCGCTGGAGCCGTGCTTCGCGACCACCAAAGTTTGCCGGGCCAGCTTTTGCAGCACCTTGGCCATCAGCATGGAGGAAATCCCATACTCCTCGGCAATTTCGCTGGCGCTGCACGCATGCTTCTCGCGGTGGTTGGCCAGGTGCTTCATGGCGATCAGGCCGTAATCCGCTTTCTTGGATAATTTGAACATCGAGCGTCCCCAACGCGGTGCTGCAGAACAAAGGCAACTACGACTGAACCAGTCGCATATCCACTATACAACTTTGCCTCGTTGTTTGTCAATCCCGCGCCAAGGGATAATTCCAAGACAAATCTTTATTTTTCCGTCACTTAGACTACGACCAGTTTGGTCTCAGATAGAGCATTTTCCACCAAAATGCTTCTTTTTGTGCCTAAACGGTCTGAATAGCGCCCTGAATGGCTCGGACTCTGCCCGTGTTCCGGGGTATTCTGAAAGCTGGTCGCGACTCGGGAGGCGTGCAGATCGACATGGGGCCATTTCGAAAGGTTGGGAGATTGCACTGGACACTTCTTATAGGTTTTGTTTTGGTCGCTTCCGGGGTAGGCAAATCCAGGGCCCAGGAAAGGAGCCCCGAACGCGCAGCAATTGCCAAAACGTCCTCGAAGGCCGTTAAGAAAAAATCACCCGATACCTTCACTCTTGTCGGCGCGGGAGATATCGTGGGCTGCTCGAATCTGTCCGGAGCCGAAGCCACTGCCAAACTGATTGACTCCACCCCTGGTACAGTCTTTGCCGCCGGCGATCTGGCGTACGAAAGCGGCACCTTGGAAGAATTCCAGAAATGCTATGGACCTACGTGGGGCCGCTTCAAGGCACGGACTCGCCCCACCCCGGGAAACCACGAATACAACGGTTCACCAGCCACCGGTTATTTCCGCTATTGGGATGGTCAGGCCGGCGATCCCGGAAAAGGCTACTACAGCTTTGAACTGGGCGCCTGGCATATCGTAGTGCTCAACACGAATTGCGGCTCAAAAGAGCTGGGCGGCTGCGCGGAAGGCTCGCCGGAAGAAACCTGGCTGAAGCAGGACCTTGCCGCGCACCCTGAGGCCTGCACGCTTGCCTTCGGCCACCACGCAATGTTCAGCAGCGGTCTATTTGCGAAACACGCCGAGCATCCAGAACTGCGGGTATTCTGGCAGGATTTGTATGATGCACACGCCGACTTGATTCTTGCTGGACACGAACACTCCTACGAGCGGTTCGCGCCGCAAAATCCCGAAGGCAATCCCGACCCAGACCACGGCATTCGCGAAATCGTTGTCGGCACCGGCGGCCGCAGCCACACCCCTCTCGGCTACGCCAAGCCCAATAGCGAAGTCCGTGACGACAAAACTTATGGCGTCTTGAAGCTCACGCTCTCGCCCGGCCAATACCGCTGGGAGTTCATCCCCATCCCCGGCAAAACGTTTCGCGATTCCGGCGAAGGCGTTTGCCACGCCCAACCCGGCCCGCCCAAAACGAACTAGCATTTGCAAGAACGCGTAGCGGCGGCTTTAAGGCGCCTCGGCCCTTGTAGGGCCCGCCTTCTGAGACGGGCCGTTGATGACGCAGCCGAAATCCGAATGCTTGTGGCACCGGCATGCTGGAGGCAAACGCAGGCCGGCAGGATGCCGGCGCTACCAATTCATCGCGCGCAAACACCACCAGCTGAAGCCGATTCGACCAACTTTTGGAACGCCGGCAGCTCGGGAATCGTTAACTGGCCTTTGTTCGCCTGCTGCTCCAACACATTAAGAGAATCGAGATCTATTTTCTTTTGATCGGCGGAAACCGGCGCGCCCATTTGAATAGAGTCAACCGCATCCATCGCGATTTTCGCGGCCTGCGAAAACCCCGCGGACGCCAGCGCCGCCTCCCTGACAAGCTGCGACCGCTGCGCCAAACTCTGCAAGCGATCATCTATCGTCGCCCACTCCGCCAACTGCGCGCGGATCCCCGCTGCTTGAGCGGCATCCTTGCAGGCCGCCGCGACGAATTGATCCACAAGCAGTGAGAATCGCCGGGAGACATCGCTTTCCGGGTAAACGGCGTCCACCAAACGGTTCAACGGTGTAAGGCTGGTCGGCGGGCTGCTGGCGCTCGCTTCGCGCGAATAATCTTTCTGGTGTTCCAGCGCCTGGGCCAGCGCCCGCAGCGCATCAAACTCGGAGGGCGTCCACGTTCCCGCGATGCGCTGCAGCATCGTGCGCTGGAACGACCGGTGCGCCAGTCCCAGCCATTCGAGGCGCGCGGACTCGGCGTCCAGGCGCGCGTACATGGAAGCCACGTCTGCCGTTCCCTCGGGCGACCACAGCCGTTCGGCAATCGCCGTATTGCGCGGCCAGATGCGCGAATCGATGTTCTCCGCGTTTACATATTCGGACCAGATGCAGGATTCGCCGCCAAGAATCAGTTGCTTCTGCTCCGGCGTAAGCGCGGCCGCGGGACCACCCAGCGGATCCATCGTGTAGTGACGTGCGGCGGTCCAGCCGAGGTCCAGGTAATAGCCGTTCGAAAGTATGCCGCGATAGCCGTCCTTTGCCGCCGCTGCCAGCGAATCCACGCCGCGCCACGATTGAATCACAATCGATTTCGGCACGCCGGGCACAAGTACCTCGTCCCAGCCCACCGGCGTTTTTTTGTGCTTCGTCACCAAATCCTGCACGCGCCCGCTGAAATACGCCTGCAAGCCCGCGTTGTCTTTGATCTTGTGCGATTTCTTGAATGCCTGAATCTTCGGATTGGCGTCCCATTCCTTGCCGTTCACTTCGTCGCCACCGATGTGAAAGAACTGGTCGGGGAAAAGTTTGGCCATCTCGCCGATAAATTCGCCCAGGAATTTGTAAATCTTCTCGTCCGTGGGATCCATGGAGGGATCGAAGATGCCCCACTGCCGCTCGATCGCATAAGGACCGCTGCCGCTGGCAAGTTCGGGATATCCGGCGAACCACGCCGTGCTGTGGCCGGGCATGTCGAACTCCGGCACAACGCGAATGCCGCGGTCCCGCGCGTAGTCGATCA
>DATMMG010000161.1:0-15265 GCA_035569815.1 Candidatus Methylomirabilota bacterium
GCCGCCGTCGACCAGGCATCCAAAGAGGGTGCTTGCGGCCCCTTGATGTCATTGAGATTCAGTTCGGCAATCAGCGTCAGGTCGTAACCGAGCGTTTCACTCCGCTGCGTCAGTTTCTTGACGTAGCTCCAACTTGCCTCCATCTGCTCGTCTTCAATATTGCGCAGCCAGCCGCCAAACACCGGCATCCAGTATCCGTAGCGCATGGCCCGCTCACCCGGCCTTTCCGGTGCCCACAGCCTGCCGCGGGTGCTTCGTTTCGTGCGCTTGCGCTTCGGCAATCAGATAATCGGCCAGCCGCGAGTAGGGATTGAAGCCGACAATGCGCTCGGGATCGGCGACGAAATTCGAAAGCGCGTTGACGTCGTAATAGAGGAGCCGGCCGTCGCGGTCGTCGATTACGTATTCGATTCCGCCAACCTCGATGCCAGCCTCTTTCATGATGCTTTCCACATCCTGAACCACTTGCGGCGGAGGAGCGTAACCTTCCACCTGCAATCCGTTTTTCGGAGCGTCAATCGGGCACGCAGGCCGTGCCAATTCTTCTCCCCTGGTGCTCTGGCAAATGTCGGCGGGGCATAGGTTGAATGTATCGCCGGTTGTGTGGATTTGGATTGCGTAAAGGAACTCGCCGCCGAGAACTTCGACACGAGTGATCACGCTGTCGCGCGCGGGGAAGAATTCCTGCACCAAGGCAACCTGGTCGATTCCAAAATAAAGCTGATTTTCCTCGACGGCGCTCTTCAACTGCCCGGGCCGGTCGAAGCGAACGATTCCCGCTCCGCTGCCGCCGATGTTTGGCTTGACCACCAGCGGATAGCCGATTTTCTCCGCGGCTGCAAGCGCCTGCGAAGGATGATTGATCACCAGCGCCTTCGGATAGGGCAAGCCGAGCGATTCGAGCAAAGTAAGTTGCAACGCCTTGGAAGTTTCATGTGTGAAGGCGCGCGATCCGTTCACCACGCGGACGCCTTGCGCTTCGAGATGCTGCAAATAATTTAGCGTGTAGAAAATCACGTGGCCCAGGCCGCGCTGCCACGCCGAAGGGCTCATGCGGTTGAACACCAGCGAATATTCAGGCTCGCGCAACGCTACGTTATAGGAATGTTCACCCGCGTGAATCTTCTCCCAGTTCACGCCGCGCGCATCGAGCTGCTGGAACAGTGGCCGGTACCAATCCGGGTGCTCGTAATAAATACCAATCGGTTTTGAGAGTTGTGCCCCGCGCGTAGGGGCGCCGCTTGTTCCGCTCATGTTCTCCTCTTCGATCGCCTCTTTTTGGATGCGCGGCTCCAGCAATTCGTTCAGGATACCAAAAGGTCGGGCCGGTTTCGCCGGGTCTTCTCCGCGGCCTGCCGAGCGCGCCATTTGGCGACCTCGGCGTGATGCCCGCCAATCAGGACTTCCGGCACTTTCCAGCCGCGATACTCGGCGGGGCGCGTGTAATGCGGGTAGTCGAGGAGTAGCCGTGCCCTGCGCCGATGGGAATTCTCGGCCACCGAAATGGATTCTTCGATTTCCAGCTCACGGAAGGATTCGTTTTCGGTGGACGCTTCGTTCCCGAGCGCGCCGGGCAACAACCGTGTCACGGCGTCGAGCACGATCGCGGCGGGAAGTTCTCCGCCGCTCAGGACATAATCGCCGACCGAAATTTCTTCCGTTGCCAGGTGCTCAGCGACGCGTTCGTCCACACCCTCGTAGCGGCCGCAAATCAAAACAATTCTGTCCAACTTGGCCAACCGCCGCGCGGTTTCCTGGGTAAACAATTTCCCGGCAGCGGACAGCAGCACCACCGACGTTCCGCTGGGAATAACGGTTGCCTGGGTCGAATCCCCAATTGACTGTCCGAGCAACTTCTCCACGGCTTCAAACAGCGGCTCCGGCTTCAACACCATGCCTTCGCCGCCGCCGAACGGACGGTCATCCACCGTTTTGTGCCGGTCTTTCGTAAATTCGCGCAGATCCTGGACATGAATCTGCACAATACCGGCTTCCCGGGCGCGACGCACGATTCCGTGGTCCAGCGGCCCGGCAAAGAATTCTGGAAAAATGGTGATCAGGTCAAATCGCACGTTATTCGCCCGAGTTCAGCTCGCTCAAGCCTTCTGGCAGCGTAACATCAATGCGACGCGCAGCAACATCAATGCGGCGGCAGATATCCTCGGCCAAGGGCACCAGCAACTCGCCCGTACCGGTCTGTACCTGCAACAACGGGGTGCCCGCCGTTCCTTCGCCCGGAAAGAAAACGTCCCGCACGGTTCCCAGCACGCGAGGCGCAGATTCCATCGCACAGGCGGGAGATGAGAGTTTCGATTCGCCCTGCGGATTTTCGAAGACAGAGCAGCCAATCAGGTCGCTGACGAAATACTTGCCGGCGGGGAGTTTTACCCGGTCCACAATCGGCAGGAGCACATCAAGCCCGCGCAGTTTTTCCGCGTCATCAATGGAAGCGCAACCTTCGAAATGAAAGATTCCGTGTTCCGGGTGATTGCGGTCCACCCAGAATTTCTGCAAGCCAACCAGGCGTGGCTCGCCCTGCGCGCCTCGCAAATAGATTTTCAATAAAGAAGAAAGACGAGCGGGAAAATCGGTGAAGAGTTCGGCCAGAACTTCGCCTTTGTTGCCGCGCGGACGGATGATGCGGGCAACCTGAACCCAAGCTTGCTCTTCAGGGGAGGGTTTCAATCTTCGAGTATCTCAAGCGTGAAGCGTTTGCGCAGCTTCATTCCGGCGGCGCCCAGCAGCGTACGGATGGCTTTGGCCGTGCGACCCTGCCGCCCAATCACTTTGCCCAGATCCTCCGGATGGACGCGCAACTCCAGTACGGTCACTTGCGAGCCTTCCACCGCATCCACTCGGACGCCCTCTGGATGATCCACCAAGGCTTTGGCTATCTCCTCAACTAGGTCCTTCATCTGGGCCCCCGCTTCCGTGTCCGATCGACGAACCAATACGCGTGACTCCTTTTCCGTCAAAAGGAGCGCGAACAAGTCTAAGACCTGGACATGAGCAAGAGAGCTGAGCTTAAGCCAAAACTACGCTATTTTTTGCAGCTTGAGAAAACTCCGAACAGTATCGCTCGGTTGTGCCCCGACCCCAAGCCAATACTTGATGCGATCGGAATCCAGCTTGATCTCCGCGGGCTTCTTCAGCGGGTCATATGTTCCGACGGCCTCGCGCACACGGCCGTCCCGGGCCCGGGTCCGCTCAATCACCACCACGCGATAATACGGCTTCTTCTTTTTGCCAATTCTGGCCAAGCGAATCGTTAACACTAAAGTACGTCCTCCCTAAAGACTACCTATTCTACGTGAGTTCCCACCGGTCAGCAACGATAGGTTCGCTCCCGAACCTCCCTTCGCCGTACCCAGACGCCAGCCTAAATTCCAGGAAACTGGGCCCATCGGAGACCGCATCCGCACCTGAATTGGATTCATGCGATCGATGCTATGGATTCTAATTTTGTGTTTGCCAACACCAGCTGCCCCGGCTACGCTTCTTACTATGTTCACGAACTCCCACAAGGCCACCATGAGCTGTCGCTGCAACTGTTGCGCGCGCGTGCGTTCTGGTGTGGGGAGGCTGAACCTCTAGCAATCGCTTTAGCCTCAATGAATTGCAGCCCACCGCCGGGACACACGGCAGGTGGGTTTTTTGTTTTGGGGTCCATATCTGTGATTTTGGTGGCGATGCCGAAGTGGTCGAGGCGCTGGTCTGCAAAACCAGTCTTAGCGGGTTCGAGTCCCGCCGCTACCTCCAAATTCCCGTTCGTTCGCGGTTCCAGCCGGACAACTCTCGAAGGCGTGCCACGCAGGCAGAAATGCCGGAAGCTCGTTATTTGCCCGCATTCAACTTAGACGGTTTAGCCCGTTAAAAGCCGCCGCTTTGTAGCATTCGGCGAGCGTGGGATAGTTGAAAACCGTATTGATGAAATAACTGATCTTGCCCTTCAGCAGCATCACGGCTTGCCCGATATGCAGGAGTTCCGCGGCGTCTTCGCCGAAGATGTGCACCCCTAACAGCTCCAGGGTTTCGCGGTGGAAGAGAAGTTTCAGCCGTCCATCCGTATGCCCGGAAATCTGGCCGCGCGCAATTTCCCGATAGTAGGCGACTCCAACTTCGTAGGGCACATCGCTTTCCGTCAGCTGCTCCTCGGTCTTGCCGATGAAGGAAATTTGAGGAATGGTGTAAATGCCGTACGGATAGCCCTCGGGATCGGATTCCATCTGCAACCCAAACGCCCGAGCCGCCGCGATGCGTCCTTGTTCCATGGACACGGAGGCCAGACTGGGAAAACCGATGACGTCCCCGACGGCAAAGACGTGGGGCTGGCTGGTCCGGAAATCCTTATTCACCTTGATTCGCCCGCGATCATCCGATTCGATCCCGGCCGCCGCCAGATTCAGGCGATCGATGTTTCCCTGCCGGCCAACCGCATACAGCAGCGCGTCGCCCACGATCCTTTTGTTGCTGCCGAGGACGGCGGCAACCTTTCCGTCCGGCAACTCTTCGACACGATCGACTTCTTCATTCAGGCGCATGGTCGCGCGCCGATCGCGCATGTGGTAGCTCAACGCCTCCACCATTTCCGCGTCGGCAAACTCCAGCAGGCGGGGCCGCTTTTCCACGATAATCACGCGAACGCCGAGAGTGGCGTACATACAGGCGTATTCCACGCCAATCACGCCGCCGCCGACCACGATCAGCGTACGGGGGATCACCGGCATGGACATAATCTGGTCGCTATTGATGATATTGCGCCCGTTGAGGGGAACATTCGGATTCGTGGCGGGTTTCGTTCCGGTGGCGACGACGACATAATCGGCTTCCAGCTCGCTGAAGCCCGTGCTGTTTTCCACGCGGATGTGATGCGGATCCGTGAACGAGGCCGTGCCGTGGAACAGTTCCACGTTGTTGCGGCGCAACTGGTCTTGCAAAACCGCTGCTTCATTTTCGATCACGCGATTCACTCGAAAATTCAGATCGCTCATCGTGACGTTTTCTTTGGCGTGGTAGTTCGCGCCGTAAAACGCCTGATCGTAAAAACCGGAGAGATGCAGCACGGCCTCGCGCATGGTCTTGCTCGGAATCGTTCCGCTGTTGATGCACACTCCGCCGACCATGGCCTGCTTCTCGACCACGGCGACGGCTTTCCCGATTTTCGAGGCTTGAATGGCGGCACGCTGACCGCCGGGGCCGGAGCCGATCACTACAAGATCAAACGGTCGCATTCAGGGAATCCTGGACGTCTTCGGCGGGCACCGCGGGTTCTGCGGGGGCGGCTCCTTCCGCAACACTAGTATAAGTGACTCCCAAGGTGGATTTCTTGCGCTTATCTGATCCGTTAACACCGCCATGCGCGAGGGCCATCAGATGTTCCTGGACGGAGAATCCCTTGGCTCCCTTTGTGCGGTGGACGTAGCTGTAGGCCCCATCCGACCCCAAAACGCGAGCTTTTAAATTGTCCGCCAGGCACGACGGCAGAATTTCCTCAATGATGCGCTGCCGCAAGGTTTCATCCTTCAACGGAAACAGGACCTCCACCCGGTCGTAGAGATTCCGCGGCATCCAGTCCGCACTCCCGAGATAGATTTCCGGCTTGCCGCCGTTTCCGAAATAAAAAATCCGGCTATGCTCCAGAAACCTTCCCACGATGCTGCGTACCCGGATCCGGCTGCTGACTCCCCGCAACCCCGGCACCAGCGTGCACTGGCCGCGAACGATCAAATCAATTTCCACGCCAGCCTGTGAAGCGCGATACAGCGCTCGAATGATCGGCGGATCGACCACCGCGTTGCACTTGGCGATAATTCGCGCCGGGCGCCCGCGGCGGGCATGGCGAGCTTCGCGGTCAATCAGCGCGATACAGCTCTTAGCCATGTCTTTGGGGGCCACCAGCAGTGGTCTGTAGTGCGACTTTTCCGCGTACGCGGTCAGGAAATTGAAAACGTCGTGCACCGCCGAGGTGATCGCCGGATCGCTCGTAAACAGACTCAGGTCGGAATAGAAACGCGCGGTTGAGGGATTGTAGTTTCCGGTGCCGAGGTGAACGTATCGCCTGATTTTTCCATCGGGGTCGTGTCGCACGATCATCGCCAGCTTCGCGTGGGTCTTCAACCCCACCAGGCCGTGAAACACTTGTACGCCGGCGTCTTCAAAACTGCGCGCCCAGCGGATATTCGTTGCTTCGTCGAAGCTGGCTTTCAATTCCACCACAACTGTTACTTCTTTTTTGCCCGCGGCTTCCAGCAGCGCTCTGGCGATCGGTGAATCCGAATTCGTTCGGTAAAGAGTCTGTTTGATCGAGAGCACCCGCGGATCCTGGGCCGCCGTCTCGAGGAAATGCACCACCGGGTCGTAGGAATCGTAAGGATGGTGCAAAAGCAGATCCTGGCGGCGCAGCGTGTCAAACAGCGAGTCCGCATCATGGCCGATTTGCACCTGGCGAGGCACGAACTTTGGGTACTTCAGATCCGGCCGGGGTGTCTCATCGTAAAGGTGAAACAGCCGCTGAAGATTCACCGGGCCTGCCGCACGAAATACCAGAGATTCGTCGAGTTCAAATTTGGAGACCAGATGATCCACAATCTCCGGATGCGCCCCCGCCTCGATTTCCAGGCGCACGGCGTTTCCCTTGCGTCGTTGTGCCACCTGCGAATCCACCGCATCCATCAGGGTCCGGGCCTCTTCTTCCTCAAGATAGAGATTGCTGTTGCGCGTGATGCGGAAGGGAGCGGAAGCCAGGATTTCGTAACCCCGGTACAGCTTAGCTGCATACGTGGAGATGATGTCTTGCAGAAACACAAAGTGCAGTCCGCCGTTTCCGGTCGGAACGCGCAACAGGCGGGGCAACGCCCGTGGCACCGTAACCACGCCAAAAAAGGGCTTCTCCGGGGAATGCCGCTTGCGCCGTAGCAGAAAAGCGATGCACAACGCCTTGTTCAGCACGTGCGGGAACGGGTGGGTGGGATCCACGGTTACCGGCGTCAGCATCGGATAGACGCGCCGGTCGTAAAACGCCTTTGCCAGTTCCGTCGCTTTGCTGTTCAGGTGGTCCACGGGCAGAACGCGAATCTGGTGCCTGGCCAGGGCGGGAAGCAATTCCTCGTTCCAGCACTTGTACTGCTCTCGCACGAAGACCTGCATCGAAGACGTGACGCGCTCCAACTCCTCGGGCGGCGTCAGGCCGTCGGGGCTGACGTCCCGGGAGCCATGCTCGATTTTCTGCAGGAAGCTGGAGACGCGGATCTCCACGAATTCGTCCAGATTATTGGCGGTGATGGCGAGGAATTTCACGCGCTCCAGAAGGGGGTTGCTGCGATCCTGCGCCTCCTGCAAGACGCGATGATTAAAGGCCATCCACTGCAGGTGGCGGTTGAGATAAAACTGCGGGTCGTCGAGAACAATGCGTTTCATGAAGCGTCCAGGGCGGCGACTAAGAGTATCTCACGCCTATTACGCCCGCATGAATGGCCCTTCCTGCAGGCATACCGCAGCGTCTCGTGGAGCCTTGGTTTCGCGCCCAAAATTGCCGATCTTTGTGGGGGGAAAGGAAGGCAGAGCCAGCGCCAACTAGGAAAAACCTCCCGCCTGTGATTTAGCCCATTCCGGCGAGTTTACCAAGGCCTTTCATCCGGGAGCGCGCGGCCATCGCGCCGTACTGCTTCATCATCGTGCGCATCTGCAGGTATTGCTTGATCACCTGATTCACGTCTTGGACGGTGGTGCCGCTACCCTTGGCGATGCGCTTGCGCCTCTTGCCATCGATCACGTTGTGGTCGCGGCGCTCTTCGTTGGTCATGGAGTTGATGATCGCTTCAACCTGCTTCAGCTTGCCCTCATCAACGGAAGCGTCCTTCGGAAGATTTTGCAGCGGCCCGACTTTCGGAAGCATATCCACCAACTGGTCGAGTGGGCCCATCTTGCGGATCTGCTTCAGTTGGTCGCGGAAATCTTCCAGCGTGAACTCTTCCTTGCGCAGTTTGCGCTCGAGTTCCATCGCCGCCTTTTTGTCGAAGGCCGATTCCGCGCGTTCGATGAGCGACAGGATGTCGCCCATGCCGAGCACGCGGGAGACGATGCGCTCGGGATAGAACGCTTCGAGGGCATCGTACTTTTCGCCGAGTCCAACAAACTTTACCGGCGCGCCGGAAACCTTGCTGATGGAAAGCGCCGCGCCGCCGCGCGCATCGCCGTCGAGCTTGGTGAGAATCACTCCTGTCAACCCCAACCGCCTGTGGAATTCGCCAGCGGAACGCACCGCGTCCTGCCCGATCATGGCGTCGGCGATAAACAACATTTCGGTTGGCTGCAATTCCTTCTTGAGCGTTGAAAGCTCGTTCATCAAGTCGTCGTCAATGTGCAGCCGGCCAGCAGTATCCACGATCACCACGTCGCTCGCGGAAAGCTTGGCTTCCTTGATAGCCCCGCGCACGATTTCGAGCGGCTTGTCCGTTCCCGCGGCCGGCCAGACGGAGATGCCGATCGACTTGGCCACTTGAGCGAGTTGCTCGCGCGCCGCCGGCCGGTAAACGTCAGTAGAGACGACAATCGGACGATGCCCATGCTGCGAAAGCCATTTCGCGAGCTTGCCGGTAGTGGTGGTTTTCCCCGAACCTTGTAAGCCCACGATCATCCACACCGAAGGCGGCCGCGATGCAAACAGGGGCTTGGCGTGTTTGCCAAGAAGGTTGGTCAATTCATCGCGGACGATCTTGACCACCTGCTGGTCTGGCGAAAGCTGCAGCATCACTTCGGTGCCCAGCGCCTTCGCGCGGATATTGGCCAGAAGTTCGTCGGCCACGGCGACGTTCACGTCGCCTTCCAGCAGCGCCTCGCGTATTTCGACGAGCGCCGCGTCCAGGTGCTCGTCGGAGAGCTTCCCCTGCCCGCGCAGGTTCTTGAATGTTCGTTGCAGCCGTTCTGTCAGGTTTTCAAACATGGTGTATTTGGCTCTTATCGCTACCTATTTATTGTACAGCCAGCCGCGCCGGGCTGCAGCAAGGGTTGCGCCTGCTGTCTTGCGGAAGGTGTATTCAGAAAGTGAGTTTGACGCCCAATTGCGCGGCGAAAGGGATGCCGACGGTAGTGCCGGGCCCGAAAAAATCTCCCAGGGCTCCCGCCGGCACACGCAACTGGTTGAGGCTGGTGATGGGCTTGGTCAGCGTGCAATCCGCGTTCAGGCAAAATGCCGTGGCGTTTGCGAGATTGTTGACCGGCGTTGGCAGCGCGGAGATATTGCTCACATAGTTCGCGCCGGGATTATTGCGATTAAAAAGATTGAAGAACTCCGCGAAGGGCGTGACCGACCAGCGATCGTGAAACGTGAACGCGCGGCTGACGCGGAGATCGACCTGAACGTATGGTGTGCCGCGAAGCTCGTCGAGCGTTGTCTCGACTCCATTCACCACGGCACGATTTCCCGCAGGGGTTGTCAGCGTGTATGGCCGCGCACTTTCCGCCTGGGCGAGCGTTGCCAATTGCATCCCCCCCGGCAATTGGAATGTGCCTACAAGAACAAACCGGTGACGTACGTCTTCCCCGGAGGGGCCATAATCTCCGGGTGCAAACGCATTTTGCGGATTGCACACGCCATTTACGTAGTCGAACAGTTCCCCTAGAACGCAGCCCCAGGTCTCCGCCCTGGCCAAAGTATAGTGGGCAGTGAACTGCGCTCCCCTTGAAACATTGCCTTGCACTGCCAGCGACAACGCATCATAGGTGGAACGATTGTCCGAGCGGAAAACATTGGCCTCTGCAAAAGCATAATTGCGGTACGCGTGCATGCCGGTTTCATGCGTGTAGTCCGCGCTGAGCATCCAGTTGGCGGAAAGGGCGCGCTGTATTCCCGCGGTGGCATGTAGCGCATACGGCGTGTGGTAGTTGGGATCAATCAATGCGGCCGGGGGAGCGGGAAGCGCGCCGCTGACCGTGCCGTTGTTGACGGCCTGGAATGCGGTGACCCAACCACTTTGCGCGAGGTCGTCGAAGTAAAGCCCCACACCTGCGCGAAGGACGGTTTTCTGCGAACTGCTAAGCGTGCGGGCAATTCCAAGCCTTGGCGCAAAAGCTTTCCGGTAATCATGTGGGATGCCGCTCACCAGGCCGGAGCCGAGCGCGGGATTGAAGCTCTGGTCGCGGCCGGAGGCGATAAACATTCCGAATGTCGTGTCATAGCGGAGCCCAACGTTTACGGTCAAATTCGGCATGGGGCGCCAGGAATCCTCGGCATAAAGGCCAAGCCGTTGGATATTTTGTGAAAAGCCGCCGTCAGTTCCCGGCCTGAACTCGCTGCCTGCCGCATAATCCGCTGAAAACTGGGCCAGATTTCCCGGTAGCAGGTAGTAAGCCGGGTTCTGAGGAAAGGTGACCAGAGTTTCAGGATTGGAGCTGAGCGCGCCGCTCAGGACAGGCTCATGGATGAAATTCGCGCCGAGCCGCCATGTGTGCAGGCCAATCGCGTGGGTCACATCGTAACGAGCCTGGTATTTTTCCTGGTTGCGCAACACGGGAAATGCCGCAATTCCCGTGACAAACTGATTGTCGCCGAAGGTCTCGAAGCCCGTAATCGTGCTGGACGTCGTGGTGAATGGAAATGCCAGCGCGAACCCCTGCGTTTCATTCCGCGTCTGCGTCAGATGCAGGCCGCCGGCGTTCAGCACCAGCGAACCAAACCAGTTCGGCGAGAACGTGTATTGCTGGCCGAGAACGACGCTGAAGTAATTGTTGTGCGAGGTGACTCCCGTGGATGGCAAAGCTCCCTGTTGCACCAGAGCGTTGTGCTCGGTGTAAGAGTCCATCGCGCCGCGCAGAAACCAGTGAGAATTATTCGACTGCGCCCAATCGAGCCGCACCGTCGCCAGGTAATCGCGGAACGGGAGGGCAACGTTGTCCGGCACGGCGATGTTGGTCACACGGGGAATCACCCCATCCTTTGCCAACTGCGCGAGCGCGCTGAATTGCTCACGGCTGGCCGGGCTATACGCGATGCTCGCGTTCTCATGCACGTATTCGAACGTGGTGAAAAACCACAAACGATCCTTCACGATCGGACCGCCCAGTGTGCCCACATAATTTTGCCGGGAGAACGGCTGCTTTGGATCGGGCGACGGATTATCGATTGGGAAGCGCGCGTTCAGCGCGGCGGCTCGCTCATAAAATGCCAGGTCGCCGTGCCATTCGTTGCTTCCGCGCCGCGTGGTGATCACCACAGAGCCGGCCGTCGTCCGCCCCGTGTCCGCGTCCATTTGCGCGGTTCGAAACGCAAACTCCTGAAGCGCATCCGGCGAAAAATTTTGCAGAAAGCCTCCAATGTAGTCATCGGAATTGTCGCCGCCGTCGACTGAGACTTCATTGTTGAGGCCGGAGCTGCCGCCCGTGGAAACCGCGGTTATGCGCGCTTTCGTGGGGTCGGACGGCTCCACGGGCTCCGTGCCCGGCGCCATGTAGGCGATGTTGGCGAAACTGCGTCCGGCAAGGGGGATCGACTCAAGATCATCGCGGTAGATCACGGCCTGGTGCGTTGCGCTTTGCGTTTCCAATCCAGCCGTAGTTATTGACGCGCCGCCGTCCACCATAATTTTTTCGCTGGCGGACTTGGGATGCAGCGTAATCGTAATTTCACGGATCGAACTGACAGCAACAACCACTTTTGCACTCGCAGTGGTAAATCCGCCCGCACTCACGGTCACCAGATAGGAGCCGGACGGGATTTGTTCGACCCGAAATTCGCCGCGCCCATCGGCTTGCACCGCGCGAACCAAGAATTTCTCGGAATCGGTTGCCGAAATTTCCGCTCCGGCGATCCGCGCTCCACTGCTGTCCTGGACGGTGCCTCGAAGCGAGCCAAGGGAATTTTGCGTGAACGATGGGCCAGGGAACGTCGCGTACGTCGCCAGCAGCAGGAAGAAGCTGGGAAATCGTACGGGCTTCCTATTGAAAGAGTATTTCGGCATCAGCTCACGCATGAATCAGGAGTATAACTCGCGGCCCGACAGTGCCGGGGGAGACAGATGACCTGCTTGCAGTTAGATCGCATCGTGATTGAGCGCCGGGTACCTTTCTGCCTGTTCCCTGATTCGTGTTTGATTCCGACCCTTACCTCGGTTACCCAAAAGGGGTATTTGCACATCGGCCATAAGAGGTGAAGGAAAAATACTCGATTTCGGGATGCGGAGCCTGCTCCTGTTCCATACAGTTGCTAGCGGGCACCAGAAGCTTGTAGCTGAAAGGCAGGGCGTCATGAAATCATTTTCCATTCTGTACTGGTACAGCGTGCTGCGGGGCCATTATCAGCTCACAATGTTCGACGCGATTCGATACGCTTTGTGGTTGTCGAGATAACCGAGATGCGAGCCTCTCTGGCTCTCGCAATTCTCTTAACTCATCGCTAAATCGTCACAGAACCAAACATTGCCTGGTTATTTCAGATATTCGTCGAACCAGGCGACCGTGCGGCTCATGACATCCCTCAGGTGATCGGGCTTCACGAACATGTGGCCTTCGCGCTCGTAGACGACCAACTCCGTCTTCACGCCGATCGTTTTCAGCGCGTGCCAAAATTCGTAGGATTGCGGCGTGGGGCATTCGCCGTCGCTGTCGCCCACAATAATGAGCGTGGGCGTCTTTACCTTATTGATGAAGGTGAGCGGCGCGCTGCGGGCGTACACCTCGGGGTCGTCGTAAACCGATTTCCCGAAGAAGGGAATCATCCACTGATCGATTTTGTTTTCGCCGTAATAGCTGGACCAGTTGGCGATGCCCGCACCGGCCATTGCGGCCTTGAAGCGATTCGTCTGCGTGACTCCCCACATGGTCATGTAGCCGCCGTAACTCCAACCCGTCAGGCCGAGCCGCTGCGGATCGATTGGCGCAACGCGAACGGCTTCATCCGTGCCGGCCATAATGTCGCGCCAGTCTCCATATCCAAAATCCCTGACATTGGCGCGCGTGAAGGCCTCGCCTTCGCCAAAACTCCCGCGCGGATTCGGCAGGAACAAAAAGTAGCCGTGCGCGGGCAAGGACATGAAGTAGGAATGAGCGCCGGGCCAATTGGGCTGCTCTCCAGCGCCGGGACCTCCGTGAACGCAAACCACCAGGGGGTACTTCTTCGAAGGGTCAAAGTCTTTCGGATAGATCAGCCAGCCTTGCACGTCGAAGCCATCACTCTTCCAGTGCAAACTCTTCGCTTCGCCCCATTCCGGCTTTATTCCATCGTTCCGGTGCGTCACCTTCTGCCACAATCCGATCGGACCCGCCCAGACCTCCGGTGGATCCTCGAACGAACTGCGCACGAACGCCGCTGTTTTTCCGTCGGGAGTCAGCGAAAGACTCGTGGACCAGAACCCGCTTGTGAGCAGGGCCGGCGCATGAAACACAGAATCAATCTTGCCGCTGCCCGGGTCAATTCTCGCGACGCTGGATTCTCCGTCCACGTTTTCCATGGCGATAATCTTTCCATCGCTGGTCCACGCCACCACAACCGCCGAAGCCTTGCGTTCCGGCGTCAGGTTCCGCGGCGCCCCGCCGGAACGTGAAATCAAAAACACATCCCCGCCAACGGAATCTTCGTCGCTCATCAGTCCTTCAATGAAGGAGATGCTCCGGCCATCCGGGGAAACTGCCGGACGCGCGATTTGCAGTTTAGGTTTGTAGAGCAATTGCATTTCCGCTGAGGAGACGTTCACTGCGAACAATTCCGCGATATACCAGTTGCTGTCGCCATTCCCTTTGGCAGCGGTCAGAACGATGCTCTTTCCGTCCGGCGCCCAATCGTATTCGTAAATGTAGGTGTCCGCCGGAGTGACCTGCCGGAGCTTTCCGGTGCCAACGTCGACGATGGCCAGCCGCTGTTCAAAAAAGGCGTCCTTGATTTCTCCCGTTTCCGGTGTTTCAGCAACCAGCGGCCCGGCCTCGCGCGTGGCGTTTTCGGTGAACAGTACCGCCAGGGATTTCCCGTCTGGCGACCACTGCGGCCCGGCAAGAAAGCCTTTTACATCGGTCAAAACGTGCGCAGGACCTCCGCTCGCGCCGGTCACATAAAGTTGAAGCTGGCCGGACGTCTCGGCGTCGGAAAGAAATGCAATACGCTTGCTGTCCGGCGACCAGGCGACACTGCCTTCATTGAAATGCGAAGCTGGCGCGCCCGCGGTCACGCGAGCTGGTTTGCCCGCGGCGGAAATCTCCTGAATGTAAATGTCCTGTTTGCCCGTGGGGGCGCCTTCCTCATCGGTCCGGATTTCCACCCAGGCAACATGATTCCCGTCGGGAGAGATGGCCGCCTGGTCAAAATGCTGCGCCTTGAACAGGCTCTGCTTGGTTTGCTGAGCGGCTGGTCTCGCAACCGGCTTCGCCTCTGGAGAAGTTTCTCCAGCAGCTTGCTGGGCAAGCAGGAAAGTGCCGGACGCGCACAGAGCCAGCGCGCAAACCATTTTTTCGAATCTAAAATGCATATGAATTGCCCCCGAACGACGGAAAGTTCAATCTCTTACGTTATTCGGTTTCTCCATGCGTCGCAACCTGAGCCACGAAAAGCGGACACCCCGGGGCCGACTGGCGATAGAATCACCGGGACATTTAATGTACCAATGGAGGCGGCAATGTTTGACCGGCGAGGATTTCTTTCTTCATTGATGGCGGTGTCGGGCGCGGTTCCTGCAATTTCGTGGAATGCACCAGGCGAAGATCCATTGGCCGGCATCCCCGCGAATCTTCCCGACAAGGCGCTTTACGATGTGAATGAAGAAAGCTATTGGGCGGAAATTCGCCGCCAGTTTCTGATTCCGGCGGACGAAGTGTACTTGAACAATGGCACTGTCGGGTCGTCACCCGCACCTGTCCTGCGCGCGGTGTTTGATGGCTATCGCGATGCCGAGCGGTTGGCGCAAACGGATCCCGAAGACTATCCGATCTGGGGCTACGCGGCCTGGAACCAATTCCGCGATCCGCTTGCGGATTTTCTCGGCTGCACACGCGACGAACTGGCGCTCGTTCGCAACGCTACCGAGGCCAACAGTTACATCGCCAACGGATTGGACCTGAAAGCCGGCGACGAAGTGCTGATGACCGACCAGGAGCACCCTGGTGGCGAGCAACCCTGGAATCTGAGAGCCAAGCGCTACGGCATCGTGGTGAAGAAGGTAACTTTGCCGAAGCCGGTGCCGAACGCTTCCACGGTTCTGAATCTGTTTAGCGACGCCATCTCGCCACGGACTCGCGTAATTTTTTTCAGCCACATCTCCACGGTGACCGGCGTGGTTTTGCCGGC
>DATMMG010000162.1:0-9358 GCA_035569815.1 Candidatus Methylomirabilota bacterium
AACGTCACCGACGGCCAGCCCAACGAAAAGCTCAGCGCCCGCGAACTCCTCCACAAGATTTCCGATTCCACCTGGCACTGCGGCGATCCCGGCATGCAGTACGACACCACCGTCAATCGCTGGCACACCTGCAAGTCCACCGCACGCATCAACGCCAGCAATCCTTGCAGCGAATACATGTTTCTGGACGACACCGCCTGCAACCTGGCCTCTCTGAACCTGATGAAGTATCTCGGTCCGAACGGCGAATTCGACGTCGAAGCCTTCACGCGCGCGGTGGATGTCACCATCACCGCCCAGGAAATTCTTGTCGACAACGCCAGCTATCCCACGGACAAAATCGGTAAGAACTCGCACGAGTTCCGGCCGCTCGGTCTCGGCTACGCCAATCTCGGCGCGCTCCTCATGTCCATGGCCATGCCCTACGACTCCGATGAAGGCCGCGACGTTGCCGCCGCCGTCACCGCACTAATGTGCGGCGAAGCATACGCCCAGTCCGCCCGCGTCGCTGAACGCATGGGTCCGTTCCCCGGCTACCCCGTCAATCGCGAACCCATGCTCGACGTCATTCGCATGCACCGCCACGCCATGCGCGGCATCAAGCCAGACCACGTTCAGTCCGATCTCTACATGGGCGCGCAAACTTCCTGGGATTCCGCTCTCGCGCTCGGCGAAAAGCACGGCTTCAAGAATTCCCAGGTCACCGTACTCGCTCCCACCGGCACCATCGGCTTCATGATGGATTGCGACACCACCGGCATCGAGCCCGACCTTGCCCTCGTCAAGTACAAGAAGCTTGTCGGCGGCGGCGTCATCAAAATCGTCAACAACACCGTGCCGGCCGCCTTGATGAAGCTCGGCTACACGCCCGAACAAACCAGCGAAATCGTCAGCTACATCGATGCCAACGGCAAAATGGATGGCGCGCCCTTCGTCAAGCCCGAACATATTCCCGTCTTCGATTGCTCTCTCGCCACCACCGGCGGGCGTTCCATCGCCTGGCGCGGTCACGTCAAGATGATGGCGGCGGCCCAGCCCTTCCTCTCCGGCGCCATCAGCAAGACCATCAACATGCCCGAAAATTCCACGATCGAAGACATCATGGACGCCTACATCGAGTCCTGGAAGCTCGGCCTCAAGGCCGTCGCCATCTACCGCGACAACTCCAAGCGCTCTCAGCCGCTCAACGCCGCTGGCAACAAGAAGGACGAAAAGAAAGCCGAAGTTGCCGCCGCCGCTGAGCCCGAACCGGTTCAGCGCGAACTCTTCGCCCGCACCCAGCGCGAAAAGCTTCCCGTCGAACGCAACTCCGTCACCCACAAGTTCAGCGTCGGCGGCCACGAAGGCTACATCACTGTCGGCATGTACCCCGACGGCCGCCCCGGCGAAATCTTCATCAAGATGTCCAAGGAAGGCTCCACCCTCTCGGGCGTCATGGACGGCCTCGCGCTCACTCTCTCCATCGGCTTGCAATACGGCGTGCCCCTGAAAGTTCTCGTCAACAAGCTGGTCAACACCCGCTTCGAACCTAGCGGCATCACGCCCAACGCCAACATCCGCTTCGCCACTTCCGTGCTCGATTACATCGCGCGCTGGCTCGGCGGACGCTTCATCTCCGCGGACTACCTCAAGCTCAACGGTGCTCCGATGGAAGGCACGGTGGTTGCTTCCATCCCGGCTCCCACGCCAGTTGCTCCGGTAATGACTCCGGCACCGCTGCCCGTCGAAACCAAAACCTATTCTCCGGGCAACGCCCTGGAGGACGCGCCAACCTGCTCCGAATGCGGCATGTTGATGGTGCCCAACGGCGCCTGCTACAAATGCGAAAATTGCGGGAGCACCAGTGGATGCAGCTGATGCGGGCCACAGGCGAGGAGATCACACGATGAGCTCTTTCCCAAGCGGCGCAGCGGTTGCGGTAAGACAGGTCAAAGAAGCCCCGAAAGCCCGGGGCTTCCTCCACATAGTTCGACACGGTGCCGGCACCAACGCCTTCTACATCGTCTCCTATCACCAGATCGCCCGCACAGGCGTCCGCCCCAAACCAATGCTCGCCGAAGGCGCGCAAGCCCTCATCGACATGCTCGAAAAAGTGGGTGTGGACTTCCGCCTTCGTGAAGTTCGCGGCGCCCTCGAGGACATCCTTCGCCTCGGCTCCGCCAACATCCCCGACCTCTGGCTAAGCGACGAAGAGCTCCTAGCCAAAGGCCTAGTCGAATCCTGATCCGCACATTCTTGCCTGTGTAGGGGCGGCGTTACGCCGCCTTCTTAGGTTTCTCCTGCTCTTGTAGCGGACACCTTCAGGTGGCCCAGCCATTCCTAGCTGGGCACTTGTCTTCTTTTTTCCTATGTAGGGCCTGCCGTCTGCGGCGGGCCGCTCTTGCGCCAAAAATCACAAAGGGCCGGAGCATGGCGCTTCCGGCCCTTCGCTTTCTCGAGGCTCTCCCCCACTCACTGCGGAGAACCGCGCCCCTGCCCGCGCAGCTAGCGGGGACGCAAGGGCGGGCGAGGCGCAGCTGGTCTTGGGCGGAATCTCATTCTCGGCATCAGCGGCGGCGGCACATGCCGCAGCGCTTCCCCGCACGCAGGGCAATTCTCAGATCCAGCCGCATCGGCCCGCATCCAATTTCCCTTCACTTCACATAGTGGATTGACACACTGAACAGTGGAGCCCGGCATCATGGTCATTCTGAACTCCCTCAGCGGCCCCAACTCACTCTGCGGAAGTGAGCCCCTTTGGTGGCCAGAGATTCGACGAACGGACCGAGCGGACCTGCAAATTCTCACTCCCCGCACCTGGGGCGTCAACAGGAAACCACCCCTGCAGCTTGCACTAGCCCCACAAATCTGTGGAAAAACTTTGAACCTTCGAAGCTTCCTTCGCCCGCCCCCGCCGATTCTTAACGTTCTCCCATGCTTCTCAGCTCACAGCGAAGGCGGCGACAACTTCCAGTTTCCCGACGTCCAGTTGCTCGCCATGCTTAAACGCTCGTTCTAAGCCAAGCGACAAGCCGAACAGCAGGCCCAACGCAAGCGCATCGAAGCGCAATACATCGCCGATTTTCAGAAAATCGGAGTCCAGGGCATCAGCCCTCAGCTCTCGGAATGGAAGGGAATTGAAGCCACCGAAAAACTGGCCACCAGTGCCAATTCAAAAGTCATCGTCACCGGCAACTCCAAGACCGGCTTACCGATCTTCCTCGGTCCGGAGCAATCCACCACCGAGTCTCTTTCTGTTTTTGTGATTCTGCCGCTACTGCGGGGGAGCGGCCGGCTTCTGATCTGCGTCCGGCGCCAACTCTTTCAATTTGGCCTTTAATTGCTCCAGCTGGTCCTTTTTTTGCGCCACGTCGCTTCGCATCGAGTCCAGCTTGGCTTTTCCGTCCGGGTCTTTCGAAAAATCCGGCCGCGAATAATAGCTTTCGTTCGCCAACGCCAGCGCCCGTTGCTGGACGTCAACTTCTTGCGCCCTGTCGGCAATTTCCTGCTTCAATGCCTCAATCTTCGCCTTCTTCTTGGCAATCTCTTCTTCCGAAGGTCCCTTTGCGGGCTGCGCCTTTTTTGCCTCATCGGCCGTCGAACTCCCGGCCACCGTTGCGTCACTCTTTGCGGTTGCTTCACTGCTTGCGGTCGCTTCCGTTCCAGGCATGCTCTCCGTTGCGGCGGTTGCGTTTTGCACCGTCGCCGGTGTAGCCGGCTTCAGCGTATCGTTCGTAATCACCGTGGCCGGTTTCGCCGGCGTCTTTTTCTGTTCGCGGGCCTTTCGCGCCACTTCCGCCACGGATTGCTCCTGGTCGCTTTGCGCCCGCGCACTCGGCATCCCCACGAGGCACGCCGCAAATATAATCGCGGAAACACACACCCTTTTCCCATTCATCATTGTTCCGCCTCCTGCCTCAATTGGGCTCTCATCTTGCAGGATACGCCCGCCCGCCCAGCGGCACAATTTCCCTCTTCGACCCTGGCGCTTATCTGCAAATCCACTCCCCGCCCTTGCCCTTCGGTACAGGCCCCCCGCTATACTCTTCCCATGCGCTGCCTCGCGATCTCTTGCTTCAGGTCCTGCCTTGTCTTCTTGCTTCTCGCGCTTCCGCTTGCTTCAGCCGCCGATGGTGTTCACCCGGTTCCTGCTGAGTCTACTCAAAATACCCCGGTTCCTTCTTCCACCACATCCACCCAAACTTCCACGTCCACCTATCATCTCTCTCCGGAAAAATATCAGAAAGCCATTGCCTACTCGCGCGCCGGCTACCGCCTCTATTTTCTTTCCGTCTTCTGGAACCTTGCCGTAATCCTGTTTCTTCTTCGTTCCGGTTTCTTCGCCAAACTCCGCAGCTTCGCCGACTCCCGCGCCACTCGTCGGCCCCTCCAGGCAGCACTCTTCGTCCCCGCACTCTTCGCGCTCCTCGCGCTGCTTAATCTCCCGATTCGCCTCTACTGGCATCAACTCTCGCTTTTCTACCAACAATCCATCGAGCCCTGGGGCCCCTGGCTCTGGGATTGGACAAAGGCCGAACTCCTCGAAATCGCTCTTGCGCTCCTCGTTGTGACGCTCCTTTTCACCCTCATCCGTTCCAGGCCGCGAAGGTGGTGGCTCTTCGCCTGGCTCGGTGCCATCCCGCTATCTCTTTTCCTTGGCCTCATCGCCCCGTGGTACGTCGACCCGCTCTTCAACAAATTTCGCCCGCTCCAGGAAACGCAGCCGCAGCTCGTACAGTCGATTGGCGAACTTTCCCGCCGTGCGGGCATTCCGATTCCTCCCGACCGCATGTTCCTCATGGAAGCCAGCGCCAAAACCAACGCTATCAACGCCTACGTCGCCGGCATTGGCCCTTCCAAGCGCATCGTCATCTGGGATACTTCCATCCGCAAAACGAAACCCGAGGAACTCCTCTTCATCGTCGGCCACGAAATGGGACACTACGTCCTCGGCCACGTCCTGAAAGGATTCGCGTATTTCCTTGCACTTCTGTTTGTCGCTTTATTCCTTGCCCATCGTCTCTTGCAGTGGACCATCGCTCGCTGGGGCAACGCCTGGGGAATCCGCGGGCAATCCGACTGGGCCGCCCTCGGCGCCCTGCTCCTGCTCTTCAACATAATGAATTTCTTCGGCGAACCTATCGGCAACGCCATCAGCCGCATGCAGGAGCACGCCGCCGACGCCTACGGCCTCCAACTAGCCCAGGGCCTCATCCCCAACGCCAACGAGGTCGCCGCCCATTCCTTCCAGGTCCTCGGCGAAGAAGATCTCGACGATCCCGATCCTCCAAAATTCATCGTCCTCTGGCTCTACTCCCACCCTCCCCTGAACGACCGCCTCAAATTCGCCCACGACTTCCCTCGCCCACCCAAATAGGAAAACTTGTCATTCTTCGGGCATCCGACGAGGATGCCCGAAGAACCTCAACCTAAAATGCTTCGATGACTTCGAATGACGGCAACTCGCCCTTCTCCCCTCATCTCCCGCCCTTCCTCTTCAAAAACGCCGCCACCTTATGCCGGTTCCCGCACACCGCCATTGAACACCATCTCCTCCGCCGCGTCCGCGAATCATCATAAAAAAACAGCCGGCACTCCGCATTCGCGCACCGCTTCACGGGCGCATTCTGTCCCTCCACAATCAACTCCGCCGCCGACCTCGCAATCGCCGCCAGCAGCCATTCCAGCCCGCTCTCTCTCCCAATAAATTCCAGCCTCCACCGCCCCTCTCGCCCCACCAGTTCATCGTGCCCTTCCGTAACCCGCAAAATCTCATTGATCGGCGCCACCCAAGCCTTCGGGAACTCCCTTCTTTCTTCCACCGCCGAAAAAACTGCTCGCACACACTCCCGCAACCGCAAGATCTTCAGCAGCACCGCATCCACCGCCCCCAGCTCGCTCCCCTCCAGCGACTCCAGCCTCATACCCCGTTCTTCGCTCACCACCCTCGAATCAACTAGGAACTCCACAAATTCTGCCCACGAAAGGTCATGCGCCACAGGGATCAAATTGGCAAAATCCAGCGCCAATCTTCCGGCGATCAGCTTTGGAGGCGATGCGCTGGCTCTCAATCTTGCTCCCTATCCCCCCTTTGGAGATTTCTAACCACTCTTCCGGCTCATGCAGGTTATACTCTCCCTGCTGGGCACATTGCAACAATTCCCGGCCCCTTCCCGTGTCTAGGGACGGCTATCGCCGGTTGAACGCAATTTCTAGCAGTCAGCGTCCTTTAGCCGATTTCGCCGTCGAATCGCTTGCAAGGAGCCATCGTGGACAATCTCCCGTCTTCTGACCCCAACGTGCCGGAATTTGCAAATGAAATTTCGACTGTCTTGCCGACTCCCCCTGGCCGAAATTCCGTGCTCTTTAATGATCGAGGCCTCCGTACCGGCTGGCGTCTGCTCATCTATATTCTCCTCACTGCTATTTCATTCACGTTGATTGGCTTTGTTGCGCGAAAGTTTGTCGCCCCCACTCGTGGCGTTCCCCCTCCATCAGCCGTCCTGGTTCAGGAACTTCTCGGTTTCGCCGTCGTCTTTGGCTGCGCTTTAATCATGTCTCGAATCGAGCGTCGCGCCCCAGGTGAGTATGGACTTCCCATCGCGGAAGCGTTTGGCAGGAAATTTTGGCTTGGGATTCTTTTCGGCCTCGTGGAAATTTCGGTTCTGATTGGACTAATATCCGCATTTGGAGGCTATGCTTTCGGCGCCATAGCGTTATCTTCGAAAGGCATAGTGGGATGGGGCATGCTTCACCTTGTGCTGTTCACCGCCGTCGGATTCTTCGAAGAGTTCCTGTTTCGCGGCTACACCCAGTTCACCTTGGCGGACGGCATCGGCTTCTGGCCCGCCGCGCTTCTGCTTTCGCTGGGCTTCGGCGCCATTCACCTCCTCAACCCCGGCGAAGGTCCAGTCGGCGCGGCAAGCGTCGCCCTGGTCGGTATTTTTTTTGCGTTCACGCTGTACCGCACCGGCAATCTCTGGTACGCCGTCGGCCTTCACGCCAGTTTCGATTGGGGCGAAACTTATCTCTTTTCCGTCCCCAACAGCGGCACCTTCATGGAAGGCCATCTCTCGAATTCCATTCTCCATGGCGCCAAGTGGCTAACCGGCGGCACCGTCGGCCCCGAAGGCAGCATCTTCTGCTTCCTCACTATGGGCCTCCAATTCCTCGTAGTCATGTGGCTCTTCCCCAAGAAAGCTGCGCCCGCCGGATCCGCGGTGCCATCCGCTCTCCCACACTCCACCTGAACTTTTCTTGAGAAATTTGAAATGGAAAGAAACGTTGTCATCCTGAGGGCATCCGAAGAGGATGCCCTCAGGATGACAACCTAAACCACACCACAAAATTTTCCGTACCGAGCACCACGCCGCCACCTCGCCCGCTACTTCACCAACTCCGAAACCACCACCAAATGCACCCCCTCCGCCTCCGCCCGCGACAGCATCTCCTTCAATGCCTGCAGCGTCTCCGGATGCGGATGCCCGATCGCAATCGCCGCCCCCTTCTCCTTCGCACCGCGCATCGCCAATTCCAGCTGCTTCCGGACCGCCGCCACATCCTGCACATCATCCAGAAACGGCACATTGCGAAATCCGCTTCTCACTCCCGCATGTTCTGCCTCTTCAAACGCCACCGTGGCCGCCGTCGTTCTACTATCCACAAAAAATAGATCCCTCTGCTTCAGCAGCCGCATTAACTCCCCCATCAATTTCGCATCCGTCGTAGCCAGCGACCCCTCATGGTTATTCACCCCTTTCGCCGTCGGCACGCTCTCCAGCATCCCGCCTAACTCGTGTGCCACTTCCTCGCCACTCATCCCCGCCTCCAGTTGGTGCGCCTCCGGCCTGTCATTCGCGATCGCCCGCATCGGCAGATGCAGCATCACTTCCAGTCCACGCCCCTGCGCCTCCTCTGCAATCTCCGTCGAATGCGCTTGATAAGGCAGGACGGAAATCGTTAACGGATAATGCAGCGCGAAAACCGCCGCCGCAGCTTCCCGGTCGTTGCCAAAATCATCCAGAAGGATTGCCAGCCTCGGCCCTGAAACGGCAGGCGTGGGCGCGTGGTGAGACGCACGCTCTTTTTTTGCGGGTTGAGTTTTGGATTTAGAGCGAAACTTCGAGGCAATCTTGTCGCACCCACCCATCCAAACGGCTACGCCAGCTGCGCAAACCAGGAGCAAAAACAAAAGTTTCCGGGTGGTTCCGGACTTTTTGCGGGCCACTACGCCTTAAGCGGCCTTCTTTGCGGGATTCTTCAGCAACTGCAGTGCCTTCTGCAATACTGGATCGTCAGCCGAAAGCGGGCGCGGCCCCGGCGGCGGTTCTTTCTGTGCGCTACTATCCGCTACTTCTTCGCCGTCGTCCGTCTCGCTCGCAGCCGCCGCGCGAACCACTTCCGTGGGCGTCACGCCTTCATCCAGGATCGATTTGCCGTCCGCGTTGGTAAAATTTCCGACGGTCAAAATCAGCGCCGCTCCATCGTCCAGCGGGATCAACTTCTGTTCCGATGCCAGACCGAACGTGCGGTCGCCCACAAGGTCGCCGCGTTTCGTGTTTGCGATCGCCGCGGCCAGCACTTCCGCTGCTCCAGTCGTCGTTCCATCCATCAAAATCGATACGGGGCCTTTCCACATCACCTTGCTCGGCTCCGCGTTGAAAACCTGTTCGGTGATCGTCTGCCCGTGCAATTTCGTCAGCGTTCCCGATGGCACAAACAGCTTCGCGATCTCAATCGCTTCCGTTGTCTGTCCGCGCCCGCAATCCCGTACATCCAAAATCACTTTGTTCACGCCCTGCTTTTCCGCTTCCAGCAGCTTCGCGCGGAGCTCATCCTTGCGCCCCGCGTCCAGCGTCGAAAAACGGATCGCGATCGTGTCGTTGTCCACCTTCTGCACTTGCAGCTTTGGTTCCGTCATCTTCATGCGGACCACATCCAATTCCTCCGGGTCCGTCTTTCCGCGCCGGATCACGCCGACCTTCACGCCGGTCCCCGGCTGCCCCGCCAGCAAATTCTTCGCCTGCCCCACTGACATTTCCCGCGTCGTGAATCCCGCCACCGACTCCAAGATGTCCCCGCTGTGCAACCCGGCCTTCTCCGCCGAACTCTCCGGCATCACCGACGTCACGATGATGTAGCCGAACCGCTTGCTCAGGTTCAGCCCGGTTTCGCCCGTTCCCGGGTTCGCCTGCTTCTGTTGATATTCCGTATATTCGCGCGGCGTCAAATAACTCGACTCAGAATCCAGCGATTCCAGCAACCCGTGCAGCGATCCCGCCGTCACCAGGTGCATGTTCGGTTCGTCCACATAATCGTTCTGAATGCGCTGCAGCACTTCGCCGTAAACCACCAGGGACTTGTATGCGTTGCTGTCGTT
>DATMMG010000163.1:0-9993 GCA_035569815.1 Candidatus Methylomirabilota bacterium
GCTGCCCCATTTGCAAGAAACCCACTGACTCCGCCACGGACGCGGACTTCCCGTTCTGCTCCGAGCGCTGCCGTTTGATGGACCTCGGCGCGTGGGCCGCCGAGAAGTACGTTGTGTCCGACCCCATCTTCGACGAAGAGGAACTCCCCGAACTCGATCGCCGCGCGTTGCGGGAAGGCGGACACAAAACCGATGACACCATCCACTGATCCGGCCGCAAGTCCGTCCCCGGCCCCCAAGCCGCGCCTCGCTTACGCCATCGCCACGGTTTTCGGCACCGGCTACCTCAAGCCCGCCCCCGGCACCTGGGGCTCCGCGGTTGGCCTGCTCGTAGCCGTCGTTGCTCACCCCTTCACCTGGTTCTACGTTCTTAATGAGGTCCTGGGCGTCGGACTCGGAATCGACCTTCCCTTTCGCTCGGGGTCGCTTGGCATTGCGGTCGCCCTTATTCCTTCCATTGCTGTGTGGGGTTTCTTAGCATTGCTCGGAGTTCAGGCCAGTAGGCAAGTTGCTGAATTTGCTGGTCTGAAAGACCCACAATTCGTGGTGATCGACGAAGTTTCCGGAGTGCACCTCGTACTCCTCCTGAGCTTGGCCCCGGTCGGCCCAATGCTCTTCCTAAGGTCCGAAGATGCAGCCACCTTCGCCCTTTATTCCGGCATGAGCATCCTCAACTGGAAATTCTTGCTCGCCGGCTTCTTGCTTTTCCGTCTCTTTGACATAGCCAAACCCTTCCCCTGCCGCCGCCTCGAAAAACTCCCCGGCGGCTGGGGCATCATGGCCGACGACTGGATGGCCGGGGTCTACGCTGCCATTTGTCTGCGTCTCGCGTTACACTTTCATTGGCTATGATCTTTGGGCAACGGCAATGAAATTCGGGTTTGGCACCACATCAGAAAAGAACGGCATCCCTCACATTGAGCGAATTGCCCCCGCTGCTGCCATTCCTGGCGGCGAAATCGCAATTTTTGGCAGCGGCTTTACCTCGCGCCACGGCGGCCGCCCGCTGGTTCGCTTTGGCGAGTCTGAAGCGGCGCTTTCTCTCTCCAGCAGCAATCGCCTGATTGCGCGCGTGCCGGAAAACGCCAACGGCCGCACCATCCAGATCGTGAACGCCCAAAGCGAAAGCCAGCCGTTCCCGGTGGCGCTCGGCTTCCAGATCGCCGACAACCTGCACCCCGTAACCAATCCCGCCGTGGATTCCCAGGGAAATATCTACGTCACCTTCAGCGGTCCTCGCGGCCAGCGCGTCCCCGTGTCCCTCTACAAGATCAACACCAGCTATACCGTAAAACCCTTCGTGACTTCGCTGGTGAATCCAACGGGCCTGGCCCTCAGTGCGACAGGCGATCTCTTCGTTTCCTGCCGCCATGACGGCACAATCTATCGTGTCACTCCCGACGGCCGCAGCGAACAATGGATCGAAGGCATGGGCGTCGCAACCGGCCTGGCCTTTGACGCGAAAGGCAATCTGTTCGTCGGCGACCGCAGCGGCACAATTTTCAAGATCAGTCCCGAGCGCGAAATTTTCGTCTTCGCCACGCTCGAGCCTTCCATCGCCGCCTACCATTTGGCGTTCCACCCCAGCGGCGAACTTTACGTGAGCGGCCCCACCACCTCCAGCTACGACCGCGTCTACCGCATCACGCAAAATGGCGAAGTGCACGTCTTCTACCGCGGCCTCGGCCGCCCGCAAGGCCTCGCCTTCGATCAGGATGAAAATCTATACGTGGTCGCCTCCTTCGGCGGGCGTCGCGGTGTCGTGCGCATCTCTCCCCAAGGCCACGCCGAACACGTCCTCAGCGGCTCCGCCCTGGTGGGTCTGGCGCTCCTTCCAAGCGGCCGCGGCATTCTCGCCGCCAACAGCTCCCTCTTCACCATCGACTGGAACGTCCGCGGCCTGCCTCTCCACGGTTAATCTCCCTTATTCGGCTCCCATTCAACCCGTCCGCTGCACCGGGTGAGCTACAATAATCTCCATGAAAGCCGAAATCATCGCCGTTGGCTCCGAACTCCTCACCCCCGACCGGGTGGACACCAACTCGCTCTTCCTCACCGAAGAACTAAATAAGCTCGGCATCGAAGTCTTGCGCAAGACTATCGTCGGCGACAATCGCGAACTCCTCGCGGAAGCCTTCCGCGACGCTCTGAATCGCGTGCCCGTGGTGATTGCCAGCGGCGGCCTCGGTCCCACCGAAGACGACCTGACCCGCGAAACCGTCGCCGAACTTCTCGGCCGCCGCCTGCAGCGCAATGACGAAGTCGTTCGTGCCATCGAAGCGAGATTCCGCAGCTTCAAGCGCGACATGCCGGCCGTCAATCTCCGTCAGGCCATGGTCCCCGAAGGCGCCGAAGTCCTCGAAAATCCCCGCGGCACCGCCCCCGGTCTCTGGATCGAAGACAAAGGCCGCATGGTCGCGCTCCTCCCCGGCCCCCCGCGCGAACTAAAACCTCTATTCCTCGAACAGGTGCTCCCGCGCCTGCAACGCCGCGTATCCGGTGTGCGCATGTTTCACCGCGAGCTGCGCGTCACCGGTCTCGGCGAATCCCACGTCGAAGAGCGTATCCGCCCGATTTACACGCGGTACCCCCAGGTGAACACCACAATCCTCGCCGCGCCCGGCGAAATCCAGATTCATCTCCGCCTCTGGACCGACGACGCCACTCAGGCCGAAACCTCGCTCGACGAAATCATCCGCAGTTTCGAAATTGCGCTGGGCGACCGCATCTTTGCCCACAAAGCCGTCACTCTGGAAGACGTTGTCGCGGAACTCCTCACCACCAATCGCGCCACAATTTCGACCGCCGAAAGCTGCACTGGCGGACTTCTCGCCGAACGCCTGACCCGCATCCCGGGAAGCTCCACCTATTTTCTGGGCGGCGTGGTCTCTTACAGCAACGAGCGAAAAACCGTGTGGACGGAAGTGCCCGCCGAACTCATCGCCTCCAAAGGCGCGGTCAGCGCCGAGGTGGCGATCGCCCTGGCCGAAGGCATCCGCCGCAGCGTCGGCAGCACATTCGGCGTTGGCATCACCGGCATCGCCGGCCCGGGCGGCGGCAGCGAAGAAAAACCGGTCGGCACCGTGCACATCGCGCTGGCAACTCCCGCGGGCACGAAGGACCGCCTCGTTCATCTTCCCGGCGACCGGGAAATGATCCGCTTCTACGCCTCGCAGTTTGCCCTCGACATGGTTCGCGTTCACTACCTCTTCGAAGGCAAACCCCAGCCTCGCCGCGTCAATCCGGCCAATTGAGGCAGGTTCCCTAAGTGCGACTTTTCATCGCCATCGAAATTCCGGAAAACATTCGAGCCGGCTTCGCATCTCTCCTGAAAGAATTTCGCGCCGTGGCTCCGAACGTGAAGTGGGTTCGCGCCGAAAATCTGCACCTCACCCTGAAATTTCTCGGCGAAACAGAACCCGCGAAACTGGGCCCGCTGCAAAACGTGCTCGTTGCAGTTCGTTCCCCCGAGCCGGTCACCCTCGAATTTCGCGGCCTCGGCTTTTTCCCCAACGAAAAGCGCCCCCGTGTCTTCTGGGCCGGAATGCAGGCCTCCGCGAACCTGAAATCCCTTGCTGCGGACATCGATCAGGCCGCGCATCGCCTCGGATTCCCTCTCGAGGACCGCCCGTTTACTCCGCATCTGACGTTGGCAAGATTTCCGCTCCCGGGCATTCCGCCAAATTTGCACCACGCGATTCAAGAAAAGCACGCACAGGCATTTGGCTCACTTCAGGCGGCAGAGTTCCATCTCATTGAAAGCAAGCTCAAACCCACGGGAGCGGAGTACACTACGTTGCAAACGTTCCACCTTGCCTCGGAGGCTTAGCGCTGCATGTCGTTTTTCACGCCGACCACTTCCCTTCTTCTGGCCGCCGCGTACCTCCTCGGCTCCATTCCGTTTGGCCTGATCCTCGCAAAACTCTTTGCGGGAAGCGACATCCGCAAATCCGGCAGTGGAAACATCGGCGCCACCAACGTCGCGCGCGTCGTCGGCCCGGCCGCGGGAATCCTTACGCTCTTGCTCGACGTTGCAAAAGGTGCCGCCGCCGTCTGGCTCGCCGGGCGTTTCTCCGAACAAAATTCCACCGCCTTGATGCTCGCAGGCGTATTCGCTCTGCTCGGCCACTGCTTTCCGGTTTGGCTTGGATTTAATGGCGGCAAGGGCGTCGCCGCGGCGCTCGGTGTTTTCCTGATGCTTTCTCCGATGGCTGCTCTCAGTGCGCTGCTTGTTTTTATTCTGGTGAGCTTGGCATGGCGCTATGTTTCTCTCGGCTCCGTATCCGCGGCGGCAGCGATGCCGTTGCTGATGTACTTCCTCTGGGCGCCCGGCCACGCGCCGCCATTGATGGTCGACTTCGGCACGCTCTTCGCCACCGCCCTTATCATCTTCAAGCACGACGCCAACCTCCAGCGCCTTGTGGACGGCACAGAACCCAAGTTTTCATTCGGCAAATCCAGCGGAGACGCCGCTTGAGCCGCATCGCAATCCTCGGCGGAGGAAGCTGGGGCACCGGTCTTGCCGTTGTACTCTCCAATAGCCGGCGCAAACATGATCTCCGCTTGTGGGTCCGCAACGCTTCCCTCGCGGAGTCCATCGAACGCGACCGCGAAAACAGGAAATACCTGCCCGGCGTGGCCGTCCCGCCATCCGTTCGGGCCTCCGCGAACCTCGAAGAAGTCTTGCACGAAGCTCAAATCGTTCTCGGCGTCGTGCCCTCCGCGCACACCCGCGCAATTTTCGCCCTGGCGCTTCCCTATCTCTCGCGAGAGGCAGTCTTCGTCAACGCCACGAAGGGGCTTGAGCCGGCGACCCACCTGCGCATGAGCGAGGTCATTTCGCAAGTTCTCAACGCGCGTTTCGTGCCGGCCGTCGCGGTGCTTTCCGGCCCTTCTTTCGCAGCCGAGGCCGCGCAAGGCCAGCCGACCGCCGTCGCGCTCGCTTCGCAGGATCCGGCCCTGGGCGCGTTTCTGCAGGAGGAATTTTCCGGCCCGTCCTTTCGCCTCTACACCAACGACGACGTCGTGGGTGTGGAACTCGCCGGTGCCATGAAAAATGTCATGGCCATCGCCGCCGGCGCTTGCCAGGGTCTTGGCTTGGGAGCAAACTCGCTGGCCGCTCTAATTACCCGTGGGCTTTCCGAAATGACGCGCCTCGCCTCCGCTCTCGGCGGCAAGCCCGAAACCCTCAGCGGCCTCGCGGGCATGGGAGACCTCATTCTCACCTGCTACGGCGCTCAAAGCCGCAACCGCCGCGTTGGATTCGAATTGGGCCTGGGGCGCTCTCTCGCCGAAATCCTGGCAGGCATGACCATGATCGCCGAAGGAGTCGGCACAACCGCCGCCCTCCTGGCCCTCGCCCGCGAAAACCGCATCGAGCTCCCCATCACCCAACAAGTGCACAGCATCCTCCACCTCGGCAATTCCCCCCGCGAAGCCATCCGCGCCATCATGGAACGGCCCCTAAAACGAGAGTAGCCGCCCCGGATAAGTAACCAAGTTAAGCGGCGAAAATAGGCAGAGAAGATAAGCACAAATTCCGACGATCCCCAAAATCACCCATTTCCGCTAATCCCGCCTGCGTGGACGCCGCTTCCACGCCTCCTGCTCTCTGCTATCTGATCGCTGTTATCTTCAGAGCCCAAGCCACCAAATTCAACAATCCCGACCACCGCTCTTACTGTTTACTGATTACCGGTTACTGATTACCATCCTCCCAGTACCTCCGTCCCAGTTGCATTTCCGCTCCCCCTGTCCTTTAGGCCAGCCGCTTTCCCCTCTCCCGCCCTCTAAAATCAATCTGTTGCGATGGCGGAGATTGTTCCATCGTTTTTGACGCGCCTCCGTTCCGGCCGGGTGCGCATCCTTTGGCTTGTGCTCGGTGCGCTCCTGCTTGTGAGCGCGCTTCCCATCGGTTTGTATCACCGCCAGGTTCTCGAACTCAGCCAGGAAAAGCTCGTGGATACGGAGCGGGTGCAGCAAACGGAAATGAGCCGCTCCCTCGCGCAGGAAATCCAGTTCTTCGAAGCCAACCTGACCCAACAGTTGATCAGCCAGCGCCAGATCCTGACCCTTACCGGCCTCATCGACAACGTCACCGACCCCGTCGCCGAACCCAAAGTCACCCGGCTCCTCGAGAATTTTGTCGATTCCAACCGCAACTCGTTCGTCTACCTGACCGCCGTGGGCCGCGACGGCAAGGGCACCAGCGCTTCCCAAGGAAATTTCCGCGCCGAGCAGGACCCCTTCGTCGCCAAGGCTCTCCAGCGCGCTTTCGTCACTTGCGTCCAGTCCGTAAAATTCCGCAGCGATCCTCTGGCCCTGGCGCCGGACAATCGCCCCGCTTTCGTAATCGCGGTCCCTTTGAAAGACGACCAAGACAACTTCACCGGCATGCTCGCAGCCGTGGTTTCGCTCGACCCCATTCTCCATCGCCTGCAGGACGCCAGCGTCCGCGGCCGCACCGTCTTTATCGTCGACCACTATGGCCACATCGTCGCCCATCCGGATACCAAGCATTTTGTGCCTGGCGAAGATCTGAGCGAGAAGTCGCACATGGTGGCCCAGATCAAAGCGCTCCCGAAGGAATTGCGCAACACCGAAACCGTGCACTTTATCGAAAAAGACGGCAATCGCCGGGTGGAGATGGTCGGCACCTACAGCACCTTCCCCGAGGTGAACTGGGCCGTCATCGCCGAACGCAGCGTCGACGAAGCCCGCGCCGACGCCGGCGTCACGGAACTCAACCAGCAGGCCCTGGCCTTCGTGAGCGTCGTGATCCTGGTCGCAATTCTCTTCGGTTATTTCTTTGCCGTCGGCATCAGCACCCCCATTCGTTCGCTGGCCGCCTCCACGCGCGCTATCAGCCGCGGTGAGTTTCACCAGCGCACCCCGGTTCGCGGCGCCACAGAAATCAGCGAGCTGGCCGAAAATTTCAACCTCATGGCCAGCGACATCGAAGAGTACATCGAGAAGCTGAAGGAAGCCGCCGAGAAAAACCGCGAACTGTTTATCGGCTCGATCCGCATGCTTGCCGCCGCGATTGACGAAAAGGATCCCTACACCCGAGGCCATTCCGGCCGCGTCGCGAAGTATTCCACCATCATCGCCCAGGAATTGCGCCTCTCGCCCGAGGCTCTCGACAAGCTGAAAATTGCCGCTCTCCTCCATGACGTTGGCAAGATCGGCGTGGACGACCGCGTCCTCAAAAAGCCCGGCTCGTTGACGCCCGAAGAGTTCGAAATCATGAAGACGCACACCACCAAGGGCGCCAACATCATGCGCCCCGTCTCTCAGCTCAAAGAGATGCTGCCGGGCATCGAACTGCACCACGAACATATGGACGGCCGCGGCTATCCCTACGGCCTGACCGGACCGCAAATTCCGCAAATGGCCCGAATCATCGGCGTCGCCGATACACTCGACGCCATGACCACCAATCGCCCCTACCAAAACGCCATGGATCTCGACTACGCCCTCGGCCGCATCAAAGCCCTCGCCGGCTCCAAGTTCGACGAATCCATCGTCATCGCCCTGGAATCCGCCGTAAAATCCGGCAAACTCCGCCTAACCGCCGTCGAAGTCCAAGTCTAGCTCTGTAGCTCAGGCCTTCAGGCCTGAGGCCTTCCAACCCCCAAGCAAGTTTTGGCCACAACCAATCCGCTCCCAATGTAGCGGCCGCTTTCTGAAGCTGACGCCTTTACGGTCTAACGCCGACCACCCAAATCCCCCGCCTTTGTAAGGGAGGGGCTTGCCCCTCCCTCTTGGGTCACTCCCGCCTGTGTAGGGGCGGCTTTACGCCGCCTTCTTTCCTTTCTGTTGCCCTCGTAGGGCCTGCCTTCGGAGGCGGGCCGCTTTTTCCTAATCCCGACTCTCTATCCGTTCGCCAATCGCCCCCCCATCCCCTCCCCACCCAATCTGTTACACTTTTCTTTCCCGCCTTTTGCCGCGCGCGGGCCACTCTTATGATCACCCTCTTCGGAAAACCCGAACCGACGCTCCTCGAGCGGCTGAAAGAATCCGTCGGCAAAACCAAGGAAGCCCTCGCCGACACGCTCGATACCATCACCCAGGGTGGCCGCCAGATTGATCCCTCCGTCCTCAAAGAAGTTGAAAACGCGCTGCTCTCCGCCGACCTCGGCGTAAAAACCACCAAAGAAATTCTGGACTCGGTGAAGGAGCAACTTTCTCGCAACGCTCTCAACAACGGCGACCAACTGAAACACGAGATCAAGAAACACGTTTTTCGTGCCCTCAATGTCTACGGAAACACCCCGCACCTGGTTGGCGCCGCCAACGGCAACGACCCCCGCGTCATCTTCATCGTCGGCGTCAACGGCGCCGGAAAAACCACCAGCATCGGCAAACTCGCCAATCGCTTGCGCCAGGATGGCCGCAGCGTGGTCCTGTGCGCAGCAGACACCTTTCGCGCCGCCGCCATCGAGCAACTGGAAATCTGGGCCCAGCGCAACGGCGTCGAAGTCATCAAGCAAAAATCCGGCTCCGACCCAGCCGCCGTAGTCTTCGACGCCATGGCCGCAGCCAAAGCCCGCGGCGCGGATGCCGTCATCGTGGACACCGCCGGCCGCCTCCACACCAAATCCAACCTCATGCTCGAACTCGAAAAAATGAAGCGCACCGCCGCAAAAGTGATTCCCGGCGCGCCCCACGATGTCCTGCTGGTGATGGACGCCACCACCGGCCAAAACGGCCTCGCGCAAGCACGCGAATTTACTTCCGCTGTCGGTGTAACCGGCATCATCCTCACCAAACTCGATGGCACCGCCAAAGGCGGCATCGTCGTCGCTATTTCCCGCGAACTCGGCCTGCCCATCCGCTTCGTCGGCACTGGCGAACAAATCAACGACCTCGTCCCCTTCGACGCCCAAACCTACGCCGATTCGCTGTTCAACTGACACCGTGAATCCCCACGACACTCACTTCATGGAACACGCGCTGGACCTGGCGCGCAAAGGAATCGGTCTCGCCAGCCCGAATCCCACAGTGGGTTGCGTAATAGTCAAAGCCGGCGCCATCCTGGGCGAAGGATTCCACCAGTACGATTGGAAAGACCACGCCGAAATTGTCGCCCTCAAGCAAGCCGGCGAACGCGCCCGCGGCGCAACGCTCTACGTCACACTCGAACCCTGCAATCACACCGGCCGCACAGGCCCCTGCACCGAGGCAATCGTCGCCGCCGGCGTCTCGCGCGTCGTGGCCGCAATGGAAGATCCAAATCCGAGAACGCGCGCCACTGGATTCGCCCGATTGCGCGCCGCGGGCATCGAAACCGAAAGTGGCCTGCTCGAAGACAGGGCGCAAGAACTCAACGAAGCCTTCTCGCACTGGATCACGACAAAAAAACCGTTTGTCACATTGAAATCCGCCTTAACCCTCGACGGCCAGCTCGCCCTCCCAAAGCCGCGCAACGCCAAAAAACACGACTGGATCACCAGCGAAGAATCCCGCGCCGAAGTCCACCGCATGCGCCACGCCTCCGATGCGCTCCTCACCGGAATCGGCACCATCCTCGCCGACGATCCCCTGCTCACCGATCGCACCGGCCTCCCCCGCCGCCGCCGCTTGCTCCGCGTAATCCTAGACACCCGCCTCCGCCTCTCCCCCAAATCGCGCATCGTGCAAACCGCCGGCGACGATCTCCTCGTCTACACCTCTGCCCAACTCAAAACCGCCAAATCCCGCAAACTCCAAAACGCCGGCGTCGAATTGATCGAAGTAAAACGCTCGCCCGCCGCGGAGGGCAGCCGCACCGGCCTCGATCTCAGCGCGGTCCTCAAAGATCTCGGCCGACGCGACGTCCTAAGCGTCCTCCTCGAAGCCGGCCCCCACCTCAACGCCGCCGCCCTCTCCGCCAACCTAGTCAACAAACTAGTCCTCTTCTACGCCCCCAAACTTTCCGGCGACAATCGCGCACCCTTCGTAAGCTCCATCGCCAAAACAATGCCTCCCCTCCTAATCCGCACCATCCGCCAA
>DATMMG010000164.1:0-7321 GCA_035569815.1 Candidatus Methylomirabilota bacterium
ATCTGCGCCGCGAAGAGACCATGCGCAAAGCGCGCGACTGGTATTTTCGCGATTTCAATCCCCAATCCTTCGCGGATTTCAACGCCGCGATGTTTGGCGAACACAGCGCCCATCTGCGCATGGTGGTCAGCTATTGGGAAATGGCCGCCGCGCTCGTCAACAACGGCGCCATCAGCCTGGAACTTTTCTCCGACAGCAACGGCGAGCACATCGGGGTCTTCTCCAAGATCGAACCACTCCTCGGTGAAATCCGCGCCGCCTACGGCCCCCAATTCGCCACCAGCTTCGAGAAGTTGATCGACGCCACGCCCGACGGCCGCAAACGCGTCGCCAAGACCCGCGAACAGATGAAAGCCATCCACGCCCAAATGGCCCAGGCCCAGCAAAAACACGCCAAGTCCGCGTAAACCGCCCTGTAAGCGATAATCCCCGTTCACCCTGAAGCGCCCGAGCGACATTCGTCGCAAGGGCGCTTTCGGCTTCTCTGTAGGGGCGGCTTTAGGCCGCCTCCTTCCTGCTTCCCTGCAGCGGCCGCCTTCTGTGGCGGGTGCGCCCCCGCCGAATTGGTGTGACCAAGACCCCATATGCATGTGGCCTTTTCACTCCAATGGATGTACCGGAATATCTCCTTATTAGGTGTGGGTCGAGATCAACCTCCAACATTCTCGATTTTCCACACTGTCGAACGATCGGGAGAGAACCTTCGCAACTCAAACCCTCACCTCACCTCATCGGGGGTAGCCAGATATCCTGATCGACGTAGGCGGTAAGGGGCGTGCCGGCGGGGATCTGGACGTCCTTGCCATGCTTGATCAGGCCGATAGGACCAAATAAGACGGTGAGGGCTACGGTTGCGCCGGTTTTGCTGTCTCCTTCGCGGCCTTTTGTGCCGCGCAGATGGATGTGATTGCTGCCGACAACCAGATATTGAAGCTGAACGTTCAGCTCACCCGGCTTGCCCATCATTCCCGCTTTTTTTGCGGAAGATACGCTCGCGACGGCGTGGGCACCTTTGGCTACCACCACGATATCTCCGACTTTGATATCGTCGTCCAATAGAAACTCCACCGGATCGCCTTCGTGGGCAGTCTTGGAACTTAGTTCCGCGGCAAATTTCAAAGACGCTGGAGAGCTGTCGCGCAAGAGACATCCACCGCTTGTCGTGCATATCGGTTTCGACGGGTCCGCTGCACCACCGCCCGCCGGGGTCATGGCTCCGTGTGCCGCTTCCGTGGCGGCCGAGGGTTTGCTCCCCTGCGCAGTGAGCATTGCTTCCATTACGGATTGGTCTACTCCCGCATTCTTCAAATCGATCAGCGCCTGCGCGGACACGTCAAAGTCCGTGGCGTCGGATTCAATCGCTTTCACGATGAGTGCGGGCGCAAAGCCGTTCCTGGTCATCGTGACGACGTCGGCGTTGGTCAGCGCTTTTTGGGTTTGTGCAAACGCGGCAATGGCGGAAAACATCCACATAGCAGTCAATGCCAGTCGGACGATCCTTTTCATGGGCCCACCTTGGGATTGTTTTAGAGACAGTCTAGAGAGTTTCACGTTTTCAGAAGTAGTGACAGGAGGAAGTATGATGGCCGTTACCTATCGTCAACCGAGGGGTCGTCAACCGACGAGCATTTGTTCAGGTTCTGGCAGATTGTAAGGACAGACAGAGAAGAGTGGTATTGTGCCCGGCTGCCGGATAGACTTTGAGAAAGCCCGGTCGGAAATTGGTTAGAAATGTGGCCGAGAGGGAGTCAGCGCGGATGGCGGATCGAGCAGCGATGGTTGAGAGCGCGCCTCTTGGGGCGGGAGAAGAGCGCGACGTCGAGCACTTCGACGTATTGATTGTGGGCGCGGGCCTCTCTGGAATTGGCGCGGCGTATCACCTGCAGGCGGAATGCCCGAAAAAAAGCTATTTGATTTTGGAAGGCCGGGGCGCGATCGGGGGAACGTGGGACCTGTTTCGCTATCCGGGAGTCCGCTCGGACTCCGACATGTACACGCTGGGCTATAGATTTCGCCCGTGGCGAGAGGCGAAAGCGATCGCGGATGGCCCGTCTATTCTGCGATACATCCGGGATACCGCGCAGGAATTCGGCATCGATCGCAAGATTCGCTATGGGCATCAGGTGAAGGCCGCACGGTGGTCGTCCGCGGATGCGCACTGGACGGTCGAGGCTACCAAGACGGATGGCTTGCCGGCGCGCTTCACCTGCAACTTCCTTTACATGTGCAGCGGCTATTACGATTACGCCGGCGGCTACATGCCGGGCTGGCCGGGGATGGAGAAGTACCGCGGGCAAATCGTGCACCCCCAGAAGTGGCCGGAGAATCTCGAATACAAAGACAAGCGCGTCGTCGTAATCGGAAGCGGCGCAACGTCGGTGACGCTGGTGCCGGCAATGGCGGACTCAGCCGCCCACGTCGTGATGCTTCAGAGGTCGCCGTCGTACATCCTCGCGCTGCCGTCGCAGGATGCGATTGCCAACTGGCTGCGCGGAAAAGTGCCGGCGAAGCTGGCTTACACGATTGTGCGCTGGAAAAACGTGCTGGTGGCGATGTATCTGTTCAACCAGTCGCGGAAGAAACCGGAAAAGATCAAGAAATGGCTGCTGGATCTGGCGCAGAAGTCGCTCGGGCCCGGATTCGATGTGGCGAAGCACTTCACCCCGCGCTACAACCCTTGGGACCAGCGGCTGTGCTTTGTTCCCGATGAGGATTTGTTTCGCGCGATCCGTTCGGGGAAGGCGTCGGTGGCGACCGACGAGATCGAGTCGTTCACCGAAAAGGGATTGCGGCTGTGTTCGGGCGAAGAGATCGAAGCGGACATTATCGTTACCGCGACTGGCTTGAAAGTGCAGCTAATGGGCGGGATGGAAGTCTGGGTAGATGGCGCGCGGGTGCAGCTCTCGCGAGCGATGAGTTACAAGGGAATGATGTACAGCGACGTGCCGAACCTCGCCTCGTCGTTTGGCTACACAAACGCTTCGTGGACGCTGAAGTCCGATTTGACGGCGGAGTATGTTTGCCGCCTGCTGAACCACATGGACGCCGGCGGGTATGCGAGCTGCACGCCGAGGAAGCGGGATGAATCGATTGCGGAACAGCCGGCGATTGATTTCAGTTCCGGCTACATCCAGCGGGCAAAAGACGAACTTCCCAAGCAGGGTTCGAAGCGACCGTGGCGGCTGCATCAAAATTATGCGTTGGATATGCTGGAGTTCCGCTTCGCGAGCGTGGACGACGGCACGATGGAATTTCAGCGCGCTGAGAATCAGGGGAGAGCCGATTGATGAGCGACTGGAGTTGCGGAGAGATTCTTGTGCGGCGGATGTGGCCGCGATGATCACGCTGCTCCTTGTTCTTGTTGCTTTTCTGGCGATGAGTTTGGCCGGGTCGGTGATTTTCACCGCCATCACCGCGCGTCGCGTCGAAAAAGCTTTGCCTCCGCGCGGGCAATTTATCGAAGTTGCTGGCGCGCGAATCCACTATCTGGATAAGGGCTCGGGTCCGCCCATCGTGATCCTCCACGGGCTCGGCGGACAGATGGGCAACTTCACCTATGCGCTGCTGGAGCGGTTGACGGACGAGTTTCGCGTAATTCTCATGGACCGGCCCGGCTCCGGTTATTCGAGGCGTGCCCCCGGTGCGACGGGACGGTTGACCGAGCAGGCGGCGGTAGTGGCGGAGTTCATCCGCAAATTGGGACTGGACCGTCCCCTGCTGGTTGGGCACTCGCTGGGCGGCGCGATCGCGTTGGGAGTCGCGCTCGATCATCCGGAGACAATATGCGGATTAGCGCTTATTGCCCCTCTGACCCACGTGCCGAGAGATGTGCCCGCCCCCTTCCGGGCAATGGACATCAAATCGGACTTCTTGCGATGGTTGGTGGCGTGGACGGTGGCGACGCCGATCGGCATTCGCCGCGGGAAGGCGATCCTGGATGCCATCTTCAGCCCGGAACCCGCGCCAGCGGATTTCCCTATTCGTGCCGGCGGGATTCTTGGCCTGCGCCCGCGGAGCTTTTTCAACACATCATCGGACATGAGGGGCGTCAATGTGGATCTGGGGGCGATGGTCGCGCGTTATTCTTCGTTGCGGGTGCCGGTGCGCATTTTGTATGGCACCACCGACCAGGTGCTGAGCCATCAGGTGCACGGCGAAGCGATGAAGGCGGAAAGTTCGATGGTGAGCGTGGAGCTTGTGAATGGCGGGCATATGCTGCCGATCACAGCGCCGGATTTGACCGCGAAGTTCATTAAGGCAGCGGCTACGAAGGTGATCGGGGCCACCTGAAGGTGGCCGCTACTGGTTATTTCCCGCGGCCGCCGGCTGGGCCGGAGACGTCAGGTGGTGTGGAGAGGGCGTTCGTGGTGACCATGGTGTCGCGGAACTGGCTGAAGAGGTCGGCAATGGTGCTGGGCGAGTGCGGAACGAGCACCGTGTTTGTGCGGTCGTTGGCCGCGATTTCTTTCAGCGTATCGAAATACTGGGTGATCAGCACGAGTTGCATCACGTCGTGAGGCGTTGCACCCGCCACCGCTTTCGCAAAATCCTCGATCGAATCCTTCAATCCGGCGATGATCGCCCTGCGTTGATTGGCGATGCCTTCGCCTTGCAGCCGCTTGGACTCGGCTTCCGCTTCGGCCTGTTTGACGGCCAGGAGCTTGTTGGTTTCGGCGCGCGAAACGGTGGCTTCGCGTTCGCGCTGCGCGGCATTGATATCGTTCATCGCCGCTTTCACCTTCGGGTCGGGCACGATGTCGGAGATCAGCACCTTCACGATGTTGTAGCCGTATTCGTGCATCGAACTGTCGAGGGAGTCCCGCAGGTCCTTGGCGATGTCTGCTTGGTTGAGAAAGGTGTCGTCGAGCTTCATTTTCGGGACGTGGCCGAGGACGACGTTGTAAACCATCGACTCGATCTGCTTGACGGGATCAGAAAGCTTGTAGAACGCGGACTCGACGCCCTCGGGCAGAACTTTGTACTGGATGGAAACCGGGATCTGCACGAACACGTTGTCCTGCGTTTTCGTTTCCACCTGCACGTCGAATTGCAGCACCTTCATGCTCATGCGGCGCACCACGTTTTCGATGAACGGCGTTTTCCAGTTGAGGCCGGGCCCCGCAACACGCGCGAATTTGCCGAGGCGCTGGACGATGGCCACTTCGGCGGTCTGCACGGTGAAGAATGATCCGAGCACCGCGCCGAGAACAAGCAGCAGGAAAATTACGCCAAAAATGGTGAAGAGCGTCGCCAGAGGTTCCATGCATGGCCTCCTTGGTGCCGTGAAGAGAGTAATTGAGAATTCATGCGCCGGGCGAGCGGAAGGCGGGGGCTGTCGTCGAGAAGGTAACACTGTGCAAAGGGAGCGGACAATCGAAAGGAATAATCGTAGCGGCCACTTTCAAGTGGCCTCTCTCGCCTAAGTAGCGGCCGTCGTCCTCACCTGACGCTTTGGAGTGCGGCCGACCCGGTCTGCCCGCTTTTACCGACCAAATCCACCGGCCAATTTCAGAGGGAACCGCGAATTCCGAGGGTGTCGGCGTTTTCGCGGAGGGCGGCGATGCAGAACGTGATGTGCTCGTCGAGGGGAACGCCCAGTTCTTTCGCGCCTTTGATGACGTCATCGCGGGAGACCCCGCGGGCGAACGCTTTGTCTTTCATCCGTTTTTTCACCGAACTGGCTTCAAGATCGAGGATGCTCTTCGAGGGTCGCACCAGCGTGCAGGCGACCAGAAAGCCGGCGAGCTCGTCGCAGGCGAAGAGGGTGTGCTCCAGCGGCGACTGGCGCGGGACATTGCAATAATCGGCGTGGGATAGGATGGCCCGGACGATTTCCTCGGAGTAGCCGCGCTCGCGAAGGATTCTGGCCCCCTCGGTGGGATGCTCGCGGTCGGCGGCATGCTCGGCGTTCGGCCAGCGCTCGTAATCGAAATCGTGGAGCAGCGCAGCGAGGCCCCACGTCATTTCGTCGGCTCCGTTCTTGCGGGCATAGGCCCGGACGCAGGTTTCAACCGCCAGCATGTGCTTGCGAAGGCTTTCGGATTGGGTGAATTCGCATACGATCTTCCAGGCGTCTTCGCGCGTGGGCATAGAGGCTCCTGGGGAAAAGGAAATTGTAGCGTAGTTTGCGCTCATCCTGGATTCCGTCGACCCTTTGTCATCCTGAGCCCATCCGACGAGGATGGGCGAAGGACCTCAACTTGAGCGATACCTTCAAACCAGCGGGATCGCCCGGTCTAAAATGTACCGAACTGAAACCAATGTGCGGAATTGAAAACCCCGCGAAAAAGAGAATGAAAGCACAACCTGTAGTGATACGATAAAGCAAGAAGCACAAGCAGCTGTTGAAATGCGAGCGTCCCGGCCGGATGGACAGGCGAAAACACGGCGCAAACAGGGACGATTCCGGGCGTTTCCCATAAAGTTTTTTGAAAAATACTATTGACAAGAATCTGTCACTCGAGTGACACTCCCATCGCGCCAGTAACTGCCTTCCCCCGAGAACGCTCCGACGTTCCTTCCTATCCGCACGCCGGAATAATCAAAAGTCAAACGAGGAGTGCCGGTGTCCGCACATTTGGATAAAGAGGCAACGATGAATTCATTGGAAATGGACCGCGAAGTCATTCGCTGCAAGACCTGCGGCCTGGTGCAATACCGCACGCGCACGGGCAATTGCCGTCGTTGCGTGAGGGCCCTGCCTCAACGGATGGAATACCTGATTCCGCAGGAGGCCCCGCAGGAAGAAGTGGCTCCCGAAGCGATCTCCCCCAAGTTCGCGAATCAGGAAACGGTCGAGAACATCGGCCAGCGCATTCGCCAGCTCCGGGAATCGCGCGCAATGACCCAGAGCCAGCTGCAGTCGAAGTCGAAGGTCAGCCGCTCCTACCTCTCACGCATCGAGAGCGGGCAGATGACCCCGAGCCTCGGCACGCTGGAGAAGATCTCCGAAGCGCTCAACGTCGGCCTGAACCGGTTCTTCATTCCGGAGTCGGACGGCGAAGCGCTCCTCGAAGACCCCTTCATCCAGGGACTGCGCCCGTTCTTGCGCCAGCTGGACTGGGAACAGTGGCAGTCAATATTGAAGCGGTTGCAGGCGATCAGCGACCACGTCAACGCTGCGCCGATCACTCTCCGCCCTATCGGTAACCCGGCTCGGCTACCGCAGCCCGCGCCGGCGAATGGCAACGGGCAGCACGGGCACATCGGACATGCCAGCCATTCGAATGGGCTGATCCCCGCGCAAGCCCATGGTCAGCCGCAGGGCTATCCGCTGCGGAGGCCAGGCATGCCGGTGTTCCAGCGCCCGCTGGCACGCTAA
>DATMMG010000165.1:0-4831 GCA_035569815.1 Candidatus Methylomirabilota bacterium
TATTGCGATGAAGCTGCAGCAGCCGCGGAAACCGGCGAAGAGCCAGGAACAGGGCGGCTCCTAGAAAGCCGCGCAGCCGGGGCAGGAATTTTGCCTCGTCGGCGGTGATGGCTGTGGGTGTTGTGCTCATGGCAGGAGTGCCCCTTATTTTACATCAGGCTGAAGCCCTTGTATCTCCCTCATTCTGGCAAAGGCCCGGCGGACGTGGGGGATGGCAATGGAGCCCCCGACGACGAGGGCAACGTTGAGGGCGTCGATCACTTCGTCGCGTTTCCAGCCGAGTTCGCCGCAGCGGACGAGGTGATAGGTGATGCAGTCGTCGCAGCGGAGAACCGTGGAGGCGACCAGGCCGAGAAGTTCCTTGGTGCGGGCGTCGAGCGGGCCCGGATCGTACGCCTGGTGATCGAGCGAGAAGAAACGCTTGATGCCGAGGTGCCCGCAGTTGAGGATTTCTTCGTTGAGTTCCGCGCGAAATTTTTGAAAGTCGTCTACTTCGTTGGCCATGAATCCTCCGCAAGAGCCGCAACCGCATTGTACAGCCGGCAGAACACAAGGGAAAAACTACAGGACGGCCTCTGTTAAAGCCTTGTGAGCGAGATCGGCGGCACCGGGCTTTCCGGCGAGGACGAGATTGGCCCACTCGGCTCCGGCGCGGGAGATACGCACGGCTTCGCTGGTGAGCGATTCCGGGCCGCCCGAATCGGAGTTGCCGAAGAAGATGCGATCCATCGGGTTCGAGGCGATCATGCGGTTTTTCGTGTACTGCCCAGGGACGGCCATGAACATAGGATGGCCGCGGCGATAGATTCGGATTTCGACGGGGTCGACGTTGAATTCGGGGAGCAGACCCTGAAAGTCTTTCAGGACTTTCGCCGCGAGCGTCTTGCAATCGCCCTCGTCCAGAAGAGTGGAGCGTTGGGATTCGCGCAGCGGCGTATAAAAGGTAAGGATGTTGTATTTCGGCTTATAGCCGGGATTGTTGCGAATCGTCCAGTCGGCGACGATAAAGTCCGTGAAGGTTTTGCCCGGGCACCAGTTGTCGTAGCCCTTGCGGTAGACGGGCTTGTCAAAAATCATATTGATGATCGGGTAGGGTGCGTAGCGGGTGCGGCGCATGGCCTGCTTCTGCTCGCTGGGAAGGCCGGCGACCAGGCGCGAGGTGATGTATTTTGCGGTGCACATCAGGACCACTTTTGCGGCAACGGTGGTGATTTTGTCGCCCTGCGCATAGGTGACGCGGACTTCGTCCTTGTCGGGGACCACCGCGACCACGGTGGCGTCGCTAAGCATTCGCTCGCCGTAATGAGGCTTGAGGACTTCCACGAGCTTGTGGGTGATGCAGCCGAGGCCGCCGGGAAGAATCACGCGCTGGTCATCCAACCCCTGCAACAGATATTGCGTGTCGCCAATGCCGATCAATGCGGAGGTGTCTTCGGAGAAGGCGCCCCAGTTGGAGCCGCCGTAGGCATCCCAGAGACTTGTGACTTCCGGCGCGTATGGCGCGAGATATTTGGTGAAGGGTTCCTGATCGAGTTCGAGCATGTTTTTCTTGATGTCGATTTTCATGATGGCGTCGCGATATTTCTTGAAACTCGCGACGACTTCTTTCGTATAGGGAAGATCGTCGATTCCGGAGCGCCAGATGTCCGGAGAGAACTTGCCGTTGACAAGGATGGGATCGGGCATGTTGATCAGCGGCATGTCGATGCCGATTTCTTTCGCTAGCTGGTCTCCGTCATCGCCGCGATAGCCGTACGCGGCGCCGGTACCGAAGACCTGGCCTTCGTACTCCTCCTGATACGCGTTACCGCCGAAGTGCTCTTCTTTTTCGAGCAGAAGCCAGTCTTTGCCCTTGAGAAAGTAGGCGGCGGAGAGGCCGGAGACGCCGCCGCCGACAATCACCACCTCTACTTTCTTGCTGGCGTCGGGTTTTGGGAACGAGTGGCCGTCGCGCACCTGATGGCAGACGCCGAAGTGTTCGCCTTCGACGAGCGGCGTTGCCGAAGCGCCGCCCGGCTCCTCGAGAAGTGCTTTGTCGATCGGGCATCCGGAAGCGATGGAGCCGGCCACAACATATTTGATGAAATCGCGGCGTGATTGGGACATGGGATTCTTTCTCCTAGGAGCGTTCCAAAAGGTCTTGCGCTTCCTGGCCGGAGGTGCGGATGCGGATCCGGTACCAGATCAAAATCAGAATAACGGAGACGGCAAAAATCAGCGTGGAGATGGCGTTGATCTCCGGGGTGATGCCGCGGCGCAGGCGGGCCCAGATTTCGAGCGGGAGGGTGTTGTCGCGGCCGATGAGGAAGAAGGTGACGGCGATCTCGTCCATCGAAAGGGTGAAGATCAGCAGGCTGGCAGCGACCAGGGAGAGTTTCAGGTTTGGCAGGGTCACGCGCCAGAAGGTTTGCCAGGGAGTGGCGCCGAGATCGAGCGAGGCCTCTTCCTGCGCGCGGTCCATCTTCTGCAAGCCGGCAAAGAGTTCGGTGGTGGCGACGGAGATGAGCGCGGTGCCGTGGCCGAGAAAGACGGTGGCGAGGCTGAGCTGCATTCCCGCGAACACCGCGAACATTAACAGGGAGAGGCCTGTGATGATGCCCGGAAGGATCAGCGGCAGAAGCACCAGCCGTCGAAAAATGGATTTGCCGGGGAAGGTGGCGCGATCGAGGGCCAGCGCGGCGAGAAGTCCCAGCGTGAGTGAGAGAACGACTGCGCCCGTGGCCACCAGCAAGCTGTTGAGAACGGAATCCCAGATGGCGGAGTCGCTGAAGAGGAGACGGTACCAGGCGAAGGTGAGTTGCTTGGGCGGGAAGCCACCGACTCCGTCGCGATTGAAGGAGTAAAGAATCAGCACCACGATCGGCAAATAAAGAAACGCGAAGACGAGGATCGCGTAGGTGCCCAGCAATGGTGAGCGGCGGGCGGATTGGGAAGCGTGGCTCATCGGAGCGACCACCGTTTTTCAAGGCGCTCGGTGAGAGAGAGCAACGAGATGGTGAGCACGAGAATGCAGACGGAAACCGCGGCGCCCAGTGGCCAATCGTACGCCGTGCCAAAGAGGCTTTGGACGATGTTGGCGATCATGATGCTGGATGGGCCGCCGACGAGGATCGGCGCGAGAAAATCACCGAGGGTAAGCACGAAGGCAAAAGTCGCGCCGGCCAGCAAGCCGGGCAGGGAAAGCGGCAGGATGACGCGCAGGAAGGTGGCACGCGAGCCGGCGCCGAGATCGTGGGAAGCTTCGACAAGATTGCGCGGGATGTGTTCGAGCGAGGCGTAGAGGGGGAGAAACACGAAGGGCGTGTAGATGTGGGTGAGCATCAGGACGACGGCGAAGGGACTGTAGAGAAAGAAGCTGACGGGCTCTTTCGTGACGTGGACGTACTGCAGAAAGCCGTTGAGCACGCCTTCGGAGCCGAGAATTGTTTTCCATGCGTAGCCGCGGACGAGATAACTCACCCAAAGAGGAACGATCACCAGTTGATAGAGGAGTTCCTTGCGCACGCCGGCGTGGAACGACATGTGATACGCGAGCGGGTAGCCGAGCAGAAGCGATAGCAGCGTGACGCCTGCGGCGATGCGCATGGTGCGGAACAATACGTCCAGGTAAACAGGGTTCTGGAAAAGCTTCGCGTAATTTTGCAGGTTCCATTCGCGGGCGATCATGCCGTCGCGCACCAGCCAGAAGCTGTGCGCGAACATCAACGCGTAGGGAAGGAGCAGGAATATCGCCACCCAGAGGAGCGGCGGCGTGGAGACGATCCATTTGTATGCGCGCGAGTACATTTTTAATTCACTCGCGGACCGCAACGGCGTCCGCAGGGGAAAACCAGAATTCCAGTTCGCCGGAAAGCGGGCCGCGCGCCGGAATCCGCGCGCGCAGCAACTGGCCGGCAAGTTGGAGTTCCAGATGTTCGCTGGAACCGGAGAAAATTTGCTGCCGAATTTCTGCGCGGAAACGAATCGCATCGGCGGGAACGGGTCCATCCGGCGAGAGATGAATCGCTTCGGGACGCAACGAGAAAACAGCGGTTGCCGTTGGGTGCGGAGCGTTCCACTTAAGTTGACCCCACGACGCCACTCCGTTTCTTACTTCCGCGCGCAGCAAATTGGTCTGTCCGATAAATTCGGCGGTATAGCTAGTGGCGGGGTGCGCGTAAATCTCACGCGGCGAAGCGATTTGTTCGAGCGCGCCGTCCTTCAGCAGGGCGATCCGGTCGGAAAGCGCCATGGCCTCGTCCTGATCGTGGGTGACGAAGAGAAATGTGACGCCGAGTTCGCGCTGAAGCGATTTCAGTTCGCCCTGCATCTGCTTGCGGAGATTGGCGTCGAGGGCGGAAAACGGCTCGTCGAGCAGCAAAAGTTTGGGGCGATTGATGAGCGCTCGCGCGAGGGCAACGCGCTGCTGCTGGCCGCCGCTGAGCTTTGCGGGGCGCGAGGCAGCGAATTCCTGCATCTTCACCATCTGGAGAGCCTCATTCACGCGGCCCGGAATTTCCGATTTCGCAACGCCGCTTACCTGCAATCCGTAGCCGACGTTTTCCTGGACGGTTAGGTGCGGGAAGAGGGCGTAGTTTTGGAAGACTGTGTTCACGCGGCGATTGTAGGGAGGCAGGGTGTCGAGGCGTTCCCCGTTCATCCAGATTTCTCCGCTGCCCGGCTGTTCGAATCCGGCGATCAGGCGGAGCAAAGTTGTTTTTCCGGAGCCGCTTTCCCCGAGCAGGGTAAGAAATTCTCCCGGAGAGATTTCGAGGGATATGCGCTTCAGCACTTCGCGCGCGCCAAAACTTTTGGTGATGTCGCGGACTTCGAGCAGCGCGTTTCCAGAAGC
>DATMMG010000166.1:0-10314 GCA_035569815.1 Candidatus Methylomirabilota bacterium
AAAGCCGTTGAATGAATTGCTCGCCACGCATCCGCAGGGAAAAATCTGGCAGCGGCGGCTGGCGATGTCCGCGTGGGAAATTTTGAAAGAGACGTTCGAGGACGACCATTGCCGGGCGTTCATGATGGGGTGCCCGTACTCGCTGCAACCGGTGCTCGATCCTGCTACGGCGCGGGCCGCGTACATTCCACTGCACCAGCAACGGGAGAGCCGGCCACTCCCGAAGGGCGGATCCGGCGCGCTGGCGACTGCACTGGCGCGATTTATCGAGGCGCACCAGGGTACGATTCTTACGAACAAGTGGATCAAGGCGCTGATTATCGAAAATGGGAAATGCGTCGGAGTGGAGTGCGGCGACGGCAGTTCCTATCGCGCGGAAAAAGCTGTCGTTTCCACAATTCATATCAAGCACCTGGTGGATATGGCGCCGAAGGAATTGTGGGGCGAGGATTTTCTGGAAGGGGTGGAGACGTGGGAAGCGGGCCTGACGCTATTTGCCACCAATTATGCGACCACAGAACCGCCAAAGTACGCGACCGCCGCGGGCGTGCTATCGCCGGTGCACTCGGGCTTCATGATCAGTTCCGAGCGCGCGATGCAGATGAGCCTGGACTACAAGTCGGGGGCTGTGAACTTTGAGAATCCTTCGCTGCACGTGATTTGTTGCAGCATTGCCGATCCTTCGCGCGCGCCGGCTGGGATGCATACCGTTAAGGTCGTCGCTTACCAGCCCTATCAGCTGAAGGAAGGGCCGGAGCATTGGGACGCGATCAGGAAGCAGGTTTCCGACGCGAATTTGAAATTTTTGCGACATTTTTCGCCGAATCTAACGGAAGACAAGATTCTGGCGCACACGATCGAAAGCCCGCTGGATCTGGAGCGGATGAATCCGCACAACTGGCACGGAAGTTGCCACGCGGGAGGTTCGGGGCCGGCGCAGTCGGGAGCGATGCGGCCGATGCCGGGCTACGCGCAGCACCGGATGCCGATTCCGGGGTTGTATCAGACGGGGGCGACGACGCATCCGGGCGGATCGGTGACCGGCGGGCCGGGGAGGAATGCGGCGGTGGTGATGCTGAAGGATTTTGGGACGAGTATTGAGGAAGTGGTGAAAGAGAAAGCGTAGGACTAAGAAAAACCCGCACCCTCAGCACCGGAGGGTGCGGCACCCAACGCTGGTTTAGTGGATTGCTGCAACCGCAAAAGTGAGAGCTTCGCTCTCGCACTCAAAAGCAATTTATTCGACCCAGGTTTGCTGGCCAAAGGCGATTTGCCAGTGGCCGTTGCGTTTTTCGAAGAGGCGGGTTACGTGAAGGACTTTGCCGTGGAGAGGTTTGTGTTCGGAACGCATGACCGCGGCGTCTCCGAAGACCCAGACTTTCATTGAGGTTACTTCGGCGGGGATCAGGGTGGTGTTGGTGCGGCGGAGTTCGGTGATCATGGTTACGCGATCGGCTTTACTGAGCGGCGAGCCGCCATCGGGCGTGACGAAAATAAAATCGTCGGTGAAATTGGGAGTCCAGGCTTCGACGTCGTTGGTGAGGACGGTACGTTCTACGGCTTGCCACATGGAGACTACTTCCTGTTCGGCGGCGGTGTCCGGTTTGTAAGGCACGGTCTTGCAGGGATTTTCGCAGGCGACGGGTTGTCCGTTGCTTGGAGCGCCGAAGCCGCTGCGTTTCTCGGGGTTCTTTTCGGCTTTATTGGTCTCCTGATAGACGAGCAGTTGCCAGGCTTGAGAGCGCTTTACCCACACCCTGATGAATCGCACGGAAGCGTTTTGCGAAGGGATGCGGTGACTGCCGTGGATGAGGGCCACCTGGCCGGCGTCGATGATTTTGACATCGGCGTCGGATTCGGAGGCGAGAGAAGGCAGGGCCGGAAGAATTTCGGATTTTGAGCGGGTCTTGCCTGTGCGGTCGGTCCAGGAGAACTCCGGGTGGAGCAGCTTTTCAACGCTGGTTCGGTCGGCCGTGTTAATGGCCGTGGTCAGGGAGTGATCGGCGGCGACCGCGTCACTCTCGGGCGAGGGGAGAGCCAGCGAGGAGCATGGGAGAACAAGTCCAGCCAAGAAGAGAAGCAGGATGTTCAGGTGGCGTCGAACCAGGGACATTGGAAACCTCCAGAGGGCGAAGTGAGAGTGGTCTAACCGCTAAACCGCGCGGATGGAGTAACGAGCAGTATCATAATTTTAAATGGGTTACAACGAAGAAACGCTTGACGAGACTAATGTATGGTGGCAGAGTAACCAGACCACTCGACTGATTTCTTGAGCGGCTGATTCCATCCCTTCGGCCTGTCTTTGGACTAGATTAAGGTTGCCGTCTGAGACAGACTTCCGCTGATTGCCGGGGAAACGCGGGCTGATGCCGGATCAATTCGACATTGTCGTTGCCGGAGCGGGACACAACAGCCTGATCGCGGCGGCATATCTGGCGAAGGCCGGGTACCGCTGCCTGGTTTTGGAGAGCCGCGCCATCGTGGGCGGCGGAGTGAAAACCACGCAACTTACCCTTCGGGGATTCCAGCACGACGTCTGTTCGTCCGCGCACGTTTTGATTCAAGACAGCCCAATTTTTCGCGACGATGAGCTAGGCCTCGGACAGTACGGGCTGGAATACATCTTCCCTGATCCCGTCGTGCATCTTCCCTTCCCCGACGGAAGTTACATCACGCAGTGGCGCGACATGGAGCGCACGTGCGAGGAGTTCGGCAAATTCTCGAAGAAGGATGCGGCGGCTTACCGGCGGATGATGACCGAGTACGAAGAGATGAAGCCTCTCTTCGCCCTCACTTCCTATACCCCAGTGGGATTCGGAAAGCCTTTAAACGAGCGGCTGGCGGAGCATCCGAAGGGGAAGATCTGGCAACGGCGGCTGGCGATGTCCGCGTGGGAAATCATTCGCGATAATTTTGAGGACGAGCATTGCCGCGCGTTCATGGTGTGGATGGCTTACCAGACTGTGGAGCCTCCCGAAGCGGCCGCCACCGGGCGACTGGCTTATTCGATTTGCGCGGGGCGGCAGCGGTGGAGCTGGACAACGCCGAAGGGCGGATCCGGAACGTTGACGCAGGGGCTGGCGCGGCTGATCGAGGCGCACGGCGGCACTGTCCTTACAAATAAAACTATCGCGCGGCTCATCGTGGAAAACGGGAAGTGCACAGGCGTGGAGTGCAGCGACGGGAGCACGTACAGGGCCGAGAAGGCAGTGCTCTCCACGATTCACATTAAGCATCTGGTGGACATGGCACCCAAAGAAGCGTTCGACGAGGATTTTCTTTCGGGCGTCGAGAGCTGGAAGGCTGGGATCACGCTGTTTGCGACGCACTATGCGACAACGGAGCCGCCGAAGTTTCCTGTAAAGGGTGGCACGATTTCTTCGGTGGCTTCGGGAACGATGGCGACGCCGGAGCGTGGTTTGCGCGTTTCGTATGACTTTGCGCTGCAAAACGTGAATGTGGAAGATCCGCCGCTGTTGATAGTCTGCAGCACGGTGGCCGATCCTTCGCGAGCGCCGGCTGGAATGCACACGATTAAAATCGTCGGCAACCAGCCGTATGAATTGAAGGAAGGAACGGAGCACTGGGACAAGATCAAGAATGAAGTTTCCGATGCAAATTTGAAGTATCTGAGAAAGTTTGCGCCAAACCTGACGGACGATAAGATACTGGCGCGAATCGTGGAGAGTCCGCTCGACCTGGAGCGCATGAATGCCCACAATTGGCATGGCACGTGCCACGGCGGAGCGCAGAACGCGGCGCAATCGGGCGGATTGCGGCCGGTGCCGGGTTGGGCGCAGCATCGGATGCCAATTGTGGGGTTGTACCAGACGGGCGCTACGACGTATCCGGGCGGATCGGTTTCCGGCGGGCCGGGGAGAAATGCGGCGGCGGTGATGCTGAAGGATTTTGGATCGAGTCTTGAGGCAGTGGTGAAATCCAAGGCGTAGAAGGACGGAAGACACGCATTGTGCGTGAAGGATGAAATTAGGAATGCGGACGCGGCCACCTGAAGGTGGCCGCTACGGGGAGAGGGAATGACGAAGTTCACGCGGCGTCGGTTTGTGAAGGGTGCGGCGATTGCGCCGCTGGCCGTGAAGCACATGGCGCTTCAGCAAGTGACTGGGGCTTCGGACCGGTTCGACATTGTGGTTGCCGGAGCGGGGCATAACAGCCTGATCACGGCTGCGTACCTCGCGAAGGCCGGATACCGGTGCCTTGTGCTGGAAGGGCGGCCCAAGATCGGCGGCGGAGTGAAGACGGCGGAGTTGACGCTGAAAGGGTTTCACGACGACTGCTGTTCGACCGCGCATGTTTTCATTCAAGACAATCCGCTGATCAAGAATGACGAACTGAAACTTGGCCATTACGGATTGGAATACATCGATCCCGACCCGATGTTTCACGTGCCGTTTCCCGACGGAAGTTACATCACGCAGTGGCGCGATGTGGACCGCACGTGCGCGGAATTCGCCAAATTTTCCAAGAAAGATGCGGCCGCTTATCGAAAAATGCTGGCGGACTTGGACGTGATTCGCCCGCTGATAGCCGCTGGAACGTTTACGCCCATTGGTTTCGGGAAGCCGCTGAACGATCAATTGGCGGCGGTGCCGCACGGAAAACAGTGGCAACGACGGCTGGCGATGTCGGCGTGGGACGTGATTCACGACACATTCGAAGACGATCACTGCCGGACATTCATGTTGTACATGTCGCACCTGGCGGCCGAACCGCCGGATGCGCCGGTGACGGGGCGCTTGGCGTACGGGGCGCCGCGGCAACAGCATAGCGGACGGCCATTGCCCAAAGGGGGTTCCGGGTCGTTGTCGGAGGCGCTGGGGCGCTTCATCGAGGCGCACGGCGGCACGATTTTGGTGAACAAGTGGGTGAAGAGCTTGATCGTGGAGAACGGGAAATGCACGGGCGTAGAATGCAGCGACGGAAGCGCATATCGCGCGTCGAAGGCCGTGGTTTCGACGATTCACATCAAGCACCTGGTGGACATGGCGCCGAAGGAAATGTGGGGCGAGGATTTTCTTTACGGCGTGGAGACGTGGCAGGCGGAAAACGCCATGTTCGTGACGCATTACGCGACCAGTGAGCCTCCGATTTACAAAGTGGATGGCGGGACGCTCTCGCCGGTGGAATCGGGAGTGCTGGCGTCGCCCTATCGAGCGCTGCGCTTTGGGTTTGACGATACGCGTGGCGTGGTGAATCTGGACGAGCCGCCGCTGCAGGTGATTTGCTGCAGCGTTGCGGACCCGACGCGTGCGCCGGCGGGGAAGCACACGCTGAAGGTGCTCGGCTGGCAGCCCTACATGCTTAAGGAAGGGCCGGAGCACTGGGACAAAATCAAGAACGACGTGAGCGACGCAAACCTGAAATATTTGCGGCGGTTTGCGCCGAATTTGACGGACGACAAAATCCTGGCGCGGTTTGTGGAGAGCCCACTCGACCTGGAACGGATGAATCCGCATTTCTGGCACGGCAGCGCGCACGCTGGAGCGCAGAGCGCCGCGCAGACCGGGCCGTTGCGGCCGATGGCAGGCTGGGCGCAACATCGCATGCCGATCGCAGGCTTATATCAGACGGGAGCGACGACGCATCCGGGCGGATCGGTTACGGGCGGGCCGGGGCGAAATGCGGCGACGGTGATGCTGAAGGATTTCGGGAGTTCGATTGAAGAAGTGGTCAAGGGCAAAGGTTAGAGCGAAGAAGGAATAGAAGAGAAAACCCGCACCCTCAAAGGCGGAGGGTGCGGCACCCAGGGATTTTTGGAGCGAGGAGAAGTGATGATGCGGAACGCGGGGACAAGGACATTGAAGGCGGCGGTGCAATCGCTGGCTCTCCTGCTTTGCCTGGCCGGAATGGCGAGCGGCCAGAAGACGGCGAAGAAAATGGTGCCGGATAATCCGAGTCCGCACCCGGCGCCGGAGCAGCCGATTCCCTACAGCCACAAGCAGCATCTGGCGTTCAGCCTGACGTGCGCGCGCTGCCATACGAACCCGGAGCCGGGCAAGCTGATGACGTTCCCGGAGACATCCACCTGCATGCAGTGCCATGCGACGATCGCGACAGATAAGCCGGCCATCCAGAAGCTGGCGACGTATGCGAGTTCGAAGGAACCGATCCCGTGGGTGCGCGTTTACAAAGTTTTGCCGGGGATTGCGTGGAGCCATCGCGCTCACCTGGCCGCGGGAGTAAAATGTGAAACGTGTCATGGAGCGGTGGCGGAGATGGCCACCATGTCCGAAGTGACCAGCGTGACGACCATGTACAGTTGCCTGAACTGCCATGAAATGAATCACGCAAAATCTTCCTGCGACACGTGCCACAAGCATTGATTTTGCCGCGCGGATATTGGAAGGGAAACCGGTATGGCAACCAGCACGGAACTGGAAATCAACGGGAAACGGTATTCGGTGAACTACCCACCGGATACGCCGCTGCTTTATGTATTGCGTGATGAACTCGGGCTGACCGGCACGAAATACGGATGCGGCGAGGGCATGTGCGGCGCTTGCACGGTTTTGATTTCGGGAACGGCGCGGCGGTCGTGCCAGATTCCCGTGAGCGCGGCCGTTTCGAAGCCTATTATTACGATTGAGGGCCTGGGGAAAAATGGCGACCTGCATCCGGTGCAGCAGGCGTTTCTTGATGCCGGGGCGTTTCAGTGCGCCTACTGCACTTCCGGCATGATCATGAGCAGCGTTTCCTTGCTGCAATCGAATGCGCATCCTACCGCGGAGCAAATTGTGCAATCGCTGCAAGGAAATATCTGCCGTTGCGGAACGCATCCACGCATTCTCGAGGCGGTGCAACGGGCGGCGGAGAAGATGCAGGAGCGCTCGAAATGAACAAGCGCGAGGAAACCTTCCTGCTGGAACCGGAGCGTTACGAATTCCGGGCGATGCCGATGCACCAGTTCGCGCTGGGGCGGCGCAACTTCTTCAAAATCCTTGGCGCGGGATTGGCCGTGTTCGCGGTGGCCAAGAATGTTTCCGCGATGCAGGAAACGGCGCCCGGCCCGCACGGATTTCACAACGAAGAACTGCCGAAGGAAATTGGCGCGTGGCTGCATATCGGAGAAGACGGCACAGTGACCGGTTTTGCAGGAAAGGCGGAGATTGGGCAGAACGTGCGCACCTCGCTGGCGCAAACGATTGCGGATGAGCTTGGAGTGGCGTTTGCGAGCGTGCGGATGGTGCTGGCGGACACGGCGCTGACTCCGTTTGACGCGGGAACGTTTGGAAGCAGGACGACAGCGACGATTACGCCGCAATTGCGGAAGGTGGCGGCGGCGGCGCGGGATTTACTGGTGGAGAAAGCGGCGAAACAGTGGAATGTCGCTGCCGATAAGTTGGTGGCGGGGGATGGGAAAGTATCGGATCCGGCGTCTGGGAAATCGCTTCGCTATGCGGAGCTTGCTCGGGAAGACATCGGCGGGCAAAAGCCACCCGTGGAAGACCCGATCAAGCCCGCTGCGCAGTGGACCATCGCCGGCAAGCCGGTTCCGAAGGTGGACGCGCGCGAATTCGTTACCGGCGGTCATCGCTACTCCACGGACTTGCGGCCGGAAGGAATGTTGTACGGCAAAATTCTGCGGCCACCCTCGTTTGGCGCGAGCTTGGTTACCTACGACGATTCGGCGGCGAAAACGTTGAGGGATGTAGTGCTTGTGCGCGACGGGGATTTTGTGGGTGCGGCTGCTCCCACGGTTGCCGCGGCGGAGGGTGCGCTCGCGCTGCTCCACGTGAAGTGGAACGAAGTGCCGCAGATTTCCGACAAGGAGATTTATTCGTACCTGAAGAAGAATGCGCAGCCTTCGAAGGAGGCGCGCTTTCGGCAAGCGAAGGGTTCCATCGAGGATGGCCTGGCAACCGCCACCCATAAATTGGACGCGAGCTATACGGTGGCGTATATCGCGCACGCTCCATTGGAGCCGCGCGCGGCCGTGGCGCAGTGGACCGATGGCAAGCTGACGGTTTGGATGGGGACACAGCGGCCGTTTGCCGTGCGCGACGACATTGCGGACGTCTTCCATGTTCCAGAGAAGAACGTGCGCGTGATCGTGCCGGACACGGGTTCCGCATACGGTGGGAAGCACACCAGCGATGCGGGACTGGAAGCGGCGCGACTGGCCCGCGCGGCCGGCGGGCGCCCGGTGAAGGTTGTGTGGACGCGCGAAGAGGAGTTCACCTGGGCTTATTTTCGGCCGGCGGGGGTGATCGACGTAAAGAGCGGAATCGCAGCGGATGGGAAGCTGACCGCGTGGGAGTTCCACAACTATCATTCCGGGATGTCGGGAATTGAAACGCCCTACGTGGCGGCGAACCAGGTTACGGAATACCACCAGGTGCCACTGGTGTTGCGCAGCGGCTCTTATCGAGGACTGGCCGCGACCGCGAATCATTTCGCGCGAGAGACGCACATGGATTCCCTGGCTCGTGAGGCCTCCATGGACCCGCTGGAATTCCGCTTGAAGAATCTTGCCGATCCGCGAATGCGCGCGGTGCTGGAAGCCGGTGCGAAGGCGTTCGGCTGGCCGCGGCAGAAAAGCGCAGAAGGCCAGGGATTCGGCGTAGCCGCGGGAAACGAAAAGGGCAGCTACGTGGCGACGTTCGCGGAAATTTTCGTCGATCGCAAGAAGAATACCGTGACAGTGAAAAAACTAGTGGAAGTGTTCGAATGCGGCGCGATCGTCAATCCCGACGGGCTTCGCAACCAGGTGGTGGGGGCAATGATTCAGGGCCTCGGCGGCGCGCTTTTCGAGTCCATTCAATTTGAGAAGGGGCGCATTTCGAACGCCCATTTTTCGAGTTACCGCGTGCCGCGTTTTAAGGATGTGCCGGAAATCGAAGCGATTCTGCTGGACCGCAAAGATATTGCCTCGGCGGGAGCCGGGGAAACACCAATCATGGCCATTGCTCCGTCCATCGGAAATGCTTTTTTTGACGCTACAAAGGTACGCCTGACGAAGCTACCGCTGCAACCTGAACTTCATCTGCTCGGCTGAGCCCCACAAAATCCTGGCGTGTGTGCGGCCAAATGGGCGTGGGGGCCCGCGTCGCCGAAAGCCGGTTCATTTCGGCGAATTTCTTTGTGCCAGTGAGACCAGAACGCTAAGATTTCTGCACCCGATTCCCGCATAAACGAGTCAAACGAATGGGCCAAATCACGAATGCATTCATTTGTGGTGATTGGTAACCCGTGTCACTACGGACGGGCTGACTATCTGACGAACGTCACGTTACCTCCCTGAAGTCGCGCGGCAGCCGTGCCCACGGAGCAATGGAAGCAACCATTGCTCTGAAATGACCTGAAAATTTCAAGAGGTGTCAAATGAGAGGATATCCCACGGGCCTCCGCTCAAGCCTGTTGCTCGTTCGACTTTTGCTCTTTGGTGGGCTGGCGATTTTCGTTCTTCTGCCATTGGCAGCACAGCAGACGGATATAAATCGTTACACCGTTTATACCGGTTTCGATACCATGATCAGCCCCGCGCGCAGCTTGACGGAGTATGGCTTCGACGTCGATTTCGGCGTGACTGTGAAGCCGTGGATGGGGCTGGGCGGAGATTTCGGGGCCTTTGGGAACAGCATCATCCACGGCTCGGGCACCATCAACGGAAGCGAGACCGTGTTCGCGCCCGTCTTCAACAAGTTTGCTGGCCTGGGCGTGCCCGGGGTGCCGCCCGCGAACGCCGTGAACGTGCCTTTTAAATCGACAACCTATGTTTTTGCCGTGGGCCCGCAGTTTTACTGGCGCAAGTGGAAATCGGTCACTTTTCTGGGGCGGCCGGGTTTTGGCGGGATTCACGAGACAGCTGACCTTACACTTCCACCGGGATTGGGAACACTACTGCCGGCCTTGGGGATTCCGGTCCCAAACCCGCACCAGACCGACCTAACGTGGTTCATCGGCTTGGGCGGTGGGGCGGACTTCAACGTGTCTCGGCGTGTGGGCGTCCGGGTCACGGTGGACTGGGTGAATACACACCTGTTCACCAACTTGCTGACCAACCGTCAAAACTATGTTCGCTTCACGATCGGCCCAACGTGGCGCTGGGGGCAATTGAAGTAGCGCGGCGAGGCAAAGAAAATAGGGAAGCAGGAAGGCCCAATCGGTACGCGGCACGCAGGCATGGCTGGCCTTCCGGCGAGGTCACCAGGAATTAGCTAGCCCCACGCGCAGGGATGCAGCGGCGGCCCATACTATGAATGCAAGGAACGAAAATTGGTGGACGTGACCGGGATCGAACCGGTGACCCCCTGCTTGCAAAGCAGGTGCTCTCCCAGCTGAGCTACACGCCCA
>DATMMG010000167.1:0-11439 GCA_035569815.1 Candidatus Methylomirabilota bacterium
GAAGTACTGGCGTACTGACAGGGTGAGGTGTATTTTAGTACGGCCCAGCTATTGTCCTGGAAGCGTGCTGCAGGGCAGAATCATCCGCAGAGTCAGCCGCGCCTGAGTTGTTTCCTGAAATCCGCCCAGAGCCCCTCGCCATGAGCTCGTGCTGGTTTCCCTGGAACTGATGAATGGACGCGGTAAGAAGCGGATCGACGGACTCCGCAGCGGGAAGGTCCCCGTGGGTGTTCTACATTTTCGTTATCGCGAGCGCAGGCGGACACTGCGCGTCACTCTCACCCTCCCGGTGATCGCTCATGGCGTGAACGATCAGGGCGAGAAATTTTGTGTGCGTTGCGCCACGCGTTCCATCAACAAGCAGGGCGCGCAACTGGTCATGGATGAGCCTCTCGTTGCCGGCCAGGACCTTTTATTGGTGAACGAAAACACCAACCGCTCCACGGAATCCCGGGTCGTCTATGCCAAGAAAGAGCGCGACGGCCACTTTTACGTCGGCGTGGAATTTGTCAACGCCGAAAATAACTTCTGGAAAATGACTTTCCCTCTCCCCGGCGCGCGGCCGCTTCGGCGTCCCATCGGCTCCAAGGCCATGGCCTGATCGGCCTCTGGCACTTAATTCATTTTCTTGTTTTGGGTTTCCCGGAACGCTTTTTCCTTGCGTGCGCTTTAAGCGCCGGCCCGTTCGCGACAGAATCGCGCAATTTCCGCGGCAGCTTGGCAAGCACCAGTACGTAGGACTCGCGAACCAGTTGGGCAATTTCCGCGGCAGGCAAACCGTCCGGTGTCTCCAGTGCGATCCATTTTGAGCGCGCCAGATACGGAGCGGGAATAATTCCAGGCCGTTCCGTAAGTTCCGCGAACTTTTCCGGGTTGGCTTTCAGCGAAAGCCATACTTTCGCGGGCTCTAGTCGCGTCACCGCGAACATTTTGCCGCCCACCTTGAAAAGCAGATCATCGCCCCATTGAATCTGCTCCGTCGCGCCGGGAAACGACAGGCAGAGCTTTCTCAACTGGTCGATGTTCATCAAATTTTGCCTGCTTGGGGAACTCAGTCGCCCGCGTAGCGCCGGAAAAACGAATCCGGCTTCCACTGCGGCTTTGCGGAGTCGTCCGCTGTTGAAATCAGGAGCCGTCGCGTGAACTCCTCATAGGCCGCCGCGGCTTGCAGGTCCACCGGTTGGTTCACATCATCCGACGGCGCGTGGTAACGGTTTGTCAGCCAGTCCTTGAAAACCTTCTGCTCGGGCGTGCCCAGCTCAAAGCCCACGTCAACTTTCACCGCCGGCACTCCCTTTTTGATGAAGCTGTATTGATCGCTGCGGATGAATGCGTTGCGCAACGGCTCCGGATCCGCAATCGGCTTGATGCCCATGGATTGCGCGATCTTGGCGGCGTTCGATCCCAGGTCCGATTCCTCGATCCCTTCGATTTTCAGAATTTTCAGCGGCACAATCGGCAGGAACATATCCACGTTGACATCGGCAACGATCGATTTTAGCGGTACAGTCGGATGCGCGGCGAAATATTTCGATCCCAGCAGGCCTTTCTCCTCCGCGGTCACCAGCAGAAAAATCACCGAGCGGTTCAGTTTTTCCGGATGCGCCCTCATGCTATTGGCGATGTCCATCACCAGCGCGCTCCCGGAGCCGTCATCCATCGCGCCATTGTAGATTTTGTCGCCGTTGATTGGCGCGCCGATGCCGATGTGATCGATGTGCGCGGAAAGCACCACATACTCATTCTTCAATGCAGGGTCCGAGCCCTGCAGCCTTCCCACTAGATTCGCCGATTCCACTTTTTTCGTCAGCACGGTGGCGTCGGCCTTCAGCGAAGCGGCAAGGACAAAATGCGGCAGCGGCTTGCGATCTTTGCCCAGCGCTGCGATCTCCGCGAACGCGTGGCCGGATCCAGCAAACAAACTTTCCGCAGCAGCAGGATTGAAAACCACGCCCAGTTGCTCGCCGGGAGTTTCGTTGAATTCCTCACCGGCCAGGTCCATCGCGGGGTGGTTGCGGTTCGCGGATATCCGCGACCACGGAATGTCCATCGAAGCCGGGTTCATTATGGCCACGACTCCGATCGCACCTGCGGCCTTTAAGGCTTTCCAGCGCTCGCCGGCCGTCTGATAGTGCGACGCCAGCGCCGTCGGAATATCCGAAGGCGAACCCGCCAGGTACACGACGATTTTTCCCTTCAGGTCCAGTCCGGCCAGTTCGTCCAGATTTCTCTCCGGAATTTTCAGCCCATAGCCGGCGAAAACCAGCGGTGCAGTCACCTGGACGGAAGCGTGGGTGGCCCTGGCGCTGAAAAAGGCGTCGTCTGCGAAGGAAAGCGGCTTCGTATCGCCGTTCGCAACCAGCGCGAGAGAGGACTTGGACTCATCCAGTTCATATTGCGTGAAAGAAACCGGTTGGTAGAATCCGTCCGTGCCGGCCGGCTCAAGGCCCGCCTTCTTGAACTGCTCCACCGCGTAAGCCTGCGCTTTCCGCAAGCCTTCACTGCCGGTGTCGCGTCCTTCCAGCGAATCATCCGCCAGATATTTCACGTGCGACCACCACGTGTTGCCATCAAAATGCGAAACAGCGGCTTGCTGCGCCGTGAGAGCAGCGGCCAACGCCACGAACAAACCAATCGCGACCATCGACTTCAAAGATGTTTTCACAGGTATCACCCCGGAGCGGATTTGAACGCACCGAGAATAGCAAGGAAGAGTGCGACAAGTCACCCCGGCACCGGACCCGCATCTGAACGCCGGATTTGAAGATTTGCCTAGTGTGATTGAATCAGTGTGGCCTGGGCAGAAACGCATTGCCACGTGCCGTCGAGCTTCGCCCAGGTATCGACATAGCGTCCGCGCATCGTCGTGGTCTTTCCGGCCTTGCTCCACCTTCCGCGGAAGATCCCCGTGACAACCGCGAACTCGCCGTAAGAGTGAATGCTTAGCTCTTCGCTCACCAGTTGTTCCGGCGCGGAAGTGTCGTTTTTCACGTAACTCAGAAATTGGTCCCGGGTTCGAAGTGTTCCGTCATAATCCACGTAAACCATGGACGGCGCGAAGATATGCGACAGCGCAGCCGTGTCCCTCGCTTGCTCAGCGCGGTTCCAGAGATTTTCCAGCGCCAAAATCTTGCCTTCATCCTCTGTGTACTGGGGCTTTTCTTGAGCGAGCGCGGGGTAACCGGACGCAATCGCTAACACAATCAGTACACTCCATTTCCACATGGGAAGCCTCCCGGATAAATAGTCCAGGAAAGAATACTAACGTGAGAGCGGTTTCCGAAAAGCAACAGGGTGGGCAAGACTAGCCAATCGGTTAACAGGAAAAGGAAATATCAATACTTTCGGCATTCGCCTCCATCGGCGCTGAGTTCCGGCTTACTCTCCCTTCTCGTAGGGTAGTCCTTTGCCCGCCCAGTCCGTGGCGAAATCCTGTTGGAGCAGAAGCACGCGAAGATTCCTGAATCCCAGCGCTTGCAATGCCGTGAAGGCTGGCCGGATGTTCGGGCAGCGCTCCATCGGGCAGCAACCACAGTAGATCACCAGATTCGTGGAGCGGGGAACTCCCGCGGCCCATGCAGTTAACTCCTTTAGGCCCGCTTCGCTTCCCGCTGTCCCATGGTATTCGGCGCCCTTGATGTGCCCGGCGCTGTACAGGCGCTTGAAACCCACAAATACAACCTTTGGAGCGGTCTTCGGAGAATGAAGTTCCTTCGCCAGTTCGGCGGGCTGGACGGTCTGAGCTTTCGTCCAAGGATCGGAATCGGCTCGACGCGAAAGGGGAAATGTAAGCGCAATCAGCAAAACAACGGCGAGCGGCAACACGAAACCCGATGTCCTTGCGAACAAATTCGACGGCATTTTGAGCATCCTCCCGTGGCAATCCATCCGGGGCCCGATGAATGAAATCGGGATTTTCCCTCTTAATCATTGCGTCCGTTCACTTCTGGGTGGAAGCGCGAGTGCGTTGCAATTTCACGGCGGAAGTGCGCAACGTCTCGGGGACATTTTTGTTCATGGACAATTTCTTCAAGTCCGCGGGGTTCAGCACCGGCAGCATATGCAGGGTCACGTCCAGCGGGGTCTTCGGATTATTGATCAGATTGCGAACGACAGTGTAATTCTTCCGGAAATTGCGATTGCCGGCGATCATCCGGAGTATTTCATCGGTTAGGTTGGCCATGGCGGCGAAGGATTCCACTTCCTGATCGGTCAGGCGTGGCGATTGCAGCACGGAGCGCTGCACCACTTTGTTGGAGTCGCGGATCAGGGTGCGACGCGCCTCGGAACTCCCCTTCATCGCAAATTGAACGCGCTGCGCAACCGTCATGCGGCTGATCTGCTGCAACAACGTCTGTCGCCGGCCCGGGTCAGGCTCGGCTTCAGCGGCCGCATCCGCAAGGTGTCCATGGTCGATGTGCGTGCTGCGGAAATCTTCGAGCAGTTTTTTCTGCTCCGGGGTGGCGAAGGCGGAGTGCTCCAGCGTTGCCGCAAGGTGGGGATGCGCCGTGACGCGATCCAGCTCTTCCAACAGGTGCTGCACGATGGAGGGCGAGAAATAGGGAACCAGGGGAACCAGGCATTCCGCGGGACAATTTTTGTTGGCGGCCATCGCTTCCGCTATCCCGGGAGAGCGGGGAATTTTCTTGGCGACATAGGAAAACAGCGCAGGGACCGCCGTTTCGCGTTTTACCGCTTCCACAAAAACCTCCGGCGCGATGGAGAGCATCGCTTCCTGGGCGCGCGTGGAGATCATTTCATCGGGGTCGTCGGAGAGGACGCACATAATTTCCGCGCGGTCGACGGCGGAGAGGTGCGCGCCGGCGGTGCAGACGGCGATTTTGCGTTCGCGCGGCGCTCGGCCGTGGCGCAGTTGGTCGAGGACTTCAGGGCTGAGAGTTTCCACCGGTTGCCTGCCTCAAATTGTTCCTTGTCAGGGTTATTGTACCGGAGGTTCCGGGTATGCCGATGGGCGGCATTGCTTCCCCGTTCAATTCCAGCAACACCGCGCTGGAGTCGGCGGCGGTGACGACAAAGGAGGAATTGGCGGAAAAGTGGCGGTTCTCTCGGGGGCGGACGGAGTTGCCGAGAACCAGGTTGCCGTCGGCTTCCACGCGAACCTGAGTGAGGTTGTTTGCCGAGACGGAAAGATCCAGGGGAGACTGCGTTGCCTTGACTGGATTCGCGCCTGGAAAGGAACGGCGATCGGAGGGTTGAAGCGGGGAAGCGTATCCGCCCAAAGCTGAGGTCGCGGCGGGCGTGACGATGCTTGCCGCCGGCTTTGGAATCGAATGCTTGACGAATCTGCGCCAACCGTAAATGCCGGCAAAGATAACCGCGGCCGCCAGGAGGAGAGTTCCCAGCACCAGAGCCACGGGAATCCATAGCGGCGTTGGGGGAATGCGGTCTTCGATTTTCTGCGCGTGTTTTTGCGCCTGCTGTTCCGCGTGCGCGCCGTGGGCCAGGTCGTACTCCCCGAGAAGCGCTTCTTCGTCGAGGCCGAGGTAGTGAGCAATGGAGCGGACAAAGCCGCGGTTGAAGACGCCGCCCGGCAGCTTGTCCCAGTCTTCGTTTTCGAGCGCTTCCAGAAAACGGGAGCCGATGCGCGTGGCCTGGGTGATTTCCTCCAGCGTAACCTCGCGCAATTCCCGTTCGCGTTTTAGGCGTTCTCCGAAATTTCCCCTGGCCATGCCCCTATCCGTAGCCTTGAGTCTATCAGTGACTAGAGCGCGGACAAACCCAATGAAGTGAAAAAGCGTGATTTTGCCCATGACGGGGTAGCTGTTGAGAAGTTAGGCGTGATTCACAACGGAACATTTACAGCGAACGGTTGGAATTATTGGGGACAGTGAAAGCCCATCAAGAAACCGGCGTGGGGGCCGGCCCGCTGTTATCCGGAATTCTAGAGCACACTAATTCCGCACCAGGGCATTGGGAAGACTATTGTTGGGCTACACTTTGATTATGGAGTTGATTCTGAAGCTGGTGGCGGGACTGATGGCGGGTCTTCGAGGGTATTTTCTCATCGTCGCCGGCATAGTTGCGGTGCCGTGCATTTTGTTCTTGCTGGTGCTTGTGTTTCGCCTGCTGAAGCTATCCCGGGCGGGAGCGAGTGACGGCAAGAAGTCGTAAGGAAGCGAAAGCGCTCAGCCCACCGGATCTTTTTGGCGTGTGGCTTTCACGCCGGTGAGAATGCCTAGTCCGAGGAGCACAAGCGCCCCCACCGCGATCCAGTGCGCGGGCATGTGCAGCAGGTAGGCGGCATAAATCAGGCCGCCGATGACGATCGCGAATCCAAGCGAATAAAGTCCGAATGACATGACATCCCCAAGCCTCATCCTAATCGAAGCTGGAAAATGATTCTGTACACAAAGAAACACATTTTGACATTGGCGCAACTAGGAGACGCCAGCCGGCGGCCAAATTCGGCGGGTAAGCTTCAGGATGGCGAGATGGGAACGCCTGTACCACGGGCGGCTTGCGCGATATTTTGCCCAGCGCCTATACTGACCGAGATTGGCGTGCATAGGTGTCGAAACTTGAGGGGCTCTGGCGCCGTCCAAGCTCTAGAGTTTCACACCACCCGGAGAGACCGACTCCTGTGAGCGTTGAGGAAATCAAACAGTTCCCGACCGTCGACCGCCGCCGGAATCCGGGTGTTCCCTCGGAGCAACGCGAAGCGGGGGAAGTGGCCGTATTCCAGGAGCTGGGCAAGGCGCTCACTTCTTCCCTGCAACTCGATCAGGTTCTGCGCACCATCATGGAGAAGATCGACGAATTTCTACGCCCGGACGACTGGTCATTGCTGCTGCTCGATGAGCCCAAACAGGAATTGTATTTCGAGTTGGCGGTGGGCAAGGCTTCGCAGGCGCTGAAAGACGTGCGTGTGAAGATGGGGCAGGGAATCGCCGGATGGGTGGCGCAGCACGGCGAAATTGTGATTGTGCCGGACACATCGAAGGACACGCGGTTCTTCGGCAAAGTGGACGAAAAGACAAAGATGGAGACGCGCTCGATCGTGGCGGTGCCGGTGAAGTTCCGCGACACCTGCCTGGGCGTGATCGAGCTGATCAATTGCGTGGGACCGGAAGGGTTTGACCCGCGCGACCTGAAGCTGCTGGAAGCGCTTTCGGACTTCGCGGCGATCGCTCTCGAAAATGCGCGGCACGTGAAGCGGATTCACGAGCTGACCATCAAGGACGATTGCACTTCTCTTTACAATGCGCGGCACATGGGATTCATCCTGGACACGGAGATTTACCGCTCCCAGCGCTACAACTACGAATTTTCGATTGTCTTCATCGACCTGGACCATTTCAAGCAGGTGAACGACACGCATGGCCACCTGGTGGGATCGCGGTTGCTTGCGGAAATCGGCGAGGCATTGAAGACCAACTGCCGGCTGATCGATTTCGCATTCCGGTACGGCGGCGACGAATTTGTGCTGCTGCTGCCGCAGACCTCCAAGGAAAATGCCATCAACGTGGCGCGGCGCTTGCACAAACTGATCCGCGAAACCATCTGGCTGAAGGCGGAGGGCTTGAACATCCGGCTGACGCCGAGCCTCGGACTGGCGGCTTATCCGGCGGACTCGAAGTCCAAGGAAGGCTTGCTGCATCTGGCGGACGAGGCCATGTACCTGGTGAAAAACACGGCGCGCGACCGCGTTGCCGCGGCGAATATGGGCATCCTGGCGATCGAAGGTTCCGCGGCGGGCGAAGCCGCCGGCTGAAATTTCCCCTTCCTTCGCGACGTCTATACACTCCACTGAAATTCTGATTAACTGAAAATATGAAGCGTCGCGACGCGTCCCGATACGCAAGGTGGTCCGCCCTGCTGGCGTTCACGCTCGCCGCCATCACCGGGGGAATTTATGTGCAACGCCTGTGGGTGGCGCACCGCGAAAAGCAAAATGCCCCGGCGCCGCTGCCGCAGAATGAAGAGAAGCAGTTCACCACGCTGCATTTCAAGAAGGTGGAGGGCGACCGGACGATTTTCGATCTGGAAGCCTCGAAATCGACGGATTTGCGCGGCGAGGACATCAGCCTGCTGGAAGACGTGAAGATCCGGGTGTTCGGGAAAAATGGGGATCGCAATGACGTGATCCACACGCAGAGCTGCCGCTACGCAAAGACCGACGGCAGTATCCAATGCGACGGGCAAGTGCAGTTCGACCTGGAAAGCGCGGAAGATGCGGCGCGGACGGCCGCGAATGCCGCCGTCAAGCCAAACATCATTCACATTGACACCACCGGCGTGACGTTTGAGCGCGCCACCGGGCAGGCCCAGACGGTGAAGCCGGTGAAATTTTCATTCCCGAGCGGCAGCGGCGACGGGGTGGGAGCCGTCTATCATTCCGAACAAGGTCAGCTGAGGCTGATTCGCGACGTCCATATCCAGTTGCAACCCGCCCCCGACACCTCGGCGAAAAAAGGAACCACCCTTTCGGCTCCGGTGGAGATGAGCGGCAGCAGCCTGGAAATTGACAAAGTCGGGCATACCGTGGACCTTCTGGGGCCGGCGACGGCGGTGACCTCCGGCCAGCAGGTGACGGCCGGCGAATTTACGCTTTTGATGGGTGCGGAATTCCGCGCGCAGACGCTGATTGCGGCTCCCGGTTCCCTGAACCAGCAGCCGCAGGTGAAGAATCACGGGGCCAAGGGAGATTCGACTCTTCACGCGGACAAGATGACCGCGCATCTTTCGCCGCAGGGATGGACGAGCCGCATGATTGCCGAGGGTAAGGTGCAAGGCACATCGCCCACCGGCAATCTGCAGGCGGACAGCGGCGACATGGAAATGTGGCCTGTGGTCAATCAGGCCAAGCTGCTTACCTTGCACGGAAACGTTCATGTGGACGGTCGCGATGCGAAGACTGGAACGACACGCAGCCTGGCGAGCAACGCGGTGCAGCTTACGTTTGCGGGCGGCAGGGCCGGCGTTGCGAACCGGGTCACGCACGCGGAGACATTGGAGCGCGGGGCGATGGAATGGTTGGACGCCGGAGGGATACGCTCGAAGCTGGCGGGAGACAAACTGGCGCTGGATTTCAGCGCGCAAGGGAAGCCGCAACTATTGAGCGCGACCGGCGCGGTGCAGTCGCAGCGTGAAATCCCGGGCCACCCAACGCAGACCGCAACCTCCGCAACTGGCGTGGCGCAACTTTCGGCGGCGGGCGACTGGTCACAAATCACGCTGCGGGGAAACGTGAAGTTGCAGGAAGCGGAACGCAACGCAGAGGCGCAACAGGCGGTGTTTGCAAGGGCCGCGCAGACTACGGTGCTGACCGGGCAGGCGATGGTGCGGGACGCGGGCAGCGAAACGCATGCGCCGAAAATCACATTTTTCCAGGCCACCGGCGATATTGAAGCCGAAGGGCCGGTGCGCTCGACGGACTTTGCTTCGAAATCCACTTCGTTGCAGATGAGTCCGGTGCCGGCAAATCTTTCGGCCGACCACATGCGGGCGAATTCGAAGACGGGGCGGGCGGTGTACACGGGGCACGCGCGGCTGTGGCAGGGCGCGTCCGTGCTGGAGTCGGAGACGATCGAACTGCTTCGCCCTACGCGAATACTGAATGCCACGGGCAACGTCCGAGCCGTCTTTCCGCAGGCTCCGCAGCCCGGGGCGGCCCCCGGATCGGCGCCCGTCTGGCATATCTCGTCGGGACTGCTGACCTATTGGGATGCGGAAGACCGCGCGCATCTCGAAAAAAACGTTTTCGTGCAATCAGCTGACCAAAAGATGCGTTCTCCGCAACTGGAATTATTCTTCACGCGAACGGGAGCGGACAAACAGGGGAGCGGCGGATCATCGCAGATCAGCCGGGCGGTGGGGACGGGCGGAGTGGTTGTGGAGCAGGGCGACCGCCGAGGCACCGCCGAGCACGGTTTGTACACCGCTGCCGACGAAAAATTCGTGTTAACCGGGGGAACGCCGACTCTATTCGATCCCGTCGAAGGTACTACTACGGGGCGTGAATTGACCTTCTATAGAGCGGATGATACCATCGTCGTTGATTCGGGAAACGGCTTGCGTACTCTTACCAAGCATCGAGTTCAAAAATAGAGGGACCGCCCAGCGATCCCGCGTGATGCGGAATGCCCACACTCCATGGCGTCGATTTAAGCAAGTCCTACCGGGGACGCAAAGTCGTTGACAACGTAGAACTGGAAATTGCTCAAGGTGAAGTAGTTGGCCTATTGGGGCCTAACGGCGCGGGCAAGACGACCACCTTTTACATGATCGTGGGCCTGGCGCGGCCGGATTCCGGTCGGGTGCTCCTGAACGACGAAGAAATCACCGACCTCCCCATGTTTCAACGCGCGCGCAGCGGCATCAGCTACCTGCCACAGGAGCCCTCGGTATTCCGGCAGCTCACCACGGAAGACAATCTGCTTGCGATTCTAGAAACCCTGCCTCTAACGCCCGAGCAGCAGCGTGACCGCCTGGAAGAGCTTCTGGCACAAATGGGCTTGGAAACCGTGCGGCACAGCAAGGCGTACATGCTCTCCGGCGGTGAACGGCGGCGGCTGGAGATTGCGCGCTCGCTGACGCTGCAGCCGTCGTTCATCCTGCTGGACGAGCCTTTTTCGGGCATCGATCCGCTGACGGTGAAGGACTTGCAAGATTTGATCAGGGAATTGAGCCGTTCCGGCATCGGCATCCTGATCACCGACCATAACGTGCGGGAAACTCTCAACGTCACCGACCGCGCCTACATCGTCAATCACGGGAAAATTATGAAGAAAGGCACTCCCGACGAGTTGAGCAACGATCCGGAAGTGCGACGGGTCTATCTGGGTGACAACTTCCGCCTGAATTAGGTCTATCCTATAGGACAGAGCAAGCAAACCATGGCCTGGCAAGGACTCAAACTTAACCTCAGGGTGACGCAGAAGCAGATTCTGACGCCGGGCCTTGTGCAGATGGTCAGCGTGCTGGCGCTGAACCGGTTGGAGCTTCGCGAGATGATCAACCAGGAGATGATCGCGAATCCCGTTTTGGAAGAGCTTTCCGAAGAGCCCACGGTCAGCGACAACTACAGCGACGAAACTTTTCTGAAAGCGGAGACGGAGAAGGTTCCGGAAAAGCCGGAAGCCAATCCGTTTGACGAGTTTGATGTGGGCAGCTTCTTTAATCAGTATCTGGACACCGGTGGCGATGGCGGGCAATCGCAGGAGCGCGAAGTCAGCGAGCGACCGTCGTTCGAAAAATTTCTCTCCTCTCCCGCGGGACTGACCGACCACCTTACCTGGCAACTCAGCGTCACGATCTGTTCCGATGCCGTAAGCCAAATCGTCGAAAACATCATCGGCAACCTGGATGAGAACGGGTATCTGATGGCTTCGAACGAGGAGCTGGCTCAGGACGGGAAGTATACGCAGGACGACATTGAGGATGCCGTCGCGGTGGTGCAGGATTTTGATCCGATTGGCG
>DATMMG010000168.1:0-5278 GCA_035569815.1 Candidatus Methylomirabilota bacterium
CCGTACACCAGTTCGTCCGATGAGAAAAGTTTCGGTGGTGGGCACTCCGCGCGAGAGAAGGAAATTGGCCTGGCCGCGTTCCTGGAAGAGAAACAGAAGCAAGTGCGGGCTCGCTTTGTCGTCTTCAATGGGCACGTCCACAACTACGAGCGCCATGAGCACAACGGAGTAACCTATTTTGTCACCGGGGGCGGGGGAGCGCACGCCTATCCCATCGCCCGCAAGGCCGGCGACCCCTACAAAGATGCGGGAATCAACTACCACTATTTGCTGGTGGCGGTAGACAAAAACCAGGTCCGCATTACGATGAAAAAGTTGGAATTCAAGGACGGCAAACCGGCGTGGAGCCTGCCGGACGAAATTGTGATTCCTGCGTCCGTCGCGAAGGTTGCCGGCGCTCGGTAGCCGCGCGGCAAATAGGTATTGCCCTAATTCGAATCTGGCGTGTGCGGCGTTCGATTAGTCATGGTGGAAATAGAAAATGTTCCCGTCCAGATCCTCCACGGTGAATTGCCGCAGTCCCCAGGGCTTTTTTTCCAGGGGATCCACGATGTTCGCGCCCAACGACTTCAGTTCCTGGTAGGTCGCATCGATATCTTCGGCGAACACCCAGTGCACGGCAGGTTCGAACGGCGGGTTCCTCTTTCGAAAGAATATTGTCACCCCAGGGCGCAACACGGCCCCAATTTCATTGCCTGGGTAAAGCCATCCAATCTCAAAGCCGAGTGCATCTCTGTAATGCTGTTGTGCGCGTTTCACATCTGCGACCGGCAACTCCGGCACTGGCTGGCCAATTGAACTCATTTTCTCTTTTGCGCCCACACAGTTCTCCTTTCTGGAACACCCTCCACGCGTCAAATTAGGACACTGCCGCAAAATACGCCACTGGTTTGTCTGGCGAAGAATTGCCGTATGATACGGGCATGCGACTTCTCCTCGTCGAAGACGACGCACGCATCGCACGATTCGTCGCTAAAGGCCTCCGCGAAGAAGCCTACGCCGTCGACGTCGTCGAGAACGGAAACGACGCCGTCTATCAAACCGAAATCAACGATTACGACGTGATCGTCCTCGACGTCATGATTCCCGGTATCGACGGGTTCGCCGTCTGCAAAGCTATCCGTGCCGGTGGCAAACGCACCCCCATCCTGATGCTCACCGCGAAAGACGGCGTCGACGACCGCATCAAAGGCCTCGATTCCGGCGCCGACGACTACCTCACCAAGCCTTTCGAGTTCCGTGAACTCCTCGCCCGCCTCCGCGCCCTGCTCCGCCGCCCGACCGAGCTTCGTCCCCCGCGCATCGTCGTAGGCGATCTCGAACTCGACACCGCTTCGCAAACCGCGAAGCGCGGCGCCCGCTCCATTCCCCTCACCGCCAAGGAATACGCGCTCCTCGAATATTTCGCTCGCAACGCCGGCCGTGTCATCGGCCGCTCCGAGATCGCCGAACATGTATGGGACGAAACCTTCGATCCCTTCTCCAATCTGATCGAAGTCTACGTGAACCGTCTCCGCCGGAAACTCGGCGAGGAAGCCGGCAAGCCCCTGCTGCAAACCCGCCGCGGCAGCGGCTACGTCCTCGGCGACAACGAAGCCTCCGGCAAGAAGCACGCCGCGCAAACTTCCGGCGGAGCAAAAAAATCACATGCTTGAGTCGGTCCGCTCGCGCATTACGCTCTGGTACAGCGGCCTGCTTGGCCTCTTTCTGATTTTGCTCGCCGCCCTCACTTACTTTCTCTATTGGCACAACATTCTCCTTAGCACCGATAGCAATCTTCTTGAACTAAGCGAAACCTATGTCACCACTTTTAACGCCGAATTGAAGGACGCCGAGGGAGAAAACCCAAGGAAAGAAGCCGCCCGCGTGGCCATGACCGAGCATCGCTTCCGCGACGTCATCTTCGCCATCGTCGACGGCCACGGCCAGGTCATCTTGAGCTCTCTCGACTTGCCCGACCTTCGCGGTGGACTCGAACGCTTCACTCCCGCGATTTTTTCATCCAAGGAATTTCTGGCACTCGCCCACGCGCCCACGGCCATTGGCACGGGCGCTTTCCAAAACGTTCCCGGCGGCAAGAACGGCTTTCGCGGCTATTCGCGGCTTTTGGAGCCTGAGGACCAGACGGTCTCCCTGGTGATTTTGCAATCTCTCCATCCGCAAAAAGAAATCATGGAGGACATTCGCCACACTTTTTACTGGATCATCCCGATCGCCTTGCTACTCGCCAGCGCCGGCGGTTATTTCCTCGCCAGAAAGAGCCTCGCGCCGGTCACCGATATGGCCACCCAAGCCCGCGGCATGGGCGCCGCCCGCCTCAGCGAACGCCTCGAGGTCTTCAATCCGCGGGACGAACTCGGCACCCTCGCTCTTTCCTTCAACGAATTGCTCGATCGCCTCGAAAAATCCTTCGAACAGCAGCGCCGCTTTGTGGCCGACGCTTCGCACGAACTCCGAACGCCGGTCGCCATCCTTCAGGGCGAAACCGAGGTCACCCTCTCTCGCCCTGATCGCTCCCCCGAGGAGTACCGCGAGACTCTCGCGATCCTGCGCGACGAATCCCATCGCCTCGCCCACATTATCGAAGACCTCTTCACCCTCACCCGCGCCGACGCTGGCCAGTACCCACTGAAACTTCGCGATCTGTATCTTGATGAATTAGCCACCGACGTTCTTCGCCGCACCCGGTCCCTCGCCAAGGGCGTCACGCTGACCTCGTCGATTCAGCCAGAGCTTCCTCTCCAAGCCGACGAAGACCTCCTCCGCCGCATGCTGCTGAATCTCCTCGACAACGCCATCAAGTACACGCCCGCCGGGGGACTGATCAACGTGGACTGCCGCCTCGACGCAAACTTCTACGTCCTTCGCGTCTCTAATACCGGTCCGGGAATTCCCGCCGAACTCCAGCCGCGGATCTTCGAGCGTTTTTTCCGAGCCGACAAAGCGCGCTCGCGCTCCGAAGGCGATACCGGCGGCGCCGGCCTCGGACTCTCCATCGCCCGCTGGATCGCCGAAGCCCACCACGGCCGCCTGGAACTAACGCAATCCGACAACTCCGGCACCAGCTTCACCGCCTATTTACCCGCGCCCGTTCGCAGCGCGCTTTCCGGCTAACTCCGGAGTCACCCCAAGTAGCGGCCACCTTCAGGTGGCCCCGCTTGCTTTTGTAGCGGCCGCCGTCCGCGGCTGGCGGCACGCGACAACAGGGTTCGAGTCTATTCCGCCCGGCGAAATCGCGGTTAATCCTGCGTTTATCTCCTACTCGATAGCTTGGACACAGAGAACGAGACTAGAATTCTTTCACGGGCCTTTGCTCCTGAAACCAGGCTCCCCGTGAACAAAGAAATTGCAGTAATGAGGGAAGCAATTTGCATCACAAAATTCATTTTGGATTGATCATGCTGTTGATGGGCACTGCAGCGCTGACCGCGAAAGTCTGTGCCGCTCAGCAACCCGACGCCCCCGCGCCGCAGCCGCAAGTCGTGGCCAAGCAGAACCAACCTCCCGCACCCAGCGCACCGACTCCCGGCGCGCCGCTGCGCCTAACCTTGCAGGACGCGCTCGCGCTGGCTCGCAAAAACGAACCGAGCTATCAATCCGTCGTCACCGCCGCGGGAATCGCCGGCGAAACCCGCGCCCAGACCCGTGATGCCTTGCTCCCCAGCGTGAATTTCAACACTGCGGCCATTTATACCGAGAGCAGCCACAACTCCCCGAGTGGAGTGGTATTTATCGCCAACAACTCACCCCATGAATACATCAGCCAGGGAAATGTCCATCAGCAATTGGACCTTGCATCGTGGGAAACCTATCGAAGTTCGGCCGCGCAAGCCGCAGCCGCGAAAGCCAGGGCTGAGGTGGCTTCGCGCGGCCTGGTCGTCACGGTCGTGCAGAATTATTTTGCTGCCGCCGCCGCGGAGAGAAAGTTGGAGTCAGCCGCACGCACCGCCGACGCGGGCGAAAAATTCCTGCAACTGACGCAAGCCCTCGAAAAGGGCGGGGAAGTTGCCCATTCCGACGTCATCAAGGCGGATCTGCAAGCCCAGGAGCGTCGCCGCCAGCTTCAGGAAGCAAAACTTGAACTCCTGAACGCGCGTCTCGATCTCGCCGTCCTCCTCTTCCCGGATTTCAACGACCACTTTGAAATCGGCGACGACCTGCACGGAAACGTAGCTCTGCCTCCACAACCCGAATTCGAAGCGCAAGCCGCGCAGGGTAATCCGGAAATCCGCGCAGCCCTCGCCACCACGGAAGCCGCCGCCCACGACGTCAAAGCCGCCCGGGCGGGCTATCTCCCTTCCATCAGTCTCGATTACTTTTACGGAATTGATGCGGCGCAATACGCGGTTAATGGGACGGGCACCAACGGAAGCAAGGTTTCCAATCTCGGTTCCTCCGCCATCGCCTCCCTGAGCCTCCCCGTCTGGAACTGGGGCGCCACGCAAAGCCGCGTCCGCGCGGCCGAGTTGCAGCGCGATCAGGCTAAGCGCGAACTCTCCTTCGCCCAGCGCAAACTTCTCGCCGAAATGCGCTCACTCTATTCCGAGGCCGAAACTTCCCTGAACGAACTTGCCGGCTTGCAACGCTCCGCCGAACTCTCGGAGGAAAGCCTGCGCCTCACCACGATGCGTTATCAAGGCGGCGAAGCCACTGTGCTCGAAGTCGTTGACGCGCAGACAACCTTCGCGCAAGCCAGCGCCGCTTACCAGGACGGGGCCGTCCGGTATCGCGTCGCGCTCGCCAATCTCCAGACATTGACAGGGGTTTTGACAACACCATGAAATACGTAAAACGCAAATTTAAGGGAATGAGACCAAGCCTGGCCGCTCGGAGCGTCCTGCTCCTTGCCGGCGCAATATTCCTGCACGGCTGCGGTTCGGCAGAAAAGGAAGCAGCGCCGCTCGTTACTGTCCAGGTCACTCCCGCAAAACGCGGCCCCATCGAACTCGAAGTATCCTCCGACGCGGTGGTGTACCCGCTGCAACAGGCGATCCTCACCCCGAAAATCACTTCCACTATCGCGAAGTTTTACGTCCAACGCGGCGCCCGGGTGAAACAAGGCCAGTTGCTCGCGTTGCTCGAAAACCGGGATCTCGCCGGCGCCGCCGAACAAAGCAAGGGCGAGTTTGAGCAAGCCGAAGCAAGTTACGCCACGACAGTCGGCGCCAGCCTCCCGCAGCAGATTCAGAAAGCCGAACTCGACGCCCACGCCGCAAAATTGGCCTTCGACGCGCAACAAAAAGTTTACGACGCGCGAAAGCAACTGTACGAACAGGGC
>DATMMG010000169.1:0-6772 GCA_035569815.1 Candidatus Methylomirabilota bacterium
TGGGAAGAGTTTCGCGCGCTGCCGCAGATGGAATCCACCAGTGATTTTCACTGCGTGACGCGCTGGAGCCGTCTGGATAACCGTTGGAAGGGCGTGCGATTCACGGACGTGTTGGATCGCGCGAAAGCCAAGCCGGAGGCCGAATACGTTCTGGTGCTTGCCGAAGAGGGCTACACGTCCAATATTCCACTGAAAGATTTGCTGCGGCCAGATGTGCTCTTCGCTTTCGAACATGACGGCGAGCCGTTGACAGCCGAGCACGGCGGACCGCTGCGCCTGATCGTGCCGCATCTTTACGCTTGGAAAAGCGTGAAATGGGTCCGCGGCTTCATGCTTCTGGACCACGACCGCCTGGGCTTCTGGGAACGCAACGGCTATCACGCCTATGGCGATCCTTGGAGAGAACAGCGCTATTCGGGAACATAAAAGTCCAATTGCTTGAACCGGAAAAATCTTGACCGGCCCGGTGCTTGCCCGAATCTCCCTCTACCGGTACGGGAAGCGAAAAAGGGGCGACCAGATCACCCCAGCGTAGCGCATTCATAGTTTTGCAACACGCACTCAAATATAATGCAGCCATGCAAATCGGCAAATTTGGAAGTTGGTTTTTGGGAATGATGTTAGTGATTGTTGTGCCCGGAGAACTCCGCGCGCAAACGGGACCCCCAGCTCACGAGCCAACGCGACTGCCCAATGGAAAGCTGCTGGGCGAGGTGCCGGGTGACCCGCAGCCGACGAACAATTTTCCGACAGCGGCGGCGATTTCGCCGGACGGGCGGTTTGCCGTGCTTCTGCACAGTGGTTTTGGCGCGTACACATCCGGCGAAAAACAGTCGCTGACAGTCTTGAATCTGCAGACAAACGAGCTTCGCGATTTTCCCGACGAGCGCCTCGGAAGCAGGGCGAAGCAGACTTACTTTCTGGGGCTGGCTTTCAGCATCGATGGCAAGCATTTGTACGCCTCGATGGCCTCGCTGACCGATCCGTTGGGAAAAGAGAAGGGAAGCACTGGAAATGGGATCTCCGTCTATGGCTTCGAGAATGGACTGGTGACGCCCGAGCGATTTTTGCCGCTGGCGCCGCGGGCGATGCTGCCGAGCGGGAAAGTGCGGCGCGGGCAGTTCAAAGATGTGACCTATCCCGCGGGACTCAGCGTGGCAATCAGTGGCGGCGAAGAGCGCATCCTGGTGGCATGCAACGGCTCGGACGAAGCGATCTTGTTGAACAGCGCCGACGGAAAAATCGTGCATCGGTTTGACCTTGCCACGTACAAGCGCATCCCGGGAGCTCTGCCGTATACGGCGGTGATGACGCACGACGGCCGGCGAGGATTTGTTTCGCTCTGGAACGCGTCGGCGGTGGCGGAACTCGACCTGACGAAGGGCACGGTGCGGCAATTTATTTCGCTGGGGAAGCCCGCGGCGCCGCTTGCGGGCGGGTCGCATCCGACGGCGTTGCTGCTGAACCTGGACGATTCGCGCCTGTTTGTGGCGCTGACAAATCGCGACGAGATCGATGCCCTGGATACGAAGACCGGAAAAGTCGCCTACACCTTCTCCACGAAATTGCCGGGGCAGAATTATGGCGGCAGCGATCCCGAAAGCCTCGCGCTCTCCTCCGATGGAAAAACGCTTTTTTCAGCGGACGCAATTTCCGATACTGTGGGCGTCTTCGATTTGAGCCATCCCGGCGCGGGCAAGCAAGAGAGGGCGGCGGGATTCATCCCCACCGAGTTTTATCCGACCGTGGTGGCTGTCACGGCCAACGATCTGCTGATCGGCACGGCGAAAGGCCGGGGATCCGGACCGAATCCGAAGGCGATCAGCACGAAAGCCAATGGCGATCCCAAATATCCGTATAACCCCGCGATGACTCATGGATCGTTGGCGCGCATCAAGGTTGCGGATATTCCAGGAAAACTTACGGAGTGGAGCGCGCTGGCCGCGGCCACGAATGCGGCGCAGGGGAACGTGGACAAAGTTCCTTTCGCGTCCGGCGAAAACAAGATCAAGCACGTGATTTACATCATCAAGGAAAACCGCACTTACGATCAGCTTTTCGGAGATCTGGGTGCGGGCGACGGCGACGCATCCCTGGCAATGTACGGGGAAGACATTACGCCAAACCAGCACAAGCTGGCGCAGCAGTTTGGCGTGCTGGATAATTTTTACGACAGCGGCGACGTTTCGGGCGATGGCCATGTGTGGTCGACCTCGGCTTCCATCTCGGACTACGTGGAAAAAACCTGGCCCATCGGCTACCGCAGCCGCGAACATACCTACGACTCGGAAGGCCAGTTGCTAGGGGGCATTTCCGCGGACGATGACCTTCCCGATGCGGGCGAACCGACCGGCGGGTATCTCTGGAAAAATTTCGCGAGCCACCGAATTTCGTATCGGCATTATGGCGAATATATCGTTTCGCGCTGGTGCGAGACCCAACAGCAAGGGAATTCGCCGGCCGGCGGCCCGCCTGAAGTTACGCGCGTGCCCTGCGCAAGGGCAACGATCAAGAAGGGCGAGCCCCTGGAGAAAAATGTGGGCGACCCTCGCGGGGGATCGAGCCCATACCCGTGGGAAATTCCGGTGCTCGGTAAAAATATTGCCTCACAGGTGGAATTGCGCGGCCACTTCGATCCGTCCTATCCCGACTTCGAGGTCGCTTATCCGGATCAATTGCGCGTGGACGAATTCTTGAATGAGTTTGCCGGTTTCACGAGTTCGCGCAAGGCGGGCAAGGACACGATGCCGCAATTCATCCTGCTGCGGCTGCCCAACGACCACACGGCCGGAGGGAAGCAGGGTAAGCCCAAACCAACCGCTTCGGTGGCGGACAACGATCTGGCGGTTGGCCGCGTCGTCGAAGCGCTCTCGAATACCGCCTATTGGGACGACACGGCCATCCTGATTCTAGAGGATGATGCGCAGGACGGCCCGGACCATGTGGATTCGCATCGCAGCATCGCCCTGGTCATCAGCAAATACGCGCCGGTCGCGGAATCGCCGGACGCGAAGGGCGGCGCTTTTGTGGACCATCATTTTTATACGACGGTGAACATGATTCGCACGATCGAGGCATTGCTCGGCGCGCCGCCGATGAACGCCAACGATTCCCGCGCCGCCGTCATGGCGCCGCTCTTCAGCGGTCCGGGGACGCAACAGCCCTTTCACGCTGATTACCGCAACCGCGATAATGGGCTGCTGTACGAAATGAACACGAAGGAATGGAAGCAGGGAAAAAATCTCGATTTCAGCCACGCCGACGCTGCGGACAACACGGTACTGAACAAATTCCTCTGGGAAGACCGCATGGGTGCAACGCCGATGCCAGTGCCCAATCACAATGTGTTTCCCCCGGGCAAGGCGACAAAAACTGCGCGCGAAGCTCGCGACCCCGATTGAGTCGTCCTTAATCTGACGCGGGGCGAGTCGACTGCCGTGTCCGCAATCTCAGTCCACCGCCACGGGCCTTCGCTTTTCCAAATTCTTTGCCTGCTCAAAGGCGTGGGCCATCTGCAGCACTCCCCAATCGTCATGATGCCGCCCGACAATCTGGATCCCGATCGGCAAGCCGCCCTTCGAAAACGCACACGGCACGGACGCTGCCGGATTTCCGACCGCGCTGATGTAGTAAGCCGATTTCATCCAGGCGAGATAGTTTTCCAGCTTCACACCGTCGATTTCCGCCGGATAATGTTGGGTCACGTCGAAGGGCAGCACCTGATTCACGGGTAGTACGAAAAATTCGTAACGATCCATGAATTCGCGCACTCGTTGATACAGCGCCGATCGCTTGATCTCCACCCGCGACAAATACGGCCCCGTCAATTTCCGGCCTTCCTCCACATGCCAATGGACGTATTCGTTGAGTTGATCGCCTTTGGTGGCGAGCAAATCCCCAAATTTTGCTTCCATCATCCAATGCCGCCAAGCCAGGAAGCATTCGTTGGCGTCGCGAAAATCGGGCTCCGCTTCTTCCACCACGCAACCCAGCGATTCGAAAACCTTGCCCTGGGCGCGGATGGTTTCCTTTACTTCCGGATTCCAGGGTAAGCCCATTTCGCGGAACATCGCCACGCGCACGTCCTTGAAGTTCCGCCCATCCAGCCGTTGCGCGAATGCGCTGCCCGGCTGCTCGATGGAAATGGGTATCCGCTCGTCCGGCCCTGCCAGAACACTAAGAAAGAACGCGCAGTCTTTCACATTGCGCGCTACGGGACCTTCTACGGAAAACGGTTGCCACGCAAGGTCCGCGGGCGGGTTGGGCACTCGCCCCGGCGAAGGGCGCAGCCCAACCACACCGCAAAAGTTGGGCGGATTCCTCAGCGATCCGCCGAGGTCGCTGCCATCCGCCAGCGGCACCATTCCGCAAGCCGCTGCCACGGCCCCGCCGCCAGTGCTGCCACCGCAAGTTTTGCTGAGGTCGAAGGGATTGCGCGTCGCTCCAAAAACAGTATTGAAAGTTTGCGAGCCAAGCCCGAACTCCGGCACATTCGTCTTTCCCAGCACGATGCCGCCGGCTTTCTTTTCGCGCTCCACCAGCAGGCAATCCGCATTCGGGATATCGTCCTTCAGCAGCGGCGAGCCATAAGTAGTTCGAATACCCTTCGTGGCATGCAAATCCTTCACGCCAATCGGCAGGCCATGCAGCGGTCCCAGCCAGGTACCCTTGGCTAGCGCATCGTCCGCGGCCTGCGCCTGCGCGAGGAGTTTTTTCTCGTCCACAAGCGTCACGATCGCATTCACCTTCGGGTTCACCCGCCCGATCTGTTTCAGATGTGCCTTCATTACTTCCACCGCGGAAAGTTGTTTTGCCCGCAGGAGTTCGGCCAGTGCCATCGCGCCCATGAAGCAGATTTCATCGGACGGTGTTCGTGGTGAATTGGCTCCCATGTTGTTGCTTTTCTGCTTTTCACTCATCCCGTTCCCCATCACCGGATTAAGGATTGCGGTCGCCACCGCTGTCGATCCCGCCTTCAATACTTCCCGCCGCGTGAGATTCTTCATCGGATCCCCTCGTAACCAGACAAGTTTTACCACATGCCCGTCGTTCTCGCCGAGATAAGGGTTCCAATGCAATCAAAAAAACGCCCGGGCCGCAAGGCCCGGGCGTTTCCTCTTTCCGATTACTGATAACTGAAAACTTCCCACTAGTAAATGTCGTACTGCTCCCAGTGCAGAGTCGCGTCGGACTGAATGATAATGTGCTTGTGCGAGTTCTGCTCCAGCTCGTCGATCAGGATGGACTCGCGTGTTTTTAGCGCCTTGGCGATTTCCGGGTGCACGCGAAGGGTAAGGTTGGGCCCTTCGTGGTCGGTGACGGCCATCTTGCGCGCTTCCGATTGGATTTCGTAGCAGAGCGTCGGGATGGACTTGACCATGCCGGAGCCGGTGCAATACGGGCACGGCTGGCAGAGCACGCGCTCCAGCGCCTGTTTGGTGCGCTTGCGGGTGATGCAGACCAGGCCGAACTCGTTGAACGAAAGCGCTTTCGACGGCGCCTTGTCTTGCTCCAGAGCCATCTGCAACGCGCCCAAAACCTTTTCGCGGTTGCGGCGTTCTTCCATATCGATGAAGTCCACCACGATGATGCCGCCCAGGTCGCGCAGGCGAATCTGCCGCACGATTTCCTTCACGGCTTCGAGGTTGGTCTTGACGATCGTGTCTTCCAGGCGAATCGAGCCCTTGCCCACGAACTTGCCGGTATTCACGTCGATGGCCACCAGCGCTTCGGTGTGGTTGATGACGATGTATCCGCCGGACTTCAGCCAGACCTTGGCGCGGAGAGCCTTGTCGAGCTCGTGCTGGATGCCGAACTCTTCAAAAATCGGCTGCTCCTTGGTGTAGAGCTTCACCTTGTTGACAAGCTTCGGCTGGAACCGGCTGACGAACTCAACCACCTTGCCGTATTCCTCTTCGTTGTCAATCCAGATACCGGTGAAATCGTCGCTGACGTAGTCGCGAAGAATCCGCTCGACCAGGTTCAGGTCGCGGTGTAGCAGCGCCGGAGCCTTACGGTCGTCGTGCTTCTGCTTAATCTCACTCCAGGTCCGTCCGAGGAACTCGATGTCGGTGCGGATTTCGTCATCGGTCGCGCCGCCGGCAGCGGTGCGCACGATGAAGCCGCCGGGATAGCTGCCGCGCGCTTCGCCTACAAGCCGGCGGAGGCGCGAGCGGTTTTCCGCGCTGGCAATCTTGCGCGAGACGCCGATGTGGTCGATGGTCGGCATGTACACCAGGAAACGCCCGGGAAGCGCCACGTGGCTCGTGATGCGCGCGCCCTTCTTGCCGAGGGGTTCCTTGGCGATCTGGACGACGATGTCCTGACCGGCTTTCAGCATTTCGGAAATGAGCTGAGGCCGGCGCGAAGGAGCATGTCCGCCGTGATGCCCGCGATGCGGGCCGTGGCCATGTCCGCCGCGGCGCTCGAAGCGTCCACGGCCACGATCCGGGCCCCGATCAGAACCCCGATCCGGACCACGATCGCTACCACGGTCACGGTCGCCGCTCCGAGGGGGGCGATCGGAGCGCCCATCCGGGCGTCCGCCGCGTCCTCGGAAACCGCCGCGATCACCGCCGCGGTCGCGTCCGCCGCGCTGCGGGCGCTGGAAGCGGGAACGCGGATTGGTGCCGATGCGTGCAAAATCTTCCCGCGGCGCGTTCGGATTGCGCGGACTGCGGGTTTCGCCAGGCAAAAGCACGGCGTCATCTTCCACAATCGCTTCTGTGGTCGAGCCGTCCGCTGTAGCGGCCGACATGGTTTCCGCCGCGAC
>DATMMG010000170.1:0-5004 GCA_035569815.1 Candidatus Methylomirabilota bacterium
GCGCAGCCCGCCGGAAGAGACGGCAATCGCGGTGGCATTGCGCTTCAAAAAGGTGAACTGCTCGACGGAGCGGTCAAATTCGTCTTCAGGAGTGGAAGGAGCGTCGGTCTGCTCGAACGCGGCGGGGTGATACTTCATCACGCCGAAGGTCATGGCCACATCGGTGGCAAGGGATTGCACGGCGTCAAGGCGCTGGTTGGTGTCCTTCACGGTGCTCTGCAGTTCGCGAACCTGTTTCTTCCAAACGTCGCGTTCCTGGCGGACAGCGTTGTAGTTGCCGACTTTCCAGAGCATGCGGCTGTAAGAGCCGACAGCGGCAAGAACGGTGATACTGCCAATGATAGCGAGAGCCGCAAGACCATGCAGCACGTACGCAGGCACAATGAGTTTCCTCATCTTGCCGGGGGTGGATGCAATATAAAACGTATAGTTCTTGCTGCTGATCACGCTGGGCCCCTCAGGCCTCGGCCTGTTAGTCTCTAAGAATACGGCGCTTATTCCCTGTTGCCACAAGCACTTACTGCCACTTCGAACGATCTGAACCGTGAGCCTTGGTTCGCGACTCTCTGCATATTAGTTTTTGTAGGCTGCCGGGTCAACCCTGTATTTTTCTTTTTTTGGTACAGTGCCTCGGGAACTGCCCACTGTCCCTAAGGACAGGGTAGGTTAGGATAACGACTGAATATGAAACGCTTCCTGGATGAAGACGCGTTGGTTGAGGAAATTGCGCGGCAATTTCTGCCCAGTCGCGACCAGAGCCTTCACGTGGGAATTGGCGACGACGCGGCATTGTGGAAGCAAAGGCCCGGATTTGCGGACATCCTGACGAGTGACTGGTTCCTGGAAGGCTCACACTTCTTGCTTGAAGAGCACCCACCCGAGAGCGTGGGCTGGAAATGCCTGGCGAGGGCGGCCAGTGATATTGCCGCAATGGGGGGAACGCCGCGCTGTTTTTTGCTGAATCTGGCGTTGCCACCGACTGCAACCGGAAAATGGCTGAAGGGTTTCCTCAAGGGACTTCGGCGTGCGGCCGGATGGCTCAATTGCGTGCTTGCGGGAGGGGACACAACTCTGAGCAATCGAATTTTGATCAGCATCACCGTGATCGGAGAGATTGCGGAGGGCCAGGAGGTGTTGCGCTCGGGAGCGCGAGCCGGCGATCTGCTTTTTGTGAGTGGAACATTGGGCGAAGCGGAACGCGGTTTGCGGTTAGTTCGAGAGAACCGACGGAGAGCGCGGCCGGGGAACTCCGCCATGCGAAAGCATCTCTTCCCCGAGCCAAGGGTGGAATTGGGACGGTGGCTGGCAGAAAAAAAACTGGCCAGTGCGATGATGGATCTCTCGGATGGTCTATCGAGCGACTTGCCTCGGCTGTGCGCTGCGAGTGGCGTTGGCGCGGTGGTTCATCAAGGCAGACTTCCGGTCCCGCGCGGAATGGCCGAGAAACCCGCGCGGCAACTGGCGCTGCACGGCGGCGACGACTACGAACTTCTGTTTACCGTTTCCCCGCGGAAGGCGGCTTCGCTTCCCGCAAAGTTTCGCAAACTGCCACTGACACAGATTGGGGAGATCACCAAGGAACGAGGCGTGCGGGTTGCTAGAAGAGACGGCATAGCGAAACCGCTTCGCGCATCCGGCTGGGATCCCTTTCGAAAAGAGAAGTAAACCACACATGAATCATTGGGCTGGTGGAGGCGCCGGTGAGGGCGTCGCGACCGGGGGTGGAGCGACCGGAGGCGGTGCGACTGCAGGCTTCGGTCTTGGCGCCGGAACTTCCTCTTCGGGTCTGGTGTCCGGCACGTCCGTGTGGACGTGATGGTCGTCGGCCTGCTCTTCGAGCGTTATCACGTTCGGAAAATTGAGCGGCGGCGTGCCGGCCGTGGCTTTTTCCATGAATTCGATCCAGATGGGCAGCGCGGCAAGCGCGCCGGACTCCCGCTTACCGAGAGAGATCTGCTTATCGTCATAGCCGACCCAGACTCCCGCCGTCAGCTGCGGAGTAAAGCCCATAAACCAGGCGTCAGTGAAATCCTGCGTGGTTCCGGTTTTGCCGGCCGCGGGACGCCCGAGCGCTTTTGCCTTCATCGCGGTGCCGAACTGTACAACTTCTTCGAGCATGGCAGTCATCGTGTGGGCAACCTCGGGCGAAACCACGTCGTGGACTTCCGGATGAGCTTCCTCGAGCAGAGCGCCATCGTAGCTGGTGACGCGGCGAATCATGTGCGGGTCGATGCGAATGCCTTCGTTGGGGAAAACCGTGAATGCGGAGACGTGCTCGATCAGGCGCATGTCCGCTGCGCCCAGGGCCAGCGGCAGATAGGGCGGCAACGGCGTGGTGATACCGAAGCGCTTGGCCATGTCCACGATGTTGGAGATGCCCACTTTTTCGGCGAGTTTTACTGCAGGGACGTTGCGCGAACCAGCGAGCGCGCGACGCAGGGTGATGACGCCCTCAAATTTTTCATCGTAGTTGTGCGGGGAATAAACCTGACCGCCGCTCATGGTGCTGAACGGCGCGTCGACAATGGTGTCAAAAGGTGAAAAGCCTTTTTCGATGGCGGTCGTATAGACATAGGGCTTGAACGAGCTGCCGACCTGGCGGACGGATTGAGTCGCGCGATTGAATTTCGAATCTTCAAAGCTGTAGCCGCCGACCATGGCCTTGATTTCGCCGGTGCCGTTGTCGATGGCAATCATCGCGGCCTGGGGGGCGGGTTGCTGCTCGAGCTGCACGTGCGCGGTAGTCTCGCGAAGTTCCTGAATGGAAAATTGCGCCAGGTCGCCGACGGCCAGAAATTCGTTGGGCCGCTTGTGGCCGGTCCAGGCGATGTCGAGCGCGGAGAGAATCGCGCGATACGTGCCGATTTTGATGGTGGCGCTCTTGTCGTCCACGGCCATGACCAGGCCGGTGACGTAACTTCCCTTTTCGATGGCGTGGCGCCAGTCGTCGTCCTCGTAAGTGTCGAGCTTACCGAGGTTGTCTTTCAGAACGTTGGGTAATTTGTCGCGCCAGCCATGGCGGCGGTCGTAGAGGTGCAAGCCGTCGCGAATGGCCTGGTTGGCGGCTTTCTGCATCTGGATGTTCAGCGTGGTGTAAACCCGCAGGCCACGCTCGTGAACTGCTTCGGTGCCGTAAGTGGACTCGAGGTATTTGCGGATATCTTCGAAGAAATAGGGCGCGAGATCGTTGCGCGGATACTGGACGTGAAGGCCGAGGCGGGTTTTCTTGGCGGCTTCTTCTTCGGCAGGGGAGATTTTCCCTTCTTCCATCATCTGGTGGATCACGAGATTTCGGCGAGCCAACGCGCGCGCCGGGTCGGTGAGCGGAGAATAGATCGGGCCGCGAATCATCCCCGCGAGGAGCGCGGCTTGCTGGAGATTCAGGTCGGTGACGTTTTTGCCGAAATAAAATTGCGCGGCAGCAGCGAAGCCGTAGTTGCCGTGGGCAAGGTAGACCTGGTTCGCATACATGGTGAAGATTTGCGGCTTGGTGTAGCGGCGCTCAATTTGTAAGGAGAGGAGCATTTCCTGGGCTTTGCGGCGGAAGCTGCGGTCGCTGCGGTCGAGGAAAAGATTCCCGGCGAGCTGCATGGTGATGGTGCTGGCGCCTTCGGCTTTACGGTGTTTGAGGATGTTGCGATAAGCGGCGCCGGCCACCCGGGGGAAGTCCACGCCCCAGTGATCTTCGAAGTGCTGGTCTTCGATGGCGGTGACCGCGTTGTAGAGAACCTTGGGAACCTGCTCCCAGGTCATCAGGATGCGGCGCTGCAGGGCGAAGCTGCCAACGAGCTGACCGTCGTCGGCATAGATTTCGGTGACCACGTTGGGGCGGTAGGTTTCGAGCGCGCGGATTTCCGGGAGATCGCTTTCGTAGACGAAGAGCAATCCAGCGGCAGCGCCCAATGCGACGGAGCATAAAAGAAGGAAGGCGACCGCGACGCGGTCAATCAGTTTCCAGCCACGGAGGCGCAGGGTGATCGGGGGAAGCGAAAACATGGACAGGCAATTCTAACGCAGAATAATTCCTCCACGCCGGTTCGAAAATGAAAACCTTTGCGCTTTAGGAACATCCCCCGGAAAGAGTTCTATGATCCAATGGGTAAGTTAGTGGATACTTGCCCTGCTTTATATCCAGACTTGGGGGGATTCGGGCCAATGTTTGTGCTTCTTTTCGGTGTATCGGTGGTCGTAGCCTTGGGTTTAGCTTTCGGTGTTTCCTTGATTTTCCGGCGGATGACAGAAAATGTTCTTTCGCGCTATCTGGCCGACAATGTAAGCCAGGCAACCGCAAAATACCTCCAAATCGCGATTCTGCTAGCGGGAGTTTCCGGCGGGGCGCGGATTCAACTGCTTAAAGATTATCTGAACACGCCTGCTTACAACGCGGAGGCTCTGAATGCGCAGATGAAACCCGCGCTGTGGAGCCTGGCGATGTATAACACGGCGACTGATTCGCTTCTGGGGATCCTGTGGTTGATGATCCTGTTCGCGTTTCTTGCCTCGGTGGCGGTGGCCTTTATCCGCCGATCGAAGATCAGGTGGTTGCTGCCGGAGCGGCAAGAGGTCCGCGGGAGTTGGTCCAAGTAAACTGGTGGAGATTCAAAGTCCCCTGGAGTCTCAGTCCGCGTGCGCGTAGTAGCGTTCGCCGGCGCAGGCGCGGCAGAGCGTGCGGCCGTTGACGGTTACTTCGCGCTTGAAGTTGATGCCTTCGCCGCACTGAGCGCAGACGACGCGCGGTCCTTTGAAGCCGGGAAGATCCTCGGGGTGGATTTCGACCTTCACCCATTCTTTGGAGAACAGGACATCGTCGGAGAGTTGCGCGTAGGCTTTTTGCTGGCCTTCTTCCTTCGGTAGGTCGGGGAAAAGGTCTTTCGCGGCTTGTTTGGAGGATTCTTTTGCGGCGATGCGGATGGCGCGGCCGGTTTGCAGATCGCAAAACGTGGCGGCTACTTTGCCCCAGTCGCGGAATTTCAGGGCGCGTTTGCCGAGGCGGCAGTTGGCGAC
>DATMMG010000171.1:0-5826 GCA_035569815.1 Candidatus Methylomirabilota bacterium
TCGCGCGCGCAGTGCTCCGAATGTCCGGGCCAGTTGCGCGCCAGTTCCCGCGCGCTGCCCAGGAAAAAATTCCCTCTCGGCCCGGGAGGCGAGGGAAGCTGTGGACTCATCACCGCGTGCGCCATCCCCAAAGTGTATCCCTTTGCCCTGCGCGAAAGTATCGGCGTTATTCGGACACAACGCCGTTATTCGTCTATAATCCGCTCCGGCCCCGTAGCGGCCACTTTTAAGTGGCCCAGCTCTCTTGGCAGAAGGCCGAAGGCGAAATCATAACAATGACCAAACAAACCATGTCGCCACGATGGCGAGGGGAGAATCGGATGATCCGCAGTGCAACGCACGACAAGGCATTTGTGAATTTTCTGTTCGCCGCAACTTGCGGGCTGGCGCTGGCTATTTCCGTTCCTGGCCCGGCCGCAGCGCAACAGAACGCCACTCTCCCCAGCGAAACGCCAGAACATTTCCAGCCCGTCACCAAAGATTTCGACTACGAGCGCCGCGACGTCATGATCCTCATGCGCGACGGCATTAAACTCCACACCGTCATCCTCGTCCCCAAGGGCGCAAGAAACGCCCCCATCCTCCTCACCCGCACTCCCTACAACGCCGACGATCAGGTCTCCCACAAAAACAGCTCCCACCTCGGCCCCGCTCTATGGGGCTACGACAACGCCACCGAAGTCATCGTCGAAGACGGCTACATCCGCGTCATCCAGGACGTTCGCGGCAAATACAACTCCGAGGGCGACTACGTCATGACCCGCCCCCTCCACGGCCCGCTGAATCCCTCGCCCGTCGATCACTCCACCGACACCTACGACACCATCGACTGGCTCGTCAAAAATATTCCCGAAACCAACGGCAAGGTCGGCATCCTCGGAATTTCCTACGACGGCTTTCTGCCTCTAATGGCTCTCGTCAATCCGCATCCCGCCCTCAAAGTCGCCGTTCCCATGAATCCCATGGTCGATGGCTGGATGGGCGACGACTGGTTCCACAACGGCGCCTTCCGCCAGCAGAACATGCCCTACATCTACGAACAGGAAGCCGACCGCAAGAACGAAGTGAAATGGTGGTCCGGCGTTCACGATGACTACGATTTGTATTTACGCGCGGGCTCGGCCGGCGAGCTCGGCCGCCAACATGGCATGGAACAACTCGGCTTCTGGAAAAAACTCCTCGAGCATCCAAGCTACGATTCCTGGTGGCAGCAACAGGCGATGGACAAAATCCTCGCCGCCCAGCCGCTCAAGGTGCCCACCATGCTGGTTGACAGCCTCTGGGATCAGGAAGACATCTACGGCGCCCCCGCGGTCTACAAAGCCCTCAAGCCCAAAGACACCGCCAACGACAAGCTCTTCCTCGTCCTCGGCCCCTGGCATCACGGTCAGGAAATTGAAGAGGCCAGCGCCCTCGGCGCGCTGCATTTCGGCAGCGACACCGGCCTCTACTTCCGCCAGGAAATTTTGCGTCCGTTCCTCGCGCGCTATCTGAAAGACGGCGCCCCGCAATCCGAAGTCGCCCCTGTCAACGCATTCGAAACCGGCACCAACCGCTGGCTCAAGCTCAACAGCTGGCCGTCAGGCTGCGCAACAGGCTGCAACGTCAAACCCACGCCGCTCTATCTCTCTGCCGGCCTGAAGCTATCATTCTCCGCTCCCGCAAAAGACGACGCCGCCTACGACGAGTACGTCTCCAATCCCGCCAAGCCCGTTCCATTCCGCGCCCGCCCGAGTCAACCCGTCGGCTACGACAACGGCATGACCTGGCCCGAATGGCTCGTCGACGACCAGCGCGAAGCCTCCGGCCGCCCTGACGTCCTCACCTTTATTTCCGACGAATTAAAAGAGCCGCTAAAAATCAGCGGCCAGCCCATCGCCAACTTGCTCGCCTCCACCACCGGCACCGATTCCGACTGGGTCGTCAAACTCATCGACGTCTATCCCGACGAAGTCGCCAGCCACCCCAACATGGGCGGCTACGAGCTGATGATCTCCGCCGACATCTTCCGCGGCCGCTATCGCGAAAGTTTCGAAAACCCAAAATCCATCCCGCGCGATACGCCACTCGTCTACCGCTTCGCGCTACCCACCGCGAACCACGTCTTCCTGCCCGGCCACAAACTCATGGTCCAGATTCAGTCCAGCTGGTTCCCGCTATACGACCGCAACCCGCAAACTTTCGTCCCAAACATTTTCTGGGCCAAGCCCGACGACTACAAAAAAGCCACCCAGCGCATCTACCACACGCCCACTCAACTAAGCTTCATCGAACTACCCGTAGCCACAAAATAAAAGTGGCACAGCCATTCCTGGCTGTGCCCTTCGATTTCCTGTTGCTTCTCCCAACTAATGAACTTGAGGGTGCCCCATCCTTCGCGCTTTTTGCGAAGGGTGGGCTCTTACGATCTAATGCCACCAATTCGCTTATCTTTCATTCCTTCTTATTCCTCTCTCGCTGGGTCATCCCGACCGGAGTGGAGAGACCACGGCAATATCGCAACCTCGCGGACGCTTGCGCTTTATAGGGGCCCCGTCCCGTCTGCTCGCCGCAGGAGGTGACGGGCGCCGTATCTCCGGCCCTCCCCCCTCAAATCTTCCTCCCCTTCCACTTCCCCCTCCGAAACAAAATCACCCCCGCCAACGCAATCGCGCATTCCGCCACCACAATCGAAACGTACGCCCCTTTTGCCTGCCAACCCATCCGCAGCGCCAAAACATACGCCAGTGGAATCTCCAGCATCCAAAACCCAAAAAAATTCACCACCGTCGGCGTCACCGTATCGCCCGCCCCGTTAAACGCCTGCAGCATCACCATTCCGTACGCGTACCCGATGTTCCCGTAGCTCAAAATCCGCAGGCACGAAGCGGCCAGAGGCACCACCTCCGGGTCCTGCGTAAACAGCCGCACCACTGGCGTCGCCCAGATCAAAAAAACAACGCCAATCCCTCCCATAAAAAGCATGTTGTAAAACCCGGTTCGCCAAACCGAAATCTCCGCCCTCTCCGGCTGTCGCGCCCCCAGGTTTTGCCCCACCAATGTCGCCGCCGCGTTGCTCAATCCCCACGACGGCATCAGAATAAAAATCAAAATGCGAATCGCAATTGTGTATCCCGCCAGCGCCGCCGATCCGAACACGCTGATGATCCGCACCAATCCAATCCAGCTCGTATGCGCAATCGCAAATTGCAGAATCCCCGTCAGCGAAACCCGCACCAGCCGGAACATCACCTGAAAATCCAGCCGGATCTGAGAAGTCAAAATCCGAATGCGCTCCGTCCCCCGCAGCAGCCGGTAAAACTGGTACGCCACGCCGATGCTTCGCCCGGTAAACGTAGCCACCGCCGCGCCCGTCACCCCCATCTTCGGGAACGGTCCAATCCCAAAAATAAAACACGGATCCAGAATCAAATTGATGATGTTCGAAACCCACAGCAGCCGCATCGCCACCGCCGCGTCTCCCGCTCCGCGAAAAATGGCGTTGTTCAGAAACAAAAGCAGCACCACGCCGCTTCCGCCCAGCGCGATCCGCGCGTAGCCGCTTCCCGTCGCCACAATCGCCGGCGATGCACCCATCAGCCGCAGCAGATCGCCTCCATAAAACCAGCACGGAATGCCGATAATTGCCGATACACCAAATCCCAGAAAAATCGCCTGCGCCCCGGCCACCGCCGCGCCCTGCGGATCTTTTTCGCCGATACGCCGCGCCACCATCGCCGTCGTCGAAAGGCTCAGCCCCAGCCCCACCGCAAACACCAGGCTCAGCAGCGATTCCGTCAAGCCAACCGTCGCCACCGCATCCGCGCCCAGCCGCCCCACCCAGAAAACGTCCACCACCGCAAAAAGCGATTCCAGCACCATTTCCAGCACCATCGGAATCGCCAGCAAAAGAATCGCGCGATTCAAACTCCCCGTCGTGAAGTCCTGATGCGACCCGCGAAGCGCTTCACGAATCGAACTCCACAACCCGGGCTGAATGGTCACCATGGGCTCGGCGGCCGGTGGCTGCAAATCCTGTACGGACATGGATACCTTCACCGTCTGCGCAGACGCGGCTAGAATACGCTGGCGTCAGCGCGGAAAATGGTTAGTAGGAAATCGGGAAAACGAGGGTGCCGCGGGCGATGCGGCTTTTAGAGGACAGCGACCATTCGTGCGATGAACATTGTTCTTTCCTAGCGGCGCTCTTCGCACGCGCCTGAAGTAGACTTCTCGTAGAGCAAGTATACACACCAAGCCCAAGCTTGTGTAGGGCCCGCCTTCCGAGGCGGGCCGCTCCGTCCCCGTAGCGGCCACTTTCAAGTGGCCAAGAGGTTGCGCCGGCTTCCAGTTAATCCTGAGCCGCGAAGGGCCGGCAAGCGTATCCGTTCTTAGCTGCCCCAACTACAAATTAAAGGTATCCTCGCATATTCAATCCCCGGGCCCTCCCGGCAATCCCATCTTCGAAAGGCGATCCCCTCAATTGTCCAATTTCGACGTCCTAATCCTCGGTGCCGGCGCAGCCGGCCTCATGTGCGCCATCGAAGCCGGAAAACGCGGCCGCCGCGTCGTCCTCCTCGAACGCGCCGAAAAAATCGGCAAGAAAATCCTCATCTCCGGCGGCGGCCGCTGCAACTTCACGAATCTCCACACCCAGCCAAAACACTTCCTCTCCGAAAATCCTCACTTCGCCAAATCCGCCCTCGCGCGTTACACCCCCGCCGATTTCATCGCCCTCGTCGAAAAACACGGAATCTCCTACCACGAAAAAACTCTCGGCCAGCTCTTCTGCGACAATTCCGCCACGCAAATCATCACCATGCTCGAATCCGAGTGCCGCTACGCCAATGTAAAAATCGTGGTCAATGCCAACATCCGTGAAGTCCGCCACGACACTTCTTTCGCCGTCAGCGCCGGCGAAACCGAATATCGTGCCCCCGTCCTCGTCGTCGCCACCGGCGGCATCTCCATCCCCAAAATGGGCGCAACCGGCTTCGGCTACGATCTCGCCCGCCAATTCGGCCTGAAGATTGTCCCAACCCGCCCCGCTCTCGTCCCTCTCGTCTTCCATCCCGCCGACCGCAAGCGCTACTCCGACCTCGCCGGCGTCTCCACCGAAATCATCGCCTCGGCAGGGAACTCCGCCTTCCGCGAAAAAATGCTCTTCACCCATCGCGGCCTGAGCGGCCCCGCAATCCTTCAAGCCTCCAGCTACTGGAAGGAAGGCGAATCCTTGCAAATCGATCTAGCCCCCGGCCGCGAAGCCACCCAAAAAATTCGCGAAGCCGGCACGCGCACCGCCGCCGTAGCCGAAAAAGCCCTCCACGAATTTCTCCCCAGCCGCCTCGCCGAACGCTGGCTCAAATTCCATCCTCCAAAAGCCTGGACCAACATCGCCCTCGACACGTTCGAAAGGGAATTGCACTCTTGGCTGATCCGCCCCGCCGGCACCGAAGGCTACGAAAAAGCCGAAGTCACCGCCGGCGGCGTCGACACCGCCGATCTCTCCAGCAAAACCATGGAAGCCCGCAAAGTCCCCGGCCTGTTTTTCATCGGCGAAGTCGTCGACGTCACCGGCCACCTCGGCGGCTTCAATTTCCAATGGGCCTGGGCCTCCGCCGCAGCCGCCGGCCGCGCGCTCTAATTTCGTAGTGCGGCCTGCCCTGAGCTTGCCGAAGGGGAGCTCTGCTCCCGCTTTTGAGATGCAATCCTCACCACCAGACAAAAGTGTTAGCTCAATCTGTCCAGTAGGTCGAACGTAACTCCAACTTTCGACCCAGCCCGTCGCTCACTTCGCCTGCACTTCCACCGCCTCCGGCAAATGCACCGCCCCCCGCATCAGCGGCC
>DATMMG010000172.1:0-5320 GCA_035569815.1 Candidatus Methylomirabilota bacterium
TTCGCCAAAGTGCGCAAACCCATCCCGGGCGGTAAAGAGGGATACATTCTCTATACTGATAAGGCGCTCAACCAGGAAGATCTCGATCGCGTCATTTCAAAGCGCGGCGCGGCGGTCAATAGCGGCGACAACGCGCAGATCACCAAGCTGGAATTTCACGAACACACCATCATCGTGGACGTCAACGGTGGCGGGCGTCCGAAGCATAGTTGGCGCGACCATATTCAATTCGGAATGGGCGGGCCTTCCCAGGCCCCGCAAACCACCACCACCACGACGCAAGAGCAGGGACCCGCGGGCTTTCAGCCGGGAGCGGGCGGCACGCTGTACCTTCAATTCCCGAAAAACATTCCCGATCTCTCGCCCGACGATCTGAAGAGCATGCTTTCCCCCTTCCTCGATTTTGCGAAGGAACACTCCGCCGCCGTGCACTGGATCGACACGCTGCCTCCGGAAACGAAAAAGGCCATCACCGAACGCCACGCGATATTGGGAATGGACCGTGAGGAAGTTGTGGCCGCGATGGGGAAGCCCGATCGCAAGGTTCGCGAACGGGACGCGGAGGGCTACGACACGGAAGACTGGATTTACGGACACCCGCCGGACAAAACAGTGTTCGTGCATTTTCGGGGAGACAAAGTAAGCTCCATCAAGCAATACCCGGAGTAGCGCGGAGGCGCAAACCCCAGCCGTGGGTCGGAGTTCTTCCCAGCAATCAACTTACACCGTGAATCAATGGGCTGTTCATCCAGAGATGCAACAGCACCAGCGCGGCAATTCCCAACATCAACGTGAAATGGGTGCGGCGCAGCAAATTCGGTGCGCTCTGCCTGGTGGAACGCAGCAGCAGGCCCAATCCAAGTTGCGCCAGAATCAATCCCAGGGCGAGGGTGGCAAGCCAAAGACCGTAGTAATTCGTGCGTGGCATGTGGCGTGAAGCCATGGGAATCCACGCATGTACGAAGGACCCCACGGCCAACAGCGGCGCAAGCCAATAGTGAAAGGCCATGCGGCGAAACGGGAAGCGAAAGAAGCCGGATAAAGAAGGGGCGTTCCGTCCGGAACCAAGTGGCGGAAGATAGGGAAGCGCAATAACAATTCCTAGCAGGAAAACGGACAACCAGCCGATCGTGCGAGTGGAGTCAAAACTCAGCATTTCTAAGCGCCCCTTATGCATTCACGAGGCATTCATCTTGCCGTTTCTCGAGAATTGGGGCCACAAGAAATTTCTTTGGCAATCTGTGACGCAGGTGCATTGTCTTTCGTTGACTTTTCGCTACACTCCACCTAGCATTTTCTGTTCCACCCGCGGCGCCTTGCGTTCCTGATGTCTCGCCGCAATCCAGAAACCCGCACCGGAGGAAGCATGCCAATCAAGGTAGGAATCAACGGCTTCGGCCGCATCGGTCGCAATATTGTGCGCACCGCCATCGACGACAAGGACATTCAGTTCGTCGCCGTCAACGATATTACGGATGCCAAGACGCTCGCGCATCTGTTGAAATACGATTCCGTGCTCGGCAATCTGCCGCACCGTATCACCCACACCGACGACACGATCAGCATCGAAGGCAAGGCCATCAAGGTTTTCAAGGTCAAGGACCCGGCGGAAATCAACTGGGCCAGCGTCGGCGCGGATATCGTTGTCGAGTCCACCGGCCTCTTTACCAAGGGGCCCGAAGCGAAGAAGCATCTGCGGACGCCGGTGAAGAAAGTAATCATTTCGGCGCCGGCGGAAGATCCCGACGCCACGTTTGTGCTCGGCGTGAACGACAAGACCTACGACCCCGCGAAGCATCATGTGATTTCCAACGCTTCCTGCACCACGAACTGCCTTGCTCCGGTCGCCAAGGTATTGCATGAAACCTTCGGCATTCAGAGCGGTACGATGACCACCATCCACTCCTACACCAACGATCAGAAACTGCTCGATTTGCCGCACAAGGATTTGCGCCGGGCGCGAGCCGCGGCCATCAACATGATTCCAAGCTCGACGGGCGCGGCAAAGGCGCTGCACCTGGTGGTACCGGAATTGAAAGGCAAACTCGATGGTTACGCGATGCGCGTGCCGACGCCCAACGTCAGCGTGGTGGACCTGACCGTGTTCGTCGAGAAGCCCGCGACGAAAGATTCGGTGAACGCGGCGCTGAAAGCAGCTTCCAATGGCCCGTTGAGGGGAATTCTCGGCTATACGGAAGAAGAGCTCGTCTCCTGCGATTTCAAAGGGAACTCGCACTCTTCGATCGTGGACGCCGAGTACACCAAGGTGGTCGGCGACCGCTGCGTGAAAGTGCTGGCGTGGTACGACAACGAGTGGGGTTACTCCTGCCGTTGCCGCGATCTGATCAAGCTGCTCGCGTCGAAGTTTTGATGGGCGGCAACGAGGGTGCGGCAGCCAAACGGTTGCGAGTCTAGATTAGGGATAACAGCGATCAGATAACAGATAACAGAAACTTCTCGTCCAGCGCGAGAACAAGTGCGCCAGGCAGAGCCTCCTGTTATCTGATCGCTGATCGCTGTTATCCGATTACTGATTACCGATTACTGATTCCTGATTACACTCGACACGGACGAATTCATGACTAAACTCACGATTCAAGACCTCGACCTGCGCGGGAAGCGCGTTTTCGTCCGCGTGGACTTCAACGTGCCGCTGAAAGACGGCGTGGTTACAGACGACACCCGCATCCGCGAGACTCTGCCCACGCTGAAGCTTGCGATGGAAAAAGGCGGACGCCTGGTGCTTGCCTCGCATCTCGGCAGGCCCAAGGGCGGGCCCGATGCCAAGTATTCCTTGAAACCCGCGGCGAAAAAGCTGGAAGATCTATTGGACAAGCCGGTCGCGTTCGCAGCGGATTGTGTTGGCCCCGATGCGGAAGCGAAAAGCAAGGCGCTGAAGGACGGCGACGTGCTCGTGCTTGAAAATGTGCGCTTCCACCCTGAGGAAGAGAAAAACGACGAAGCTTTCTCGAAGCAACTGGCTGCGCTCTGCGATGACCTCTTCGTCTGCGACGCGTTCGGTTCCGCGCACCGGGCGCACGCCAGCGTGGTCGGGATCACCAGATTCGTGAAGCAGGCCGCCGCCGGCTTGCTGATGGAAAGAGAACTCGCCTACATCGGCAAAGCGATCAGCAACCCGACGCGTCCCTTCGTGGCCATTATCGGCGGCGCGAAAGTCAGCGACAAAATCGAAGTGGTCGAAAACCTCATGAAGATTGCCGACGCCATGCTCATCGGCGGAGGCATGGCATACACCTTTTTGAAAGCGCAGGGCGCCTGCATCGGCAAGTCCCTTGTTGAGGAAGACAAACTCGACCTCGCGCGGAAGATTCTTGCGGATGTGAAACAGCAAAATTTCAGGCTGCTGCTGCCGCTGGACAATGTCGTCACTCCGGAATTCAAAGCGGACGCACCCACAAAGGTTGTGGAGGTATCCGCGATTCCCCCCGATCAAATGGGACTCGACATCGGGCCAAAAACGATTGCCGCCTACTCCGCGGAAATTGCCAAGGCAAAAACCATTGTCTGGAACGGCCCAATGGGCGTGTTTGAGATGCCCGCGTTTGCCAAGGGCACTCTGGCCGTCGCTCATGCTGTGGCTGACGCCACCTCTTCCGGTGCGATATCCATTGTCGGCGGCGGCGATTCCGTGGCCGCTATTCACCAGTCGGGCCTCGCCGGAAAAATTTCGCATATTTCGACCGGCGGCGGCGCTTCGCTGGAATTTCTCGGCGGCCGCAAACTTCCGGGCGTGGAGGCCCTCACCAACAAATGACCCAATCCAAGCGGCGCCATGTGATTGCCGGTAACTGGAAGATGTTCAAGACGCAAGCGGAGACGCGCGCGTTCTTCGCGGCGTTCAATCCGCTGGTCGCGAGCGTCACGGACTGCGACATCGTGATCGCTCCTCCGTCGATTGACATCCCCTCCGCGGTCGAAACTACGAAAGGCACGCACATCGCGATCGGCTCCCAGAACGTTTACTGGGAAAAAGAAGGCGCGTTCACGGGAGAAATTTCCGCTGGGATGCTGGTGGAAGCGGGCTGTCGCTACGCCATCATCGGCCATTCCGAACGCCGCCACATCTTCGGCGAAACCAACGAAATGGTCTTCAAAAAGACCAAAGCCGCACTCGTCGCGGGCCTCACTCCTATCGTCTGCATTGGCGAAATGCTGGCCGATCGTCAGGCCGGGCGCACCGAAAATATCTGCAAGTGCCAATTCGAGGAGAGTGTGGGCGCGTTGACCCCCGAGGAATTCTCCCGTATTCTGGTAGCTTACGAACCGGTCTGGGCAATCGGCACGGGCCACACGGCCACGCCGGAAATTGCTGCGGCCGTACATCGGTTCGTTCGCCAGTGTGCGGCGGAAATGTTCAACGCCGGCCACGCGGCTGCCCTCAGGATTCTCTACGGCGGCAGCGTCAAGCCCGACAACATTCAGGGATTGATGGCGCAGGTGGAACTCGACGGCGTGCTGGTTGGCGGGGCAAGCCTCGATCCGAAGTCGTTCGCGAGCATCGTGAAGGACTGGAAGCGATAGGAACGCCGGGCGCAAGGCGCGGGCGGAACGAGATCTTATAAGTTTGAGGAGCGGGAAATGCCAGGCTGGATGAAATGGACGATCGCGCTGCTGATCGGCTTTGCGATCATTTATATCGGATTTCACTTTTCGTGGGGCGGCTACGTGCTGACGCCCTTTTTCGTGCTCAACTGCCTTGTGTTGATCATCGTGGTGTTGCTGCAGAGCGGCAAAGCGGCGGATCTTGCCGGCGCGTTCGGCGGCGCGGGCAGCCAGACGGCGTTTGGACCGCGCGGCGCGGCGACGATCCTTTCACAGGCGACCACGTGGTGTGCAATCATGTTCATGATCTGCGCGCTGGCGATGGTGGTTAAGGTGGACCGCGGCCTGGGAACCGTGGGCGGCAGTTCGGTTCTCGAAAAGTATTCGAAGCCCGCGCCCGCGAAGACCGCCCCTGTTGTGCCGACCCCGGCGCCAGTAACGCCCGCACCCGCGGCGCCACAGTCTTCGGCCCCGGCGCAATCACAACCGGCACCAGCAGCGCCGACCAAGCCTTAATATCGCCCCAGGCGATCGCTACGTTTTTGTAGGGACGGCCTTCCGAGGCCGTCCGTTCGAGCAAGCAGCAAGTGGCAGAAGGTTTTGTAAAGTTGTAGCAAGTTCGCGCCTTGCCGGTTTTCTCTGGCGCGGCTACAATGTATTCCTTACCTCTGTGCGGTCGTGGCGGAACTGGCAGACGCACCAGCTTGAGGGGCTGGCGGTAGCAATACCGTGGTGGTTCGAATCCACTCGACCGCAC
>DATMMG010000173.1:0-5156 GCA_035569815.1 Candidatus Methylomirabilota bacterium
ATCGTTGGCGCCGGCTTAGCCGGTTTGTGCTGCGCGCGAGAATTGCAAGCAAAAGGAGTCAGCTTCCAGATTCTTGAGGCTTCGGACGGAATCGGCGGCCGCGTGCGAACGGACGAAGTGGATGGATTTCTCCTCGATCGCGGTTTTCAAGTCCTGCTGACCGCCTATCCCGAGGCGAAGCGCTGCCTCGATTACTCCCGCCTCGAGCTGAAGCCGTTTCTACCCGGCGCGCTTTCCTGGTACGGGGGGCGCATGCACAAGCTGGTGGACCCATGGAGGACTCCCGGGGCGTGGAAAGAAGCATTTCAATCGCAATTCGGGACGCTGGCCGACAAACTTCGCATCGCGCGGTTGCGCGGCCGCTTGCGGCGTACTTCGATCGAAGATATTTTCCGGCGCCCCGAGCGCAGCACGAAAGAGGCGCTTGCGGCGGAAGGTTTTTCCAGCGAGATGATCCATCACTTTTTTCGCCCGTTTCTGGGGGGAATTCTGCTGGATGCAGAACTGAAATCCTCAAGCCGCATGTTCGAATTCGTTCTGAAAATGATGTCGGAGGGAGATACGTCGCTGCCCGCTCGAGGCATGGGAGCGATTCCCTCGCAAATCGCAGAGAGTTTTCCGGGCGGCGCCGTGCGGTTGAATATGCGTGTGGAAGCACTGCACGAAAACGAATTAACCCTCACCGGAGGTGAGACGCTTCGAGTCCGCGCAACGGTGATTGCCGCGGATGGGCCATCGGCGGCGCATCTTGTCGGCGAAGTGGAGCCCGCTTCGCGCAGCGTGACGTGTTTCTATTTTGCCGCCGAAGAAGCTCCGGTGGCTGAGCCTATTCTGCTCCTGAACGGCGACGGCGCGGGGCCGATCAATAATTTTGCCGTGATCTCGCTCATTGCTCCTACGTATGCGCCCGCCGGCAAGCACCTGGTTTCGGTTTCGGTTCTGGGCATTCACCAACTCACGGACGCCCAGTTGGGCGGATTTATTATCGCCCAAATGAAGAACCTGTTTGGCAAAGCGGCCAGCACATGGAAACTGCTTCGGAGCTACCGCATCACGCACGCGCAACCCCAGCAGTATCCAGGCGCGTTAGAGCCCCCGCAGAGGCCTGTGCGGATTCGTCCTGGCGTTTATACTTGCGGCGATCATCGCGACAACGCTTCGATTAACGGCGCATTGGCCAGCGGCCGCAGGGCGGCGGAAGCAGTGCTTTCCGACTTGCAAAGATAAGGAATGCATGGAGGTAGCAGGAGTCATGGGGAAACGAAAGTGCCCCTTATGTTTTGTGCGGATACCGTGGGCGACGGCGCTCGCGCATTCCTATGAAATCAGTTGTCCTGCCTGCCATGCGGCATTAGAGCTGTCGAGATTTACACGCCTTTTTGGCGCCTTTGGCGGCATTGCAGGTGCGTACATTGCTTTTCATGTGGTTCGCAGGATTTCGCACGGTTTGTCCTGGGCAGCGCCGATGGTGGCGTCGATCCTTGCGTTTGGGATTGTCTCGGCGCTGTTTGTGTTGATCGCCGGCGACTTGGTGGTGCGGCCCAAGCCTGTTGCCGCCAGTTTTCCACACCCGACGAAGTAACAGACCGTCAGTACTATTGACCCTCTTGTGACCCCCCGAGCAGACTCGAATGAATGGCGTCGTACGCTCAGTTTTTGGGCCGCAAGGTTACCGTGCAATACCGCGTGGGCGATGTCCTTCTGCCCGCTTCCGGCAAGTTTGCGGCGGATTCCGGGCGCTCGATCTTCCTCGAACAACACGTGGAGCAACGCGGCAAGCGGAGCTACTTTCGCTGGGAGATTCCCTACCAATATATCCATCGAATCGAAGAGGCTCCCGAAATAGCGGAGCTGCAGACGCCCCCCGAGCCTGCCCCAGCCCAGCCGGAGAATTCACAGGCTGCTTCGGCCAGTGCCGGGATTGGCCTATCTCCATCGTCGGCGGCTTCTCTCCTGACCCTGCCGCAGCGTCCAAAAGCGGTCTGAACCGTCCTCGGCTGCACCATTCCCTTCGGCGAATCGGCTACAATTTATTCGAATACTTCAGTTGTCACAGAGACTCCAACGGAAAGTTGGTGTCAGGAGGCGTTTTGTGAGCACTGCATCCCCTTCCCGGAAGATTGGATTCATTGGACTTGGCCTGATGGGGCGGCCGATGAGCCTGAACCTGCTCAAAGCGGGTCATTCGGTTACGGTGTGGAACCGCACGGCGTCGCGTGCGTCCGACGTGGTGGCCGCGGGAGGGAAACTGGCGAAGACGCCTCGGGAAGCCGCCGCGGCTTCGGACATTCTTTTCACGATTGTCAGCGATCCCCCGGCGCTGGAGGAAATCCTTTGGGGCCATGAGGGGAAAGATGATGGGGCGCTGGCGGGTCTGCGGGCCGGAAGCACCTATGTCGATTCCAGCACGATTTCTCCAGTGATGGCGCGGCGCATTTCCGCCGCGTGCGCCGAACGCAATGTGCGATTCCTGGACGCGCCGGTAACCGGCGGCGACTGGGGCGCGCGCGAGGGGAATCTGGTGTTCATGATCGGCGGCGACGCAGAGACACTCCGGGCGGTTGAGCCGGTTCTTGGCGTGCTGGGGAAGAAATGGTTTCACCTGGGACCAAACGGCGCGGGGCAAACCATTAAGCTGGCGATGAACGGGATTTTAGCGCTGCAGGTTGGGGCGATGGCGGAAGCGCTTGCGGTTGTCAAAAGAGCGGGGCTGGGTGAAGAGCAGTTGATCGAAGTGATGCAATCCAGCATGGCACGCTCCGGCCTGCTGGACTTGAAAGCGCCGCTGATGGTGAAAGGCGACTACAAGCCGAGCTTTCCGTTGCGGCTGATGCACAAAGATCTGGGGCTACTGCTGGACTTGGGTAATCAGCTCGGAGTGGCTCTGCCGGCGACCGCGGCGGCCCGGGAAGTCTACAGTTATGTGAAGGGCGAAGCGAAAGAGGATGTGGACTACTCCGCCGTGATGCGGTTCTGGAAAAAGTAGTCCATTCTACTTGTATCCCTTGGGCGGGAAAAATCCGATCGCCAGGTCGCGCGAAGTGCGAAGGCCTGCGGGGGCTTCGAGAATCGATGGGATGGAATTGACGGCCACGGAAGCGGTTGCAATGTCTCCGTGGGAGCCGCCTGGAATCACCAGGCTGATGTTCGGATGGCCCTTCAGTTCGACAGTATCTGCCGGATCCTTGGCACCCACGTACATCTGAAGCTCCATGTAGATGAGTTCTTTTCCATCGGAAAGGCCGCGCGCGATTTGATGAACACCGGCGGCTTGGCCGGATTCGACGGTGAGGAATTCGGTTTGCACGCGTTCGATGGCGACCTTTGGCTCGATGCTTTCGGTGATTTCGTCAACGCGAAGGCCCAGCGCGTCGGCGACCATCGCGACAGATTCGGGAAGGCCGACGTGCTTGATGGTGCCCTCGTTCACCCGGTCACGGAAATCGTCAACACTCAGTCCCGCGCCGATTTTCTTCTGCAAGGGCAAACGCCGCTTGGAGGCGTCAACGATACGCAAGGCTTTGGCGTGTTCGACGCGCTGCGAAACGGCCGCCAGAGTGATGACGAGCTTGTCCATGACGAAGCCGGGGTTTACGCCTGTGCCGACCAGGGCAACACCGTTCTCTTTGGCGGATTTGTCGAGTTGCGTGGCCAGTTCAGGATGGGTGCGATACGGGTAGGAAAGTTCCTCGCATGTGGAAACGACGCAGGAACCCACGTCCATGCAGGCGAGCAACTGATCCACCACCTTCGGCAACGAGGATGAAGTGGTGTGCATGACCACGTCCGCGGACTGCTCCAGCACGCCCCGGACGTCGCCGGAAACCTTCACGTCCCAGGGCGCGTCGGCCGCGCCGACCACTTCGCCGAGATCCTTGCCGATTTTTGCGGGGTCGTTGTCTATCGCGCCGACGATTTCGATGGCCTCTTTTTCCCGCATGAGTTTCAGGATTGAGGCGCCAATCGGCCCGATTCCATATTGAATGGCACGAATTTTCTTTTTCACGGACTTCTCCGATCCACAGGGCTGAACGCTCGGACGGCGCGGAAAATCATTGCGAGCGAAACTCTAAGCGTACTGGAAATTGCGAGCGCGTTCAATCTTCCGCGGTCACAACGCGCCGCGTTGAATTCTTGCCGCTCCCTGATTGTGCACGCATAATGGAGCCAGCCAGCAGCTCCGACCGGGGAGGGTAGGTCCATGCCAGCACAAAAATTGGGCGACGCCGAAGTGCAACAGCATTTGCAAAACGCGAAGGGCTGGAGCCTCGTAGACGGCAAATTGCACCGGGCGTTCGAATGCAAGGATTTTGCCGCGGCCTTCGGCAAAATGACGCAGGTGGCGCTGGTGGCGGAGTCGATGAACCACCATCCGGAATGGTTCAACGTCTGGAACAAAGTGGTGATCGATCTGAATACGCACAGCGTGAAGGGAATCAGCAACCTGGATTTTCAGTTGGCGGCCAAAATCAACGAGATTTTTGGCAGCTAAGCTGCCCCGCTGAATGATCGGCGCCCACCACTCTGAAAAACGCAACCGCGGCCGGTTCCTGATTGCGCTGCGCTGGCTGGCGGCGGCAGCGGTAATCGGCGTACTACTGCATTTTCTTCCCCTGCATCTTCTCGCCGAAGCAATTCGCCGGGTTCCCGCTACGACGTTTCTGGCAATTCTGGTTGGATATCTTTGCGCCCACGCTGTAGGCATCGCGAAGTGGCGCATGGTGGTGAATGCCGCCGGGGCGCAGCTTGATCTTCGCACCAGCGCCAGGTGTTACACCGGGGGCCTCTTCGCCACACTTTTCTTACCCTCGATTATCGGAGGAGACGTGGTTCGTCTGGCGGTGGGCTTGCGGCGCAGTCCGAACCCGGCCGCGGTGCTTGCGGGCAACGTGGCGGACCGCTTCATGGATGTGGCTGCGCAGGGAGGCCTGGTTTTCGTTGGGATTTTGCTGCTCCCGGGTTCGCTGCCGGCATCGCTGCAGGGACAGGCGCAAAGGGCATTGATCTACCTTGGGGCAGGTTTTGCCGCGCTGCTGGTCCTCGGCTTTTTTCTCTATCGCCCACTGATGAGAGGGCGCTCGGTCCGTTTCCGACGGCGGCTGGCTCGACTGAGACACGCGCTGCGTGCCGTTTCGGGGGCGCCGCACATCCTGCTG
>DATMMG010000174.1:0-12582 GCA_035569815.1 Candidatus Methylomirabilota bacterium
CTGCCGTCGATCACCAGGCGCCGGGCCATCACATGGCCGGCCTTTTCCCAGTCGAGCTTGCGGAATACGGGCCACTCCGTGCAAACAAGAGCGGCATCCACACCCTTCAGGGCTTCGTAGGGATCATCGAAATAGGAAACATTTGGGAAGAAATGTTTTGTGCGCGAGATTGCCTGCGGGTCGGTGGCGTGCACCTGCGCGCCTTCTTCAAGCAAGCGGCGAATCACGTCGAGCGCGGGGGCGAAGCGGATGTCGTCGGTGTTGGCCTTGAAAGCCAGGCCGAGAACCGCCACGCGCTTGCCGCGAATCACCCAGAGAGCCTTGTGCACCTTTTCGAAGAAGCGGTCGATGCGCTGCTTGTTGACCCGCTCGGCGGCTTTCAGCATGTCGAAATCGACGCCCACGGTGGCGGAAAGGTGGATGAAGGCCTGGATATCTTTGGGAAAGCAGAAGCCGCCGAAGCCGAGGCCGGCTTTCAGAAATTGCGTGCCAATGCGGGGATCGAGGCCCATCGCGTGAGTGACTTCCTCGACGTCGGCGCCGATGCGCTCGCAAAGGTCGGCGATCACGTTGGCGTAGCTGATTTTGAGCGCGAGGAAAGAGTTCGAAGCGTGCTTGATCAGTTCGGCGCTGCTGATGGTGGTGACCAGGAGTGCGCCGCCCGCACCTGCCGGGCACTTGCCCGAGTGGACCGGGCAATGGAATTTCTTTTCGAGGATGGGGGTGTAAATCTCGCGGAGGGTGGCGGCGCTTTTTTCGTCCTCGACGCCGACGACGATGCGATCGGGATGAAAGAAATCCTCGACGGCAGTGCCCTCGCGCAAAAACTCCGGATTGGAAGCGACCTGAAATTTAGTGCCTCCGTCCGGGGAATAAGCGGCGAGGGCTTTCTGCAATTGCACGCCGGTCAGCGCCGGCACGGTGCTTTTTTCCACGACGAGTTTCGGGCTGCGCGCCTCGGTGGCGATTTGCCGCGCGACATGATCGATGGCGGAGAGATCGGCCTCGCCCGACTCCTTCGGAGGAGTGCCAACGCAGATGAAAATGACTTCCCCTGCGCGAATGGCTTCACCTGCGTCGGAGGTGTATACGATTTTCTTTTCTTTGGCGGCGCGCTGAAGGACTTCCTCCAGGTGTTCCTCGTAGATCGGGACCTTGCCTGCTTTCAACTGGTCGATCCGATTCTCGTCGATGTCCGTGCAGAAAACTTCGTGACCTGCGGCGGCGAGGCAAGCGCCAGTTACCAGACCCACGTAGCCACACCCGATTACCGTCAATCGCACTCGCGTATCTCCTTTTTCTTTTCAGGCCGGTTGAACCGCGTGTCGCCCTGGGCTTTACAGTTTCAGTATGCCTAAATTCGCGCCGCGTGAAAAATGAAAGAACGCGCGCGCGCCGATTATCGCTTGCCGAGGAGAAGTCCGCGAAGGCCAAGAAGGACGAGTTTCGGCTGGCGGAGGATGACGTTCCAGAGAAGCCGCGTGGATTCGTCGCGATTGATTTCGCCCAGGGACTCGCGGGTGGAATCGTTCAACAGATCCACAAGCTCCGAATAGTCGGCCTGCTTGAAATGATGCAGCGCGCGGCGTATCAGCCAGTGGGTGCCGAGTTCCCGGCGGAGCGTGCGCAGTTCGGAGCCGCCTTTTCGCAGAATGGCGTCAGCCACGCCGTGTGCGCCGCGAAACCCGGTGACGATTCCGCCGATGGTCGAGACTTTCACTTGAGCCGCGGCGTCGCCCACCAGATAGACATCCCCCTTCCCGACCGTGCGTTGAACGGGGACCCATCGGTTGTAAACGGGAATGCGCGCCCCTTGCCATTCGAGCGGCTCGAAGCCCTTTTTTTCCAGGAAGCGGTCGAAGAAAAGCTTGGTGGAGCGGCCGTGCTCTCCGATAACGCCGACCGCAGCGCGTTCGGCGGACTCGGGGATCATCCAGTAAAAATATGGAGTGTCATCGGGGACGAACCAGACGCGGGTGGTGTCCTGCGGGCAATCTTTGGGAAGCTTCACGACGGCTTGAACCAGCGGAACGGTTTCAACGGGCGGCCAGCCGGCCGACCGGGCGACGCGGCTTGTGGCGCCATCGGCGCCGACGACGCTGGCGGCGTGAAGTTCCTCGCGTTTGCCCGCCTGGTCCACGTGGACATGGAGGCCCGTGGCGTTCGGCGAGAGATCCAGAAAGCGCGTGTCGTAGCGCAGCGTGGCGCCGGCGTGAACGGCTTCTTGCGCCAGCGAGCGAATCAGGCGCGACCTCTCGATGATCAGGTCAGGTTGCTTGAGGATAACCTGCGCCGAGCGTCCGTCGGTAAACAGTTCGAAGCGGCGGATTTCATTCAGAATGCTGGAGCGAGCGGCGGCGCTGATCTGGTTCTTGAAATAGTCGGTGACGATCAGGGTGCGCGGAGCGGGATCGGGAGTTGCTTTCGATTCCAGCACGCTGACGCGCCGGCCTCCGCGGGCAACACGCGCGGCTGTATAAAGCCCGGCTGCCGAGCTGCCAATGACAACTACATCTTGGGTGTCCCCACTTTTTGGGGAACTGGATTTTTTTTCTTCCAACAACTCGCGCAACCCTGTTAAAGGAGAGTTCTTTCGTTCGTGCCGCCAGGATAGAACTGTTGCGTCACCAGCCAGGGAGGCCAAAACAGGCAGGCAAGCAAACAGCAAGCAAGATTATAGCGAATCCCCCTCCGCACACCAAACACAGGCCGAAGCGGAAAGTTCCGTGGAGGAAAATTCGATTAAAAGGTCCTAAGCTCTTGTTCTCGGCGCTTGCTTCTCGTAGGGAGCGCGCTCCAGCCAGGCGACAGCGAGGAGCATGGCGAGAACCACGCCGAGTCCCGCAAGAGCCGCGGCTCGGTTGGAAAGATACGCCACGAAAATAGCGGCGGCTCCGCTGACTGCGCCGACCAGATAAATGGTCAAGACCGCGCCACGCTGGCCGAGCCCGAGATTTGCCAAACGATGTGCGGAATGGTCTTTTCCCGGCGTTGCGAAGGGAAGCAAGCCGCGGCGCGAGCGAGAGATCGTGACAAGAGTGGTGTCGAAAATGGTGGCGCCGAGAATGAGCACCGGGGCCAGCCAGGTGGCCAGCGAAGAAGCGTGGTCCAGGCGGAGCTTCAAGGAGAGGGTGGCCATCAGAAAACCCAGAAACATCGCGCCACCGTCGCCCATGAAAATCTTAGCCGGCTTGAAATTCCAACGCAGGAAGCCGGCGGCAGCGCCGAGGACGGAGGCTGCCAGGGTGGTCACCAGCGTCTGACCGTTGAGGTAAGCGAGGATGGCAAAGAAAACGGCGGCCATGGCGGCGACGCCGGCGCAGAGCCCGTCCATGTGATCGAGAATGCTGAACGAGGCGGTGATTCCTACGACCCAGACGATGGTGAGCGCCGCGTCCAGCCAATAACCCGGGCTGCCGTGAAAGAGGAGGCCGAAAACCTGCGCGTGAATACCGCTGATCAGAAGAATTACCGCGGCGAGCGGCATGGCGGCGAAAAGTTTTATCTGGTGGTGCAGCCAGCCGCGGTCGTCGAGGAAGCCGACGACGGTGACGAGGGTGGCGCCGCTGACGATACCGACGACTTGCGCGCGCGCGGCGCCGTCGAAAACGATCAGAATGGCCAGCATGACGCCGCCATAGATGGCCAAGCCGCCGAGAAGCGGAATGGGTTTCAGGTGAACTTTACGAGGTCCAGGAAGATCCACCATGCCGACGCGAATGGCCAGCGCCCGGACGGGTACGGTAAGAAGGAGAGATGCTGACGAAGCAATCAAAAAAGCGAGCAGGCCCGCACTCATTCAGCCCCATTGCTCGTTCTGAGGAGACTGGCAATGGGCTAATTTGCCAGTGATTCACAGAGACGTTGCCGGTTCGGGATCCGGCTCCCAAGTCACGCTCATGGATGACGGCTTAGAGAGAGCCGTCGAAGCTGCCCCACGCAGCGTAATTAAATTAGCGCGAAAGATTGCGAACCGCCAGTTAAAAGTTGAGGCCAGCGAGTTGTGATAACAAGTTCGTGAACATGGTCGTAACTACAATATAAACAGGGGGATCGGAAAGGAAGTTATTTTCGATGTGGGCCGCTTGTTGCCGCTTTCTCCAGAATGTTCACCAGCTTCCGGAGTTCCGCGGAGCGCTCGTATTCCGGAGCCGCGGCGAGAGAGGCCTGGCCCATTTGGCGGAGCCTCGCCGGATTTTGCGAGAGTTGACGAACGAGTTGCGCGAAGCCGGCGGGATCGTCGGGATCGGGGGAAATCGAGAAGCCCTTTGCCTCGCCCAAGGAGGCGACATCGCATTCGCGCGGGGCCACGGCAACGATGGGCTTTCCGGCGGCGAGGATACCGTACATTTTGCTGGGGACTACGACTCCCTCCAGTCCGCGTTTGATGGTGATGATGTGGGCGTCCGCGGCGGCGAGAACCGAGGAGACTTTGTTGCCAGGAAAGAAGGGAAGGAAGCGGACGTTGGGAATTTGCGCGGCGGCGGTTTCGAGGCGAAGGCGTTGCGCGCCGTCGCCCACGAAGACGAGGCCGACGCCATCGTCCGCGAGCGAGGCGGCACCTGAGAGCAAGGTGTCCCAAGCGCCATAGAAGCCGAGATTGCCGGCGTGGAGAAGGACAAAGCGGAAATCGCCGCGAATCGCGCGGATTACTTCGGAGTCGAGCGGCGGAGCGGGCGCAGCAACCGGAGCGATCTCCGCGCCGTCGCGAACAACGACAACTTTGGCGGGATCGACATCTTTGGCCAGGATGCGATTGCGCATGTCGTCGCCAAGCACCACCACGCGCGTGGCGCGCCGCAGCGCCCAGCGATGCAGCTTTTCCCATACGCGAGCAAGCAAGCCAGGCTTGACGATCGAACCGCCGACGGCCATGTCGGGATAGAGGTCGCGGATGTTATAGACGTACGGCTTGTTTTTCAGCAGGGCGCCGAAGGCGCCGACGATCCCTTCGAAGGGAGGATCGGTCATCGCAAGGATAACGTCACAGGGAAGAAACAGCGCGCGCGGAACGGACAGGAAAACATAGCTGAGGTAATTAAAGACGCGCTTTTTCATCTGTGTGCGCGGGTAATCCGAGGAGCCGACGCGAAGAATCCGCACGCGGCCGGATTGTTCGGATTGATAGAGGCGCCAGGGATGCCGCTCGGCGGGATCGTACGAGGGCCGGCCGCAGAGCACCGTGACGTCGTGCTTCTCCGCGAGGGCTGCGACGACGGCTTGCGCCATTTTCGCAGTGGCCGAGGTGTCAGGCGGGTAATAGAGATTCAAAAGCAGGACGCGCACCGGAAGATTGTACAGGGGAAGGCGAGGCGACTGAAACGCGGAGGCCCGCTGGAGAGCGCGGACAGTTGGCCGGATTCTGTGCTTTGGGACAGTTTCTGAGGGAGCACCCGAGGAGTACTTTGCTTGCATTCATTCAAAGGAGTCTGGGAGGTTCACGTGCAGAAGAACTCTTTCCCTGGACTGGGAATTTCCCTACCTATTTTCGTACTGTGCTGGGCCGGATGGAGCGCGTGGGCACAGCCGACCGTGTTGCCGCAAGCGGTGGTGAACGCGCACACGGTGTTCATCCAGAATGAGACGGGATTCGTCGAGTTGGAATACGCGACGATTCTGGAGTTGAGCAAGTGGGGACATTTTGAAATGGCGGAGAGCCGCCAAAGAGCCGACTTGATCCTCCGGCTGGACACCAGCTCGCATGTGCGACTGGTTCCCGAAGGCGAGTATATTCCGGCCACAAGCAGCGCGACTTTGGAGAACCTGGTGCCGCCCGGGTACACGCGTGTTTCGCTGGTCCAGCCGAAGAACGGGCAGACACTCTGGTCGGGCCGGCACAAGACAGAAGGCGGCAAGATCAAGAACGGGCACTTGTTGGATGAGCTTCGCGAGGCGTTTCGGGACTACGAAAAAGGGAAGCGGTGAGGCCGCGTTGTAAATTGCGAACGCGGCCCCTTTCTCTGCCACCGACAGAATCGCGGATAGAACGCGGCAAATTGGTCAGTAGATGCCGCCGGTGACGCGGATGACTTCGCCGGTGAGGTACTTGGAGTCCGACGAAGCCAGGTAGACCGCCGTGGGGGCGATATCGTCCGCCTGGCCGATGCGGCCGAGTGGCGATTGCGCTTCCACCCATTTGCGGAAATCGCTTTCGGTGAACCCGCCGGTCTGAGTGCCTTCCGTTTCGATCATGCCGGGATTGATGGAATTCACACGGATCTTGCGCGGGCCCAGCTCCTTGGCGAGCACGCCGGTGATGGAGTCAACGGCGGCCTTGGTCGCGGTGTAGACGGAACTGTTGGGCGGGTTGATGGTGCTGACGCCGGAACCGATGTTGATGATGCTGCCGCCTTCGGGGCCGATCAGCTTCGCGGCTTCTTGCGTGGCGAGCAACAGGCCCAGGACGTTGAGATTGAAATGGTCGTGGAAGAGTTTCTCGGTGACGCCTTCGAGCGGCGCGAATTGATAGATGCCGGCGTTGTTCACCAGGATGTTCAGTTTTCCGTAGGCTTTTTTGGTTTCCGCGAAGAGGCGGGTAACGTCGGCGTGCTTCGATACATCGGCCTGGACGGCGATGGCCTTGCCGCCCTTGGCGGCGATTTCTTTCACGACGCGGTCGGCGCCTTCTTTGCTGGAGACGTAATTGACGACAACGGAAGCGCCCTCAGCGGCGAGCGCGATGGAGATTGCGGCGCCGATCCCTTTGGAGGCGCCGGTTACAACAGCAACCTGATTCGCAAGCTTTCCCATGATGCTCCTCGATTCCCGAGATATTGAGCGGCCGGACGATTAGACAACCATCTAAATAGATGAAACTGGCCCAGGAAGGTTACGTTCGTTTTTGAGACCGAGGCGCGCGGTCGCCGTCCCGCCAGTATCCCACTGGCAGTAATGTTTTGAACAGTTTTACGAAATTGAACTTGGTAGCGTGAATCTAGCCAATTTGCGGCAGTTGGGTCTAGGCCATCATGGATCTGCAGAGTTCTATCAAGAGGCAGTCGTTCGGCGCAACCGGGATGGACGTTGGGATGTTGGGTTTTGGAGGCGCCGAGATTGGATTTGAGGGCGCCTCCGATCACACGGTGGACGCCTTGATCGGGACGGCGCTTGAATTTGGGGTCAACGTCATTGATACGGCCGCGATGTATGCCGACAGCGAAGAAAAAATTGGAAGGGCGCTGCAGGGCAGACGCGGCCAGTTTTTGCTGTTCACGAAGTGCGGGCGATTTGCGCAGCCTCCTCATCATCCGACAGGATTTTTCCTGCGCGCACTCTGTAAACTGCGCCGGTCCACAGGCTTTGCCGATCAACAGGAGTCGCTGGACTGGCATCCGCGCGCGCTCGAATGGAACATCGAGCAGAGCTTGCGGCGATTGAAGACCGACTGCATTGACTTGATTCAACTCCATAGCTGCTCGGTGGAAACTTTGCGCCGGGGCGATGTGATTGAAGTGCTGCTCAGAGTGCGCGAAGCGGGCAAGGCGCGTCACATCGGATATTCGGGTGACGGGGAGGCTGCCAGCTATGCGATTCAGTGCGGACACTTTGAAGCCTTGCAGATCTCGATCAACGTTGCCGACCAGGAACCTCTCGATCTGAATTTGCCACTGGCGATCAAGCACGGAATCGGGGTGATCGCAAAGCGTCCGATCGCCAACGGCCTTTGGAGAGGCAGCCACAGTCCGGATGCTCCCGAATCCCAGCCTTATTGGGACCGGCTGCAAAAGCTGCAATACGAATTCCTGCGGGGCGAACATGCGTTTGAAACCGCCCTGCGATTCACATTGAGCGTTCCCGGCGTGCACACAGCGATTGAGGGCACCACGAGCGAGGCGCACCTTCGACGCAACATCGAATCCGCGTCGGCTGGCTGTCTGACGCAGGATGAATTCGACGTGATCCGCGCCCGGTGGAAAGAAGTAGCGAGAGAAAACTGGGTAGGCCAGATGTGATGTCGTTCTTTCATGGCGGACGTCCCACCGTGGGCTTCAAGATGGGTCGCGGCAAATGGCGCCAGAATCGGCTTCGTTGGGCGGAATTGAGTTATATTGGGCATCGGACTCATGAGGGGCACTCAGAGGAGGAACTGCACAATGCCCAAAAGTTTTTGTAGGCTCGCGTTCGTCGGGCTGCTCGGCGTCGCGAGCGTGATTCTTTCGTTCTCTGCTGACGGACAACAGGTGCCGGCGCAAATTCAGGCGCCTGCCAACGAAAAGCTGCTTCTGCAGGTTCATGCGAAGGGCGACCAGGTCTACATCTGCCAGGAAGGTGTCACGCAATTTGCGTGGACGCTGAAGGCACCCGACGCGCAGTTGTTCGACAAGGATGGCAAACCGTTTGGGAAACATTTCGCCGGGCCGTCGTGGGAGGCTAACGACGGCAGCCGCTTGGTGGGCAAAGCCGTGGCCAACGCGCCTTCGCCGGACGCTGATTCCATTCCCTGGCTGCTGGTGAACATCGTCAGCCACGAGGGGAGTGGCGTGCTCTCGCCAGTCACCAGCATTCAGCGCATCAACACCAAGGGCGGCAAGGCGCCCGCTTCTGGGTGCGATTCCTCGCATGCCGGCCAGGAAATTCGCGCGCCGTATTCGGCCGACTATGCTTTCTACGCACCCAAATAATCCCAATTAGAAAATAGAAAACGGAAATTGGAAAATCGAAAATGGAAACTAACCAGATTCCAATGACGCGGGCAATTCGCGGCTTCGTTGCGTTCTGCTTTATGTGAGTGGACAAAGGGTTTTGCGGTGAGTTCTGGAGATCGGGTGCCAGTTCGCCGCGAGTCGCTCCGGAATGGAGGCCCCGTGGAAGTAACCGTAGAGCATCTGGGTTCAGTGCAATTTGAAATTCGCACGCGAAATCACAGGATCATCAGCGATCAGCCGGTAGATGACGGCGGCTTTGATGAAGGAATGACTCCGCCGGAGTTGCTGCTGGCTTCGCTGGGATCGTGCGCCGGATTTTATGCGGCGCAGTACCTTCGCAAGAACAAGCTGGCGACAGAGGGGACGCGAGTGCGGGTGACCTGCGAAAAAGTGAAAGATCCGGTGGCTCGCATGACGAATTTCGTGATCGAAGTGGACGCGCCTGTGGAATTAAGCGCGGAGCAGCGGAAAGGCGTGGAAGAGGCGGTGGAGCACTGCCTGGTGCACAACACGCTGCTGCATCCGCCGAAGATTGAGCTGAAGGTTGTCGGAGCGATAGCGGCGAAGAAGTAGAGCAAACTTTTCTCTCAATTAAACATCAAGCAACCGTTGTCATCCTGAGCGGAGCGTTGTTTGCGCAGCGAAGGATCTCAACTCATGCGGCTTGCAAGGATTTAGCGTTGAGGTCCTTCGCCTATCTCCGGTATACACCGCCAGAGTCCAAACAACGGTCCTTATCGGATAGGCTCAGGATGACAACGCTGCGGGCGTGGATGGCACTTTGCATCCCTGGAAGACTTTTACGGGGGAGCCGTCGGCGACGAATGCTGAGGCGGGGGTTTCCGTCAGCAGTTGAGAGAGTTCCTCGCCGTAGAGATCGCGCGTGTCTCCTGAAAATTCGGCATGGCTGGCGTTCCAGACTTTCCACGGAACGTGCGAGACGCGATACTCCGCTGTGCCGCCGTTTGATTGACGCGAATATCCCCAATAGTGTTCCGTTATGAATTGTTCGAGGCTTCCATCCGCGGGCCGCGAAGGCGCTCCCGCAGCGTGGGCTTGCAGCTTGCACCACTGACTCCCCGATCTCCAGGAATACTCCGCTTCCACTTTTAATTCATTAATTAGGACGCGATGGGCCGTTGGCCGGTGAACATAATTTTCGTTGTAGAAGAATCGCGCGGTAAAGGCGATGGCGCGCTTGGGGACGATTTCCGCAATAAAAACCGCGCCCCTGCGTGTTTCGCCACCGGTGGAACGGCGCACGTAGAAGCGCAAATTGATTTCTTCGAATTCGGTGTGGAAGGGAATTGGAATGGCTCCGAGGAGTTTTGTGCGGCAAAAACGGAACCCGACCAGGCTTACGTAAGTCTTTCCATTGAAAGAATCCAATGCTGTTCCCGCCGGGATATATTTTTGCAAGCAGGAAGGATCCACTTCGTAGTTGAGCATCAGGAGGTCGCGCCACTCGGCGGAGAGGAATATTTTTTCGGGGAGAGGCATCGGCCGTTCGCTAGGCGGCGAGCATTTTACCGAGGAGTTCTTTGAGGATTTTGGCGGCGACGGTGGCGGTGAGGCCGGTGGGGTCGCGCGCGGGATTGAATTCCACGAGGTCGGCGCCGATGATCGGGCCGGGCAAATCGTGGATGTAGCCGATGGCTTCGCGGGTGGTCATGCCGCCGGGTTCCCGGTGGGAGACGCCGGGGGCGAAGGCGGGATCGAGCGCGTCCATATCGAAGGAAACGTAGATGGGGCCGGCGAGATTGAGATGCGTCGGGTCGGGCAGGTCTTTTATTTCGAAAATTTTCACGCTGTATTTTTCCGCTTGCTCGTGCTGGTGTGCATTCAGGGTGCGGACGCCGATTTGGATGAGGCGGTGAACGAGTTGCGCTTCCATGATTCGCGCGAAGGGGCTGGCGTGCGAATGCGGGTTGCCTTCGTAGTCGGCGTAGAGATCGGGATGCGCGTCGAAGTGGACGAGCGTGATGGCGGGTATGCGTTTGCCGATGGCGCGGAGAATCGGCGCGGTGATGGAGTGATCGCCCCCGAGGCTGACGGGGCGTTTTCCGGCTTCGACAATCTTTTCGATCGCGTCTTCGATGCGCGTGAAGGCGTCGGGCGCATCCATTGCCGGCAAGTCGCCTGCGTCCTCGAAGATTCCTGGAGCACCGAGGTCGACGTGGGTTTCGCTGGTTTTGTTCCAGTGGTCGGAGTGAAACGCTTCGCGGATGAGAGGAGGCGCCTGGGCGGCACCGCGAAGAAAAGTCGAGTTGTGGTCAAGAGGAATGCCGAGGAGAACCGGCGGACCCCAGGGAGCGAGTTTTGGTGTGAAGGGTTTCATGGGCTGAGTTTCATGGGCGAACGATGAGCATGTTGCCGAGAACGAGCGCGTCCATTTGCGTGCGCAGGAAACAGTCTAGCGCTTCTTCGGGGCGGCAAACGATGGGTTCGTTGTCGTTGAAAGAAGTGTTGAGGACGACGGGGACGCCGGTCTGACGCTCGAATTCGCGGATGAGCGCGTAGAAGCGGGGGTTCGCCTCGCGGGTGACGGTTTGCAGGCGGCCGGTGCCGTCGACGTGGGTGGGGGCGGGAATCGCGTCGCGCTTTTCGGGGAGTACGGAATACGCAAGGCTCATGAACGGGGACGGATGGGATTTATTGAACCACTGCCCAGTTTTTTCGGCGAGGATGGACGGCGCGAAGGGGCGGAAGATTTCGCGGTGCTTGATGCGGCGGTTAAGAATTTCTTTCATTTCGGGGCGGCGCGGATCGGCGACGATGCTGCGGTTGCCTAACGCGCGAGGGCCCCATTCGGCGCGGCCCTGATACCAGCCGAGGATTTTTCCTTCGGCGATGATGGCGGCGGTGCGGCGGAGGAGTTCTTCTTCGTGGAGTTCGGCGATGGTATAGCCGCCTTGCGAGACGCTACTGGCTGCGACGGCTGCGCGCACTTGCTCCGGAGAGTAGCCGGGGCCCCAATAGGCGTGATTCATCACGAAGGAACGGGGTTGGCCGAGAATCTGGTGCCAGACGTAATAGGCGGCGCCGACGGCGAGGCCAGCGTCGCCCGCGGCGGGATGCACGTAGACCTGTTCGAATGGCGTGGCGTCGAAGATTTTGCCGTTGGCGACGCAGTTGAAAGCGACTCCACCGGCGAGGCAGACGGCTTTCGCACCTGTCTTCGCGGCGAGTTTTTTCAACATGCCGAGGTAGACCTCTTCGAGGCGGGCTTGGAGAGTGGACGCCAGATCGTGATGGCGTTGCTCAAGCGGTTCATCCGGCTGACGCGCTGGCGCACCGAGAAGATGCGACATGTTGTCGGAAAACATTTTGCCGAGAATGGGGGTTTGGTCGGATTCAGCCCAGGACATTTCGGGGCCGATTTTGTGGTGCGTGAAATAGTCGAGGCCGAGCTTGAAGCCGAAATCGCCGCCGTTGGTGCTGAAGCGGAGGATGTCGCGAAAGGGTTCGAGGTACGCGGGCTGGCCGTAAGCGGCGAGGCCCATCACTTTGTACTCGTCGCCAAATTTCAGGAAGCCGAGATATTGCGTGACCGCGCTGTAGTAGAGGCCGAGCGAATGGGGGAAGGCGATCGCGCCGTCAATGCGCATACGGTTGCCGGTGCCAAGGCCCCACATGGAGCTGGCGAAATCGCCGAGGCCGTCGGCGGAGAGCAGGGCGGCGTTCTCGAACGGGGAAACGAAAAATGTGCTGGCGAGATGCGCCTGGTGGTGCTCCACGCGGTGAAATTGCGATTTCATTTTTGCGGGATCGCTATCGAAGGCTCCGGCAAGCGCCGTGGGAATTCCGGTGAATTTCGTGAGCACTTTGGCGCGTTCGCGGGCAAACGACGGCATGCGCAGGGCGTAGAAGAGTTTCGTGCCGAGGCGCGCGTAGGGATTGCGCGGCACGGCCACGTGATCGAGGTCGGCGAGCGTGA
>DATMMG010000175.1:0-6144 GCA_035569815.1 Candidatus Methylomirabilota bacterium
CTTCACCGTCCTCATTAACAGTGAGGTGTCCTACCAGTTGGACCACGCCCCAGCGGGGATTTCATGGCTGCTCCGGGGAGGGCCGGAGCCTGCAGGCGAGGCCTGCAAAGCGATGAAGAACATAAAAAGCATAGCATGGAGGGTGCCATCAGCAAGAGCGGAATAGACTGAGGGCATTCATAAGAAAGTTTTATCCGAGGAAGAGGCTGGCGCATCTGAAGAACGGATAGGAAGCGGTTCTGTTTTGGAAGAATTACCACGAAGGCACGCGACTTTGATTTATTCCAGAATGTTCAAATTGGCTGTACGTTGCGTAGATCAACGGTTTGCGGAGTTCAAAGGCAGAAAAAATGGATATGAGTTGCATTCCCAGAAAAATTATTGGACACTAATCGGTCGCTGATGCACCCGGACATGCGCAGTCCGGTTTAAGAGTGGAAAACTTCGGGGGACCAACGCTCATGGGGAAGAACTTCGCTCAAGCGCAACTCTGACATGGCACAAATCTTTCACCGCAGTGCGAACTACATGGCCCGAGCGAGCTTGCTCGGAGTAGCTGTTCTGGCGGGAGTTGCTTTGACAGCGGTTCTCGTCCTTGCAAGGTCGCCTTACATTACCAATCAAAATGTAACGCGCACGCAACCGGTTCAATTCAGCCACAAGCACCACGTTGGGGACGATGGAATTGATTGCCGGTACTGTCATACCAGTGTCGAAACCTCGGCTTTCGCGGGAATTCCTCCAACCAAGACCTGCATGAACTGTCACTCGGTGCTTTTCAATAACGTGGGGTACCTGGAGCCGGTGCGCGAGAGCTACCGGACGGACGAGTCGATTCGCTGGACCAAGGTGCACCGGCTGGCCGACTACGTATATTTCAACCACAGCATTCATATCAACAAGGGGATCGGCTGCTCCTCTTGCCACGGCAGCGTGAACCAGATGCCGCTGATGTTCCAGGCAGCGCCTTTAAACATGAATTTTTGCCTGGACTGCCACCGGAATCCGCAACCGAATCTTCGACCCAAGGATCAGATTTTCAACATGGACTGGAAGGCCCCCGCGAACCAGGAACAAATAGGGCGGCAACTTGCGGCCGAGAACAAACTGCGAACCACGGCCGAGCTGACGAGCTGTTCGACGTGTCACCGTTAATGGATGCTATGAGCGATCACGAACACGAAAAGCAACTGCGCATTCTGCAAGGCCCGCCGAGTACGAAACCCTCGATGGATGCGGGGCATGGGCACAATCAGGAAGACGAAGAAATCGTCGACAACGCGGTGCGTGAGCACCGCCTGGAACTTTCCACGGTCCGCGAAAAGCTGAAGGACAAGAGCGGGAAGCAGTATTGGCGGACGCTGGAAGAGCTCTCCGAGGACCCGCATTTTGAGGAATTGCTGCACCGGGAGTTTCCGCGGCACGCTTCGGAATGGGATGACGCGGTTGACCGCCGCGACTTCCTGAAACTGATGGGAGCGTCGCTGGCACTGGCGGGGCTGGCAGGTTGCGGCCGGCCGGATGAATCGCACATCGTGCCGTACGTGAAGCAGCCGGACGGCGTGGTGCTGGGCAAGCCGAATTATTATGCGACCGTGATGCCGTTTGGAGCGGATGCGGTTGGCGTGCTGGTGGAAAGCCACGAAGGGCGGCCGACGAAGATTGAAGGGAACCCGGATCACCCGTCGAGCCTGGGCGCGACGAGCGCGATGGTGCAGGCTTCGATCTTGAATTTGTACGACCCGGACCGCGCGCAGACGGTGCTGCAGGGCGGCGAAATTCGGGCGTGGTCCACGTTCCTGGATTCCGCGCAGGAAGCGGCTGTCGGCGTGAAAGCCTCTGGCGGCGCGGGATTCCGCATTCTGACCGGAGCGGTGACTTCACCGACGCTGGCAGCGCAGTTGCGCAAATTGCTGGCGCTTTATCCGCAGGCGAAGTGGCACCAGTGGGAGCCGGCGGTGAGCGACGGAGCGCGCGAAGGCGCGAAGCTGGCGTTTGGCCGAGCGGTGAATACGGTGTACGTGCCCAGCAAGGCGGACGTGATTTTGTCGCTGGACGCGGATTTTCTGGCGAGCGGGCCAGGGCATATTTCGTACGCTAAGCAGTGGTCGCGGCGGCGGAAGCTTGAGAGCCCGAGCGATTCGATGAACCGGCTGTATGTGGTGGAGCCTACGCCGACGGTGACCGGATCATCGGCGGACAACAAGTTGCCCATGCGGGCTTCCGATATCGAACCGTTTGCGCGGGCGTTGGCGGCGAAATTGGGGCACGGCAGTTCGGTCAACCTGCCCGGCGACGCGGAGAAGTGGTTGAACACGGTTGTCGCCGACTTGCAGAAGGCGCATGGCAGTTCGCTGGTGATCGCGGGCGAGCAACAGCCGGCGGCGGTGCACGCGCTGGCGCATGTGATTAACGCGGCGCTGGGGAACGTGGGAGCGACAGTTTATTACACGGAGCCGGTGGAAGCGGAACCGGTGAATCAACTTGATTCGCTGCGGGATCTTTGCACCGACCTGGATGCGGGCAAGGTGGATTTGCTCGTGATTCTGGGCGGCAATCCAGTCTACGACGCTCCACACGATTTTGATTTCGTCACCAAGCTGAAAAAGGTGCACACTTCGGTGCATCTGAGCCCCTATTTTGACGAGACTTCGGCGTATTGCCAGTGGCATGTTTCCGAGTCGCACTACCTGGAAAGCTGGAGCGACGCGCGGGCTTATGACGGCACGGCAAGCATCGTTCAGCCGCTGATTTCGCCGCTGTATTACACGAAATCCGCTCATGATGTGGCGGCGGCGTTTAGCGACAAGCCGGGACAGCCTCCTTACGACGCCGTGCGGGCCTATTGGACGGAGGCGTCGGCTCACCTTGAAACTTCGATCGATGCAGGTTGGCGGAAGTGGCTGAATGACGGCGTGATTGCCGGCACGAAATTGCCGCCGATTAGTCCGCAACTGAAGTTTGACGCAGCAAGTTTGCCCACGTTTAAGGCAATGCCCGCCGCCGATGTCGAATATATTTTCCGGCCGGACCCGACGGTGTACGACGGACGCTTTGCGAATAACGGCTGGCTGCAGGAATTGCCGAAGCCGGTGACGAAACTGACCTGGGACAACGCGGCGCTGGTGAGCCCGAAATTCGCACAGAAGAACGACCTGGCGCACAAAGTGGTTTCGCGCGGCGGAGAGCACGGGCAGATTCGCTCGACCGTGGTGGACATCGAGCTGAACGGCAGCAAGGTGACGGCCGCGGCTTGGACGGTGCCGGGGCAAGCGGAAAACACGGTGGTTTTGCCGCTGGGTTACGGGCGCTCGCGCGCGGGGTTTGCGGGGACGAACAAGGGATTCAACGCGTACGTGGTGCGGACTTCGAATGCGATGTGGAGCGCCGCGGGCGGCAAGATGACGGCAACCGGCGACGGATATTCGCTGGCGTGCACGCAGTATCACTTCAATATGGAAGGCCGGCAGATTCTGAGCACGGCCACGCTGGATGAGTACAAGAAAAACCCGGCGTTTCCGCATGAAAAACACGAAGAAGTCGCGAAAGATGATTCGCTGTATAAGAATTATGCCTATCCCGGATATGCCTGGGGCATGGCAATTGATCTGAACAAGTGCAACGGCTGCAACGCGTGCGTGGTGGCTTGCCAGTCGGAAAATAACATTCCGGTGGTCGGCAAGGATCAGGTGATGCGCGGGCGCGAAATGCACTGGATCCGCATAGACCGCTATTACACGAATTCGCCCGGATTTGAGGATGGCCACACGGGCGACCCGACGGAATACAGCCCGGCGCTCGACAACCCGGAGACGTTTTTCCAGCCAGTACCGTGCATGCAGTGCGAGAACGCTCCCTGCGAGCAGGTTTGCCCGGTAGGGGCGACCACGCACAGCGCGGAGGGCCTGAACGACATGGTGTACAACCGCTGCGTCGGGACGCGCTACTGCTCGAACAACTGTCCCTATAAGGTGCGGCGGTTTAATTTCCTGCGTTTCCAGGATTGGGAAACGCCGCAGCTGAAGCTGCTGCGGAATCCGGAAGTAACCGTCCGCAGCCGCGGGGTAATGGAAAAGTGCACGTATTGCGTTCAGCGCATCAACAACGCGCGCATTGACGCGGAGAAGCAGAACCGGCCGATTCGTGACGGCGAGATCGTGACTGCTTGCGAATCCGCTTGCCCGTCGGAAGCGATTGCGTTCGGCAACATCAACGATCCGAACAGCAAGGTAGCGAAGTTGAAGGCGCAGCAGCGGAACTACACCCTCCTGGGCGAACTGAATTCGCGGCCGCGCACCACGTATCTGGCGGCAGTGCGCAATCCGAACGCGGAGCTGGAAAAGGCATGAGCGGAGACGAGAAATTGCCGGGAGGGCACGAGCCGGAACCGTGGCTCGAGCCGGGGCATACCTACGCGTCGGTCACCGACAAGATTTCGTCGGTGGTGCTGACACGGCCACTGGGAATTGGATGGCTTTTGGGATTTGCCTTCCTGTTCGGCATCGTGATGGTGTTGAACCTGGCGATTGGCTGGCTGATCACCAAGGGCGTGGGAATCTGGGGCATCAACATCCCGATCGGTTGGGGATTCGCAATCGTCAATTTCGTGTGGTGGATCGGTATCGGCCACGCGGGGACGCTGATTTCGGCGATTCTATACCTGCTGAATCAGAAATGGCGGACATCGATTAACCGGTTCGCGGAAGCGATGACGCTGTTTGCGGTGGCTTGCGCGGGATTGTTTCCGTTGATCCACACAGGTCGGCCGTGGATGGCGTATTACATGTTCCCGTACCCGAGCACGATGGGGATCTGGCCGCAGTTCCGCAGCCCGCTGATCTGGGACGTTTTTGCGGTGTCGACGTACGGAACGGTATCACTGATGTTCTGGTTCGTGGGATTGCTGCCGGACCTGGCGACGCTGCGCGATCGCGCGAAGACCCGCTGGCAGCAGGTGATATTCGGCGCTTTGTCGATGGGATGGCGCGGATCGGCGCGGCACTGGCACCGGTATCAATCGGCGTATCTGCTGCTGGCCGGGTTGGCAACGCCTCTGGTGCTTTCGGTGCACACCGTGGTGAGCTTCGATTTCGCGGTGGGCATTGTTCCCGGCTGGCACACAACGATCTTTCCGCCGTACTTCGTCGCCGGCGCGATTTATTCGGGCTTTGCGATGGTGTTGACGCTGGCGATTCCAATGCGCAAGGCGTATGGCCTGGAGGGATTCATCACGCTGCGCCACCTGGAGCAGATGGCGAAGGTGATGCTGGCCACGGGCCTGATCGTGGCGTACGGCTACTTCATTGAATTTTTCATGGCGTTTTACAGCGGGAACAAGTTCGACGTGTTCCTGGCGAAGCAGCGGCTGCACGGGCCGTACGCGCCGTTCTACTATGCCCTGATATTGTGCAACATCCTGACGCCGCAACTGCTGTGGTTCAAGAAGGTGCGGCGGAATATTCCAGCGCTGTTTGTGATGTCTCTGATCATCAACCTCGGGATGTGGCTGGAGCGGTTCGTGATCGTGGTGATTTCACTGACGCGCGACTTCATGCCTTCTGCTTGGGGGAGGTATTCGGCGACGGTGTGGGATTACGCCACGTTCGTTGGCACGCTGGGGCTCTTCACGATGCTGATTTTCCTGTTCGTGCGCGGGCTGCCGGCGATCGCGATTTCGGAGATGCGCGAACTGGTGCACCAGGATTCGCATGGCAATGAGGGTCATTCATGAGTGAACGCCGCTCACAACTGTTTGGCGTGATGGGAGAGTTCTCGACGCCGGAGGATCTGTTGGCCGCGACAAAGAAGGCGCGCGAGGCTGGCTACAAACACGTGGAAGCTTACACGCCATTTCCGATCGAAGGACTGGCGGAAGCCGTGGGCTTCAAATGGACCGCGGTCCCGCTGCTGACGCTGATCGGCGGAGTTGGAGGCGGGTTAACTGGATTCGGCCTGCAATACTGGGTTGCAGCGATTACGTATCCGATTAACATCGGCGGGCGGCCGCTGAACAGCTGGCCGGCGTTTATTCCGGTGACGTTCGAATTGACGGTGCTGGGCGCGTCAATTTTCGCGGTCGTCAGCATGTTGGCGCTGAATAAGCTGCCGCAGCCGTATCACCCGGTCTTTAACGTGGAGCGGTTC
>DATMMG010000176.1:0-4117 GCA_035569815.1 Candidatus Methylomirabilota bacterium
GACAAATCGCGGCTTTCGAAGCGGCATGGGGCGACGGATGTGAACATGTACCGGCGCGAGGGATTCTTGCCGGAGGCGTTCCGGAATTTCCTGGCGCTGCTGGGCTGGTCGCCGGGCGGGGATGAGGAGTATTTGCGGACGCCGCAATTGCTGGAGAAGTTTTCGCTGGAGGGCGTGAGCCGGACGAACGGCGTGTTTGACCGGGCGAAGCTGGAGTGGTTCAACACGCAGTATCTGCAGAAGCTGCCGATCGAGGATCTGCTGCCGGAAGTGGAAGCGCAGTTGAAGCAGGACGGATTGTGGAAGGAAGAGTGGGCGGCTGGCGTGGGGCACGAGTGGTTTGCGAAGACGGTGGACCTGCTGCGGCCGCGGATTCGTTTGCTGCCGGATTTTTCGAGCTGGTCGCGGGCGTTTTTCGGCGACGACTTTTCGATTGACGAGGCGGCGAAAGCGAAATTCTGGAAAGACGAGAAAGTCCCGGGGTTGCTGGCGAAGCTGGCGGATGCGCTGGCGGCTCTGCCGGAGTGGAATCACGATGCGTGCGACAGCGCGTCGCGCAAGGTGGCGGAAGAGGGCGGCGTGAAAGCGGGATTGCTGATCAACGCGACACGCGTGGCCATTGTTGGGCAGGCGGTGGCGCCGCCCTTGTTTGACACGATGGTGGTGCTGGGGCAGGAGCGGGTTGTGCGGCGTTTGCGTGCGGCAGTGGGGGAGTGGAAGTAAAATCGAAAATCGAAAATCGAAAATCGAAAATCGAAAATCGTTAGCCTGCAGTTAGAAGCTTCAGAACGCGGATCAGCCTACATAAGAGCGAAGGGGCGGGGATAATCCCCGCCCCTTTGGTTTTCGTGGAATTGTTTTAGTGATTTGGACTAGGGTGCGCAGCCGGCGTTTTGCGGGGCTGACAGCGAGGTCAGCGTGGTTATGTCCGGGTAGCTGTAGGCACCGTTGATGGCGCTGGAGGGCGACTCGAATTCAAACCACTGCAGGAGCGCTTCGTTTTGCGGGTGATAGGTCACACCGTTCGGCATGGTGACGGGAAAGGCCTGGCGGGGCAGTCCCTCGATCACATCACCAACTTCCAGGTCGTTTTGGCAATTGCCGTTGGGAGACAACCACCAGGGGGTGAGATTGTGGACGCCGTCTTCGACGACGAAAGGATCGTTATAGGTCTCCGAAACTTCATGACTCAAGCCGGTGACATCAAGAGTCGTGGGATCGAGGAAGATCGGCTGGTCCCAGGTGGAATAGTTCAGCACGAAAAACCTGGGTACGTTTCCATTGCTGGCGTCTCCGCTCTCGAAATCGAATGTGTGGAATCCGCCGATGCAGCATTCGTTTCCGTTCGGAGTGGGGATAAAGAGATAAGCCGGAGGAAAGAAGAAGGTCGCGAGATCCTTGGTGGTAATGTCCCCGGAATTCTCGGCCGCGCCGATCGGAGTGCTGCTGTCCGGAGGAAATGTGCTGGTCGAGGGGAAAAAAGCGTTCTCGAACGCGTTGACGTTCAGAAGCACGAAGAAGCAGCAGGTGCCGTCGGCGTTCAGCGAAAACTGGTACGTGCCGCGGAGCAGGACCATCGTGCGTGTGGTTTTTACGCTCGGGGCCAGCAAGGTATGCCAGTCCGGTTTGGCCTTTTGGTACTCGGCACGAGCCACGGCGTCCGCGAATTGTGTGGGAACCGGGCTGCTGGTGTAATTGGCATTGGAGAAAACCGGCGATTCCAGGATGGGGGTGATGAACGGAGTCGCGTCGAAAAAGAGGGGATGGCAGCTCGGGTCCGGGGGATTCGCGCAGGTGATGACGTTGCCGCCCACCACCTTGACGAACCGGGGCGAGCCGTCGGCGTTGCGAAGATCCAGCGACACTGGAACGATGGGTGCGTTAACCGTTGTCGTTCCGCCCTGCTGCGGTGGATTGCCCAGCGTGTTGAAGTACCAGTGCTTCTGCGGGTTTCCGTTCGAATCCTGGCCGGGCGTGAAGTATTGCCCGTTGAAATTCACCACCGAGTCTATGTTGGGAATTCCGAACCGTGCGTGGGCCATCCCATTTTTGGCGGTGGGGGGGCCTACGTGCGTGAATTTGAGGTGCGTGCCGGCAACCGTGGTTGCGGCGATTGCGTCATCGTCCTGAGCGCGGAGACAGCTCGTAGTTGCCAGGACTACTAGGCATACCAGCAAGAGCATCCGAAACAACTTACCCACGTACATTTTTCTGGAAGGTCGATTCATCGCGATACACCCTTTCTATTCGTCGTATTGCGCGGAGATGCAGGAGGTCGTATCACGTTATTCGAGTGCCTGTCAATCTGGAGTCGTTCATTCAGGGGGCGCGTGGGTTGCGCGAAGCGTTAAGTGAGAACCCGAAAATCGAAGCCCAACAGTTGACAGGTAAAGGAAAGGGAGCAACCGAAGTTTTGGAACATGAGTTTGGCCGGGACTCGCGATGTTTTGGGTGCAAAGCCGCGGTGGAGGGATACGGTACTTTTGACACTGTACCCATGGCCGGAAGCGGGAATACGATGCACAGACCAAGCCGGATGTAGGGCCATCGAAGCGATCGGGTCGATATTTTTGCGAAGCCGGGACTGGTGGGGAAAGGGCTGACACATGCCATTGATCCTGCTGCTGCGGAGAAGAATTCTGCATGTCTTCGCCCGAATCGCATTTCTCCTGTGCTGCGCATTCTGCGGACTTGCGGCTCCAACCTATGGTCAATCGCAAGCCCCTGCAAAATCCGCGAATCCGTTCGACGCGGCAGTGGATACGCTGATCAAAAAGGTATCGCCGAGCGTGGTGCAGATTGTCGTGACTGCTTATGCGCCGCTGGAAGAAACGGGGCGCGGGAACACGGGCGTCGTGCTGGGGCGGCAACGGGCGAGTGGTTCCGGGTTCATCATTGATGGGGACGGGTACATTATTACGAACGCGCACGTGGTGAACGGCGCGCAGCGGGTGCAGGTGGTCCTGCCGCCTTCGAACCCCGACGGATCGCTGGCCGCGGCGCTTTCGTCCAGGGCGGATGTGGTTGCAGCGCGGATCGTCGGTGTGGCGAGAGAGAAGGATCTGGCATTACTGAAAATCGAAGGCACAAAGCTGCCTGCATTGGCGCTTGCCTCGTACCGGGAATTGCGACAAGGCCACGCGGTGTTTGCGTTCGGAAGCCCGGAGGGATTGCGGAACTCGATCAGCCATGGCGTGATTTCGGCGGTTTCGCGGCAACTGGATCCCGATTCGCCGCTTATCTATATCCAGACAGATGCCCCCATCAATCCCGGAAATTCGGGCGGGCCGCTTGTGAATATGGATGGAGAGGTAGTCGGGGTGAACACTTTTATCCTTTCGCAGTCGGGAGGGAATGAAGGGTTGGGATTTGCGATTCCGAGCGCGACGGTGCGGACAGTGTACCGGCAATTAAAGGAGTTCGGGCACTTGCGGCGGCAAGAGATCGGCGTGGGGATTCAGACCATCACTCCGGCGATGGCTGCGGGGCTTGGGCTGAAGAAGAATTATGGAGTGATTATATCCGATGTGCTGCCGGGAGGGCCGGCGGAGGCGGCGGGTTTGATGGTTGGCGATGTACTCGTTTCGATTGACGGAGAGCCAGCGGATAATCTGCCCAGCGTGAACTACCATTTCCTTTTGCGGGACTCTGCGGATAAGGCGCAGATCACCGTGCTTCGAAAAAACGGCCAGGAGACATTCAGCGTCGCGCCCGTCGAGGAAGGGCAAGATATCGATCAGCTCATCTCGATGGCCGATCCGGAAAAGAATCTTGTGCCAGGACTGGGGATCGTGGGCGTGGAACTGGACAAAAAAACCGCGGCGATGGTTCGCGGGCTGCGCGACCCGTACGGAATTGTGGTGACTGCGCGAGTGACTGGTTCGAGCGGCGAGGTGCCGCTGCAGCCCGGCGATGTGATCCGGAGTTTAAACAAACAGCCGATGACGACACTGGACCGCTTGCGGAGCGCCGTGAAAGCTGTGGCCGCCGGTGCGCCGATAGTTCTGCAAGTTCAACGAGACGGTAAATTGCTGTACGTTCCGATCACGCTGGAGTAAGCCTTCCCGCCGACAGTCCCTACAGGTCGCCACAAATCCGCCACGAAGACTTCATTTTC
>DATMMG010000177.1:0-4983 GCA_035569815.1 Candidatus Methylomirabilota bacterium
AACACCGAGCGCACCACGATTGATTTCGATGATCACGGCGTAAAGAAATTCGTTACTTCCATTTGGTCTGCCGAGCTGGTCGGCGAACCTCCCGCCACACCTCCAACCAAGCGCCGTGGCCGCCGCAAGTCCGCGAAGAAGCCCTAAATACTTCGAAAATTAGACTACGCCCCCGTGACAGAACCTCCCGGGGCGTTTGTCTTTCTACGCCGGTCGCGTTGCGACAGCCAGGGGTGAGAGCCCTTTCCTGCGGAAGACAGGCTTCGCATCGCTCGGGAGGAGAATGTCATCATATCGACGTGCGTGCGTTGGCGACCGCGTACACGCGACGCGAGGTCGGTAGCAGGGCAGGGAGGCAAACCTCGCCAAGCGAAGGGGGGCAAGCCCCTTCCACTCCAAAAAGAGCTTGCTCGTCGGCGGAACAGAGCGCAGGCCTGTGCTACGAACTGTCGCTTTTTTTTGGCCGTGGATGCTGGCACACTGCAGGAACAGTGCGCGGGGCACGGAGCGGGAACCAATGATGCTTGGGCGGAGTCTGGGGGTGTGGGTTGCAACAACGTTAAGTGCTTTGTCAACGGTGGCGGTCTACGCGCCGAGGGTGAGTGCCCAAACTTCCGGGACCGACACACCGGGCCAGATTGCGGCAGGCGGCATCGTGCACGGAGTTGCGACCGGCGTTTCCATTTCATTGACGCCGACGTGGCGCGAATTCGATGCCGGGGGCGCCGGCCCGCCGGACGCGCTGGCTCCCTATGCCCCGCCTTTTCATTTGGGCGGAATTCTCTCACTCGAGAATCCGCAGCAGTTCGCGATTCTGCAGTTCGCGACCTCCGACAATCCCTTGTTCGGACACGATCCGAACTGGCTGGACACACAGATGCACATGCCGGCCGGTTCAGGAATGAGCGTGCTCGATTTGCTCTTCTATTATTTCTTCCCTCCCGATGGTGCGTGCATCGACGAAGTGCTGGGGACGAATGGAGGAGCCAGTTTTGCACCGTTACCCGGGAGTACGTCGAGCAGCGCGCCGCCGGTATTGCAAGTGTCCTACCATTGCCGACATGAGGCTACTCTATCCGGCTTTTTTGGAGCGCAGGTGAGTTCCGGAATCACGTTTGTGCAGACCAATGATGGCCCGCGTGCGTACGGGATGATGGCGCAGTTTTATCTGTCGCCGATGGAACGCGTGGCGTCGCCGGAGATGACCTGGTACGTGTTCGAGGCACTGCGAAACTCGCCCGTGAGCCAAGGCGCAGTTACACACTTCAATCTGCCGGCAAACCTGCAAGGCGGGCAGACAGACTTTTTCTGGGCGATTGGAGGGGTTAGCCCATTTCCGTGGGTACGCGACAGTGGGCGCTCTAATCAGCAGTTGATCCATGTGGCTTATGCCGCGATTGGGACCGGAGGAAGCAAGCGCGCAGAGTTTCTGGCGCTGCTGCAGAAAGTGCAGGTCCGGGCTGGAAGCAGTGCTGCGACACAATAATATGCGACGGAGGACCCTCGCCGCGGCAGGTTTCACTTCGTTCGGGATTCCCATCGCGTGGAGAAGGGATCGAGCGGCACCTTTCATAAGAACTGGAGTGACATCCCATCCGCGATTTTTGGCATCCCTAATTGTTAGCTCGCTGGTGAAGGGCCGGTGCATTCACGTCTACATTATGGCGAGCGAGGGGCACGATGCAGGGTAGGAACATCAGAAAATTCCGAAGCGTGAGGATACTGGCGGCGTTCGCACTGGTGGGCACCGGATGCGCCGCGTTTCCAGCAGTGCTGCACGCACAAGCCTCGCCGGGGCCGATGCGGCCGCCGGACTCATCGCCCGATACGACACAACCTGCGTCCGGACCAACTGTGCGGGCTGCGGAGCCAGCCCTACCACAACGGAAACAACTCTTCGGATACTGGAAGTTGAATGTCGACGAAAGCGACGAACCGCACGAGAAAATGAAGGAAGCGAGCAACGAGGGAAGCGTCACGAGTCCCCGAGGCGGCGGGGGTGGCAATGGCGGCGGGAACGGGACGGGCACGGGAGTACACATCGGTGGCCTGGGCTCGCCGTTTCCTGGGGGAGGCGGAGGGGGTGGTGGCTCGCCGAGAAAGGGCGGAAACACCGGCACCGACAGCGAACTGGATCGCGCGCAGATGCAGGAACTGCTGAATCCCGCCGGATCATTGACTCTGGCGCTGAAAGATCCGGCGACCTCGACCGACGCGAAGGATGGAAACGCAGCTAAAGATGCGAGCAGTGTCAAAGACGTGGGTGCTCCGAAGGATGGCAGTGGCGAGGAAATAGATATGACGGATGATCTGGGCCGCAAGCGCGTTTACTACACCGACGGCCGCAAGGTTCAAAAACCGAAGGACGAGAAATATCAGGAATTCGACGCGTACTGGATGGAGAGCTTTCGGCTAGTGGCAGAGTATGACGGATCACGCGGAGCCAGGATCACACGCTCGTACGAGCCAGCACCCGGAGGTAAGCAGCTTTACGAAACCGTGCGGCTAGAAAAGACGCGCTCGTACGGCCCCGTGGAAATTCGATACGTTTACGACCTCGCGGGGGAAAAGAATCCAGCCGAAGCAAGACCCGCCGATACCAAGTAGTGAAAATTTCTTCCCGACAACAGGCGCCGCGATTCGACCTCAGACCCGGGAAACCGGGCAATGCGCGGCGGCGTTCTCCGTGGTAGCCTACCTGCGCCTTGGACTGCCTTTCCGACGATGAGAAGCAGGGATAATTGCATTTGAACGCTCTGGCATTCAGTCTGGTGGTTGCGCTCGGATCATTCGTGGCCGGATTTTTGGGATCGCTCACCGGGCTGGGCGGAGGCGTGGTGATCGTGCCGCTGCTGACCCTGCTATTCGGTGTGGACGTGCGCTACGCGATTGGCGCATCGCTGGTGTCAGTGATCGCGACTTCCTCGGGCGCGGCAGCTGCTTATTTGCGCGAAGGGTATTCGAATATGCGCGTGGGGATGTTTCTGGAAATCGCGACGACTGTGGGCGCGATCAGTGGAGCGGTGCTGGCAGCGCATTTATCAACTTCCGTGATTGCGATCGTGTTCGGACTGGTGCTTTTGTATTCGGCTTACAGTTCGACGCAGATTCACGAGGAAATGCATCGAGGGCTGCCGCCGGATCAATTTGCGACGCTGCTGAAATTGGATGGATCGTATCCGACTCCGAACGGGCTGGAAACCTACCACGTGCGGCATGTTCCGCTGGGGTTTGGATTGATGTACGTAGCGGGAGTTTTGTCGGGACTATTGGGTATCGGTTCAGGCGCGGTGAAAGTGCTGGCGATGGATCAAGCGATGAAAATTCCGTTCAAGGTGTCCACTACGACCAGCAATTTCATGATTGGAGTGACAGCGGCGGCGAGCGCCGGAATTTATTTGCGGAACGGCTACATTGATCCGGCGCTGGCGATGCCGGTGATGCTGGGCGTTTTGCTGGGGGCGTTGACGGGAGCGCGCGTGCTACCGGGCGCGAAGGTGCGCACGCTGCGAATCGTGTTTGGGGTGGTGATCGCGGCGCTGGCCGTGGAAATGATATTTCAGGGCGTCAAGGGGAGACTGTAATGGTTGCCGGCAGCGGGAAAGCGGCGGCTCGAGCCGCGAGCGACAAAGCATTTGAGATGTTGCTGGGGAGATTGCTACGGAGCGGCGTGATTCTGGCGGCGGCCGTCGTATTTGTCGGTGGGGTGTGGTATCTGGTGCAATCGAAGAGCGAGGTAGAGAATTACAAGATTTTTCGTGGGGAGCCGGCAGAGCTTACGCACGCCGCGCAAATCGTCCGTCAGGCGGGTTCATCGAATCCCTTGGGATTGATCCAATTGGGATTGCTGTTACTGATCGCGACGCCGGTGGCACGCGTGGTGTTTTCGGTGGCGGGGTTCGCGATCGAGCGGGATTGGATGTATGTGGTAATTACGCTGCTGGTTTTGTTGACGTTGTTGTATAGCTTGGCCAGCAGTTCGCTGGCTGCGCGGCCTTAGTCCCGCTGCGGATCCGGATTGTGGATCGGCGGGGCCGCGGCGCGAAGCTGGCGATTGGATGCGTTGCGTATGGGCGAGTTTTGCTTAGTTTGATTTCGCGCGATGGCGCTGTGTCCCCCAAACCCGGGGCACAGCGGCCGCTACCAAACCTTAGGTCCAGCGTGCTAGGGGGATGAAACCCGGCGTCTCCTGCCGGCGTCTGAGTGCCTAACGGTTTTTCTGGTGGCTGACTAAACCGGAAACAAAATTGAATCGCGGAGGGCGACGGTGCGAAAGCTCGGAGTTGTGCTGGGTGTGTTACTGGTCTTTTGGATGGTGCTGCCAATGGCAGGGCGGGGACCGATTGATTTGTACGGCGCCGACGAGAGCGGAGCGCAAGGAACGAAGGCGAGTGCGAAGGGGAAGGCAAAAAATGCCGAAGCGGCGGCAGGAACTGCCGAAGTGTCTGTCGCGCCGGCGAACGACACCCCGGACTACAACGCGATTTACAAGATAAAGGACGAGGGCTTCAACCGTTCGCAGGTGATGGAAATCGAGAGTTATCTGGCTGACGTGTACGGACCGCGGGTGACGAATTCTCCGAACGTCCGGGCGGCCGGTGAATGGACCATGGGAAAGATGAAGGAGTGGCAATTGACGAACGTTCACGAGGAGACTTGGCCGTTCGGGCGTGGCTGGTCGAACGAGCACACTTCCGCGGAGATGATCGCGCCGCGATATTTTTATCTGATTGCGTATCCAAAGGTGTGGACGCCGGGGACAAATGGTTCGGTAACTGGGGACGCGGTGCTCGTGCCGATGGCCAAGGAAGAGGACTTCGCAAAATATAAAGGCCAGCTGAAAGGTAAGTTTGTACTGTCTGATCCGACGCCACCAGACCTGAAGCCGCACTTTGAGCCGGACGCACACCGTTATACCGACGCGGAACTGGCGGACTTGGCGAATGAAACGATTCCGGGACCGCGAAACGAGGACCGATTCGC
>DATMMG010000178.1:0-11602 GCA_035569815.1 Candidatus Methylomirabilota bacterium
GCAGCTCCTGAACACCGGGCACTCTGGGACGCTATGCACGATCCACGCAAGTTCCGCGCAACAGGGTCTTGCGCGCTTCACCAGTTGTGTCCTGCAGAGCGGCGTTGAGCTACCTTTCAGAGCTATCAAGACAAACATCGCCGATTCTCTCAACGTCGTCATCCATGTCGAGCGCCGGCCAGGCCGGCGATACATTTCCGAGGTTCTCCTGATCAATCGATATGACCCGGATGCGGACCTGTTCGACTACGGCGCCGTGTACTTGGCCAAGCAGGATCACTCGTGAGCACCGATAACAAATTCGCGCCGCGGGCTCTGACTGCTTCGGAATATGTCCGGGAGCTATTCGGGCCTCAGGATAACTCCGCAATCTTGGTGCGGAATCGCTCCACGGGCCACACAGTCCAGACCATCGCCAAGGCCGAAGCAATAGCGAGCCTAGGCTTTCAATCTTGGCTAGCCAATCAGAACGCTGCAGGTTCCGACATATACGTGGGAATGAATCCGATTAAGGATGGCGCGTACAGTCGAACCAAGAGGAATATAAAGGATATACGCCACGTCTATCTCGACCTCGACAAAAAGGGTGACGAAGCTCTCGACGCAATACGGAATTCACCCGAAGTCCCAGCGCCGAACTTTGTCCTGGATACCTCTCCAGGCAGGCACCAGGTCGTGTGGAAAGTGAGTGGGTTCGGTCAGGATGAGGCAGAGTCTCTTCTTCATAGCCTCGCAAACAAGTTCGGCGGCGACTTGGCGGCAACCGATTCGACCCGAGTTTTGCGGTTGCCGGGATTTGCCAACCGAAAATTCCCCGAGGAATTCGTCGTCCAAGCGCGCCAGGAAAGCGATGCGGTCTACTGTCTCCGCGACTTCACGCTCGAGGAAGATTCGCCTGAAGCACCTCGGCACTTTGGCGAGGCCCAAGAACGAAGGCGCACGCTTCCCAACGACCACAACAGCCAATCCGAACATGACTGGGCGTATGCGAAGCGCGCCCTCTCCCGCGGCGACGATCCAGAAGTAGTGATCCAGCGAATCGCTGACTTCCGCGCACAGGATAAGGCCAACCCCGAATCCTACGCTCGCCGTACGGTCACTAAGGCTCAGGTTGATTTGCAGCGGACTCGCTCCAGCCGCGAGCCCTTGCAAAGAGAAGGAATTGAGCAGCGCGAACCATATCAGGATTTTTGATTTGCAGTCACAGAAGGAAAAAAGGATTGGCCGCATCGGTTACACAAACGACCCACATAGTACGACCGCAAGGCGCGGCCTCTGGACAGGGCGAACCTTCGGCTGCTAGTGTTCCTGTTGCAACGCCGAAACGACAACAGCGGAAAGGCCGCTCAATGTCGCGTAGGTCAGGTCAGACAGGCTCACTAACGTTGGTGGGTCAGAAATGGTATGGCAGGTACTGGCGTGATGTTCCGGGCAAAGAAAACCGCGAACATCCGCTAGTAGTTCTTGGTGAGAAGTCTTCGATGACAAAACCGGAAGCACGGCGAAAGCTCATGGCAATCATAGAGGCTGAAGGCGTGAACACTCCCCAGCATCTTAAAAGAGCCTTGAAGCCCGCTGTGACTTTCAACAGCATTGCGGACGATTGGGAAGCGAAGCGATTGCCTTTGCTCCATAACAGTTCGCAGTTCATCACACCCGGTCGTTTGCGTAAGCACGTGCGTCCCTTCTTCGGCAGCATGGCGATAGAAGAGATTCGCACGGGCACCGTCAACGATTGGATTCGTTCGATGACTGCGAAAAACTTGGAACCCAAGACGATTCACAATGTCTGGAAAGACTTCCGGGCTATCGTCAACTGGCAACGCAAACAAATGGATGAGCCAAAGGTCACGTGGTATCCAGACCTTCCCACTCTTCCAGATGATGAGCAGCGTTGGTTCACGCAGGCAGAGATACGGCAGATCGTGGACGCCGCAACCGGTCAGTACAAGGTGCTCTTTCACCTTGCCGGTTACACGGGCCTGCGCTCTGGCGAACTTGTTGGCTTGCGGGTTGAAGACCTAAAGTTGGAAGACGGTGTGATCGAAGTTCGCCGCGCTGTGTGGAACGGCATCGAAGGCGACACGAAGACGAAGAGCGGGAAGCGGAACGTGTTCATTGACTCCGCTACGCTTCAACTCCTTCGTGATTTCCTTGCAGGCCGTCAGACAGGAAGGCTCTTTCAGTCAAGGGTTGGCACGCCACTGGAAAACCGGGATATTTGCAGAAGGGTTCTCAAGCCGCTCTGCGAAAAGCTCGGCATCAGACCCGGTGGAATGCACGCTTTCAGACATGGTAGAGTCAGCCACATGCAGGCGAGCATGGTGCCCGGTGACTTCGTGAAAAACCAGATTGGTCATTCCAGTCTGCGAATCACAAGCAACTACACGCACTTTGCGCACGGACAGAAGCGAGAAATGGTAGAGAAATTGCTGTCTTGTACACAAAGCGCGGATTTGTACACAGTTGCGAATCACGCTAAGGCATCGTAAACTGAATAAGTTGTAAGCATTTGCCACGCGGTTTTGAAAGGGCCTGTAGCTCAGGTGGCTAGAGCGCGCCCCTGATAAGGGCGAGGTCGGTGGTTCAAGTCCACCCAGGCCCACCATTTTCACCATGCACATATTTGCGTATTCCACCTCATGTCAGTTGATGTCTTTGATTGAACCCACCTTGAACTCGGCCCTCAAGCGCTGCCCTTGCCAAAAGTGAACTTGGTGAACCAGTCTGAAACTTCGCCGCGCGTGTAATTCACACCTTTGCTGAGAAATAAACAATAAGGAGGGCATTTTGGTTTTTGTGTGTGGACTCTGGCGTGCCTGAGAGATTTGGGGAGTTGTGTCAGGACGCATATGGCGGGATTGGGAAGCCAGGAACTCTACCGGATGGTGCTGGATTCGCTGCCGGTGGCGGTGTGTGCCGTGGATGGCGGCGGCAAGGTGATCCTGTGGAATGAAGGCGCCGAACGGGTAAGCGGATACCTGCGGCAGGACGTGTTAGGCCGAATGTGCACAGAAGCGTTCCTGGAGCACGCGGATGAGGGCAACAACCCGTTGGATGGAAATGCGAATCCGCTGATGGAAACGATGAGGGACGGAAGGTGCCTGAACCTGCGCGCCTCGCTGCGGAAGAAGTCCGGTCAATCGGTGGGCGTGCACGTGCGGACGGTACCGCTGCGCGGCGACGACGGGCGGATGCAGGGAGCCGCGGAGCTTTTTGAAGAAATGGTTGCGCGGACGCCGACGGACCGGCGCCATAACAAACTGGCGGTGGCGGGCTGCGTGGACCAACTGACCGGCATCCTGAATCACAGCATGATACTGGCGCACCTCCAGGAGGCATTGAGCCTGCACAAGGTGTATCCGGTGCCGTTTTGTGCGCTGTGCATATCAATCGACGGCTTGGCCAAGATCCGTGAGCGGTTCGGGCAGGCGGCGGTGGACGCGACGCTGCACGTCGTGGCACAAACGTTGGAGAGCGCGTTACGACCGAACGATTTCCTTGGGCGATGGTTGGAACAGGAGTTCCTGGTGATCCTCACGGAATGCAACGAGAGCGACGTGGCGAAGGTGGGAGAACGGTTGGGAAGGATGGCGCAACGCGCCCATGTGAGCTGGTGGGGCGACACGTGGAGCGTGACGATTTCGATTGGAGCGACGCAGGCGCAGGACATGGACACTGCGGGCGGAGCGGTCAGCCGCGCGGAAGAAGGGATGCGGAAGAGCATCGACGCCGGCGGAAATCAGATCGTGGTCGTAACTCATTAAATTTCGGCGGCCAGGCGAGGGGCATTTGACATGTTCGTGATCATCGGGATTGTGATCGTAATCGCGGCCATTGTGGGCGGGTACCTGATGGAGCACGGGAATATTCGCGTGCTGCTGCAGCCGGCGGAACTGTTGATCATCGGGGGAGCGGCGCTGGGAACGGTCTTGATTGCCAACCCTCTGCATATCTTGAAAAAAATCATCGGGGGACTAACGGCGGTGTTTGGCGGCTCGAGATTTACCAAAGCGCACTATCTCGAAAGCCTGAAGATGCTGTACGAACTGTTTTCTCGCGCGCGCAAGGAAGGGCTGATGGCCTTGGAGGCGGACAGCGACAATCCAGAGCAAAGCCCGGTGTTTTCGAAATACCCGAAATTCCTGAAAGATCACCACGCCCTGCCGTTCGTGTGCGACACCATCCGCATGGCCGCGGGCGGAGGGATTGAGCCGTTCGACGTGGACCAGATGATCGAAAACGACATGGAAGCGCACCATCACGATATGGCACAGCCGGTGGCAGCTCTTTCGACGATGGCCGATGCGCTGCCCGGCCTGGGGATTGTGGCGGCCGTGCTGGGTGTGGTGATTACGATGGGCGCGCTGGGAGGCCCTCCCGAAGAGATCGGACACAAAGTGGCGGCGGCGCTGGTCGGAACCTTTTTGGGGATTCTGCTTTGCTACGGATTCATCGGGCCGATCGCGGCGAACATGCTCAAGGCAACGGAAGAAGAACACGCATTCTATCAAGTGCTGCGCGTGGTCATCGTGAGCTTCATCAAAGGCTCACCGCCAACGATTGCCGTGGAGTTCGGAAGGCGGGCAATTCCCGGCAACGTGCGGCCGTCGTTTCAGGAAACGGAAAAATACATCAAGGACAAGGGCGGGGACGCAGCCGCCGCACCCCCGGCTGAGAAACCGGCCTAGCGATGCCCGGACCACCGCCAATCATCATCAAGAAGAAAGTAAGCCACGGCGGCCACCACGGTGGCGCGTGGAAGGTGGCGTACGCGGACTTTGTGACCGCGATGATGGCGCTGTTCATCGTTTTGTGGCTGATGAACAGCAGCGTCAAGATTCAGAAGGCGGTGGGCGGCTATTTCAAGGACCCCACCGGAACTTCGAAGATGGTCGGAACCGATATGCTGGGCGCCGGCGAAAACTTTGTAGTGAACAAGGACAACATGGAACAGTTGAAGGAGCAACTGCAGAAGTCCATCCGAGAAGTGCCGAAGTTCGACAAGCTCGAAAACCACATTGACATGACGGTGACCAACGAAGGGTTGCGAATTGAATTGACGGAATCGGCGGCGGGAACCTTTTTCGACAGTGGCAGCGCGCGGATGAGCGCCGACGGAAGCGATCTGCTGAAAATGTTGGCGCAGGAATTGGGCAAGCTCCCGAATCATCTCGCGATGGAGGGTCACACGGATTCGAAGCCATACCCGGCGGGAGCGCCATACGGAAACTGGGAATTGTCCGCGGATCGGGCGAACGCGGCGCGGCGGATGATGCAGGGAAACGGAATCCGGGAAGACCAGGTGACCCAGGTGCGAGGGTTCGCGGATCAGAAATTGCGAAAGCCGGATGCACCGCAGGATCCATCGAACCGCCGGATTTCACTGATCGTCCAATATCTGGAGAAGCAGGCCTCGGCTGAGGCCGGGGCTGGCGAAAAAGCCGGGGGCGAGGGCGGAGCCGGAGCTGAGGCAAAAGACGGCAAAGAAGCGGGCAAGACGGAAGGAGCAAAGAGCGGGGAAACGGGCGAGAAAAGGAAAGAGTGAAGGGGCTTGTTAAGCGTTCCATTCGAGGGAAGTACTGCTCCGCACCGGCTTTAAACGAGATTCGGGGAACCTGGCCGGAATTATGATTCAACGCCGGCCTGTCGCAACTTCGGGCTAACGTCACTCATCAAAAAAAGCGGAAAGAAAGGGCGGGTGTGCGCGAAACTTAGCGCGCAGTCCCGGGTTTGAGCTGGGGGATCGCCGATCCGTTCGGCGGCAGTGTCTTCAGTTTCACTCGGCGATGGTAGCGAGGTTCTAGCAACTGGCCGAACGTACCCACCCAGGCTGGACACTGGCGGGACCACTTGTGGCTGGCAGGATCCAGGTCAATTTATCTTAAGGAGCGGCATGAACATGAAATACCGAGCAACAGGCGTTGCGCTGCTGGCGCTATTGATGCTGACGGCCATTTCGGCCCGGGCGCAGGAGCGCTTCGAGGTTTCCCCGTTCGTGGGCTTTGAAACCAGCGGATCGTATCCGGTGAATTTGAGCTCCAACTCCATAATCGCCAATCCGATCGACAGGTTGCGCGTCAATCAGGCCACTTCCTATGGAACATTTTTAGGGTACAACCTCACGGAAAATGTCCAGACGGAATTCATGTGGGACCGCAACAACACTTCCTACAGCGCGCGGCAGATCCTCGACGGCACCTACGTCAAGGCGTACAACTCCGATATCGACCAGTTTCAGTTCGGATTTCAATACATGTTTCTCGACAGCAGTCACAGGTTGCGGCCGTACGCGGCAGCGAGCGTGGGCTTCACGCACGATTCGAATGGCGGAGGCAATCCGAACCGCACGGAATTCTCTTACAGCCTGGGAGGCGGAGCGAAATATTACCTGAGCCGGCATTTTGGATTGCGGGGAGACATACGGTATCTGCCGACGTATGGGAGCTCCTCGTACGGATTGTATTGCGACCCGTTTGGGTTTTGCGCGAATGCGAGGGTGGCAAATTTCCTGAGCCGGGGAAATTTCGTGGGCGGAGTGATTTTGCGGTTTTAGCAGGGCCGGGGAAGCTGGCACAAGACTAAGGCGCCCCGACCGAGTCGGGCCGTTACAAAGGAAAGAAGGCGGCGTAAAGCCGCCCCGACACGGGCTGGGAGCAATTCCAGCCCTATTCTTTTGCGCGAAGGATTTTCAGGGATGCGGCGTTTCGGGAACGGCGGGCATGACGAAGAGCTTTTCGTCGATGGGGACGTTTTGCTGGACGGAGTTGATGCGGACGGTGAAGCTGCCGTTGGTGCGGGTTAGCGTCCATTGGTAGGGGATTTTGAGGCCGCCGATGTCGCGATAATCCGCGTAGTCGACCTCGAGCGGATTGCGGCCGAGCGGCGTCTCCGTGTAGCGGATCAAGCGGAGGAGCAGGCCGGTTTGCTGGTCGAAGTACAGACGCAGCGGAGGAGTGGACGCGCCCTTCGCGGTGACGAGAAAAGTAGCGTGGCCATCCATGGTTTCGCCGGCGAGGACTTTGAACTCCTGATAGAGTTCGCGGATTCGGGCCGGAAAATAAAGTTCCGCGTCGATGCGGGCGGATAGCTGTTCGCTCGAATTCATCGGGTGGACTCCGCGAGACGTTGCCAGCCATCCAGTCTGCCCATTGAACGCTGTAACACTTTCGCCGAAAGACGGGTGAGAGATGGAGACGCGTTTCTCGGGAGCTTCGGAATAGATTTCGATGGGGTATTGCGCGCCCATGGCGGCGACAGTTCCCTTCTGCACTCGCGTTTTGATCTTGCGCAGGGCGTCGGCGCCTCCGGCGGCGGCGAGGTACTTGTCGAGGATTTGGTCGGCGGTGGGCAGGCTTTCCTGGGCGCTGATTTCGTGGTGTTCGTGTTCGGGCATTTTTGCGGCGTTGACGGTGAGGATGGGCACGCCAACGGGATGCGACGAGCCGCGATGGCACGTGTAGCAGGTGACCTCGATTTCGTTTTTGAAGTGGGCCTTATTAATCGCGAGCTCCATCTCAATCATTTTCCGCGCGGTCTGCTTTTCCTTTTTGTCGTCTTTATCCATGGCGTGCTCGACGTGGCAGAACTCGCAATCGACGCCGAGGGCGCCGGCAATGAATTGCATGGTGGGAATCAACTGGTCGGCGGGAATGTCTTTGAGGGCTTGAATGTTTTTAAACTGCTGTTCGGCGGTTTTGGGCGGGGGCGTTTGTTGCTGGGCTGGAGTTAAGTGCAAGCCTGTGAAGAATGCGCCGCCGAGAAGGAAGGTTATTTTGCAAAATTGTCGCGGGGTAATGAAGGTCATCCGTGGATCTCCTGTGAAATGTGCAGGAATTGATTGTGCCGGAATTCTCGGATTGTGCAAGTTGGTTTGCCGGGAGTTTTGAGTGCGAGAGCGAAGCTCTCGCTTTTGGGGCGACACGAGGTAGACGAATTGGGATAGGGAGGCGACAGTTTACAAGGGAAAAGCGGCAGCAGAGCTGCCTCACTCCAAACTGGCCGATCGGGAGATCGGCGTTCCCCGGTTACGCGGAAATTTCGCCGCTCTTGGCAAGGGTGGTGATGCGGTCGGCGGCGCGGTAGGCCAGGGCCTGGATCGTCATGGTGGGCTGGCCGCGGCCGGAGGTGACCAGGCTGCTGCCGTCGCAGAGGAAAAGATTCTTGACGTCGTGAGCGCGGTGGTCGGCGTTGATCACGGAAGTTTTCGGATCGTTGCCCATGCGGCAGGTGCCGAGCAGGTGCACGGCAAACTGCTGCTCTTGAACCGGGAAGCTCCACTTGGTTTTCGCGCCAGCGGCGTCAAGAATTTCCAGGGCGCGCGCTCTCATCCACTCCATCATTTTCAAATCATTCGGGTGATCCCGGAACGTCATGCGCAGGGCGGGGAGTCCCCAGGCGTCTTTCACGTCGGGATCGAGGGAAAAGTTGTTGGACTCTACGGGGAGCGAAGTGCCGTGGCAGAAAATTTGCATCGTGCGCGTGAAATTGTGGGCAATCGCCTGTTTGAAACCGGCCCCCCATTTCGGGGTGTCCGGAGGAAGCCCGTTTAGCGCGAAGCTGATGGGCGTGAAATCGAAGCGGGCATCCAATCCGCCGCCGCCATAAAGGCCGAGCTTCGGATCGAGTTCGTAGAAATCGTGCATGATGCGGCTGACGGCGGGGCCCTTGTAATCGTTGAGTTGCTCGTCGAAAACGCCGTAGGCGAGCGCGCTGCTGTTGGGCATGAGATTTTTGCCGACGTAGCCGCTGGAATTCGCGAGACCCGCCGGAAATTGGCTGGAAGCGGAGAGCAGAAGCAGGCGCGGAGTTTCGGCGCCATTGGCGGAAAGAATGACGGCCTTGGCTTTTTGCAAATGCGTGTTGCGTTGGGCGTCGAAATAGACGGCGCCGACGGCCCGGCCGTTCTTGTCGGTCTCGATGCGATGGACGTAGCAGTTGGTGCGAATTTCACAGCGGCCGGTTTTTTCCGCCATGGGAATCACGCTGGCGAGCGTCGAGGACTTCGCGCCGACTTCGCAGCCGAAGCCGAGACAGAATCCGCAATTCATGCAGGCGCTGCGGCCGGCGCGAGGCTTGGACAGGATGGCCATCGGCGCGGGATAAGCGTGATAGCCGAGCTTGCGGCAACCGCGTTCGAAGATGACGCCGTTTCCCTTCACCGGAAGCGGTGGCATGGGATACGGCTTGGAGCGCGGCGGATCGAACGGGCTGGAGCCGGCGAGGCCAGAAACCCCGACTTCCCACTCAACCTTGGTGTAGTAGGGCTCGAGGTCGGCGTACGAGATCGGCCAGTCGGCGAAGTTGGCGCCGGGAATGTCGCCGACCTTGCCGTGTTCCTTGAAATCGATTTCGTGGAAGCGCCAGAAATTGGCGGTGAAGTGAACGCTGCTTCCGCCGACGCAACTACCGTAAAGGACGGCCTGCTGTTTCCTGGCGGTTTCGTCCGCCGATTTGCGAAAGGTGACGGGATGGGTGTTGACCTTATTGGTGAGCAGGCTTTGGATGAAAATTTTCGTTTCGTCGTGAGTGAAATCTTTTTCGCGGAGATATTCGCCTTGTTCGAGAACGACCACGCGAAATCCGTTGGTGGAGAGCTCTTTCGCCAGGACGCCGCCGGCGGCGCCGGAGCCGACGATCACGAAATCGACTTCGTCGGTGGGTTTGTAGGTGACCATGGGCCGGCTCATTATTTCTCCGTTTCGCCGGACACGGGTTGCCAGCCAGGATAGTCCTTGTCGTAGAAGCCGAACGGCGCGGAAAAGCTGTGGGATGGATCGCGGCCGATCGCTTTCCAGCCGACGAAGTCGCGGTTGCCGCCGCCTTCCGGGTCGACGAGAAATCCAAAAATGGTGTGGACGCGCAGAGTTTGGAAGAAATCCGGTGAGGCGCCGGGGGCGAGGCGGCGCGCGCCGCTTTCCGGCCGCTCGGACTCCTGCACGATGTGGGAGAAAATCTTCAGTTTCTGTTCCTCGGTGGCGGCGGAGAAGCGGGGAACACCGGGAAAAAGTTCGGCGGTGGTTTTCTGCACGGCTTCGAGACCCTCTCGATAGACGGGCAACGTGTCGCTGAAGAATGTTTTCAAGGCGCGGTCGATAAAATAGACGACGCCGGCTTCGCGCGCGCCAGCGATTTCATCCGAGGGAATAATGCACGTACAGAGGGCTTCGACTTCGCGGGCCTGCTCGGCGGTGAGGACTTCCAGCGCGGGATTGCCGGATTTTGCGGCCTGATGGGCGTGCTCGGCGGCGGAAACGAGCGCGGGCCAATTGGCAGCGAGCCAGGCGGCGCTTGCAGTACCTCCGAGGAGTTGAAGAAAATCGCGGCGAGCGGAATCGAAAGAGCTCATGTTCCCCCAGTGGAACAATCAATTTACGAATTGCGGCAGGCGGCGTCAAGACGAAAACCCGGCGCGCTGCTGCTAAAATGGCCTGTATGAATAATTTGAATGCATTGCTGGAGCTTTCGCACGAAAAAGCACGGGAATTGGGCCATGCGCTGGTGGAGCATTTGGTGGATTATCAGGCGCGCGTCGCTTCGTTGCCGGTGGTAAAGGTGGAGAGCACGGCGGAGTTGCACCGCGCGATTTGGGAGGAATTGCCGGCGCGCGGGAGCGAGCCGCTTGCGGTGCTCGAGCGGATTCAGAAGAGCGTGCTTTCGAGCACGAACCACGAGACGCACCCGCGGTTTTTTGCATTTGTGCCCGGGCCGAGCAATTTGGTTGGGGCGTACGCGGATTTTCTGCGCACCGGCTACAACATTTTTGCGGGAAGCTGGCTGGAGGGCTCGGGGCCGGCGATGGTGGAGCTGGTGACGCTGGACTGGATCAGGAAACTGGCGGGTTATCCGGAGACGGCTGGGGGAATTTTCTTGAGCGGCGGGTCGTTGGCGAATCTGTCGGCGCTCGTGACGGCTCGCGATGCCCTGTTGAAGCCCGAGGAATTTTCGCGGGCGGTAGTGTACGGATCAGACCAGACGCATTCGTCGCTGTTGCGGGCGATGCGCATTTTGGGCTGGCGGAAGAAGCAGTTCCGGCGGCTCGATTCGGACGCGGCGTTTCGCGTGCGGCCGGAAGAGGTGCGCCGTGCGATTCGCGAAGACCGCGCGGCAGGGCTGGCGCCATTTTGCGTGATTGCGAATGCCGGGACGACGAACACGGGCGCGATCGATCCGATGGCGGAACTGGCGGATGTTTGCGCGGAAGAAAAAGTCTGGCTGCATGCGGATGGGGCGTATGGCGCAGGGGCGCTGTTTTGCGCGCGGGGCCGAGAACTGCTGCGCGGGATTGAGCGCGCGGATTCGTTCACGCTGGACCCGCACAAGTGGTTGTTCCAGCCATTCGATTGCGCGCTGCTGATGGTGCGGAACCGCGCGGCGCTGCGGCACGCGTTTCACGTGCGCGAGGATGAGGCGGAATACTTGCAGGACGCGCGAGCCGGTGAGGAAGAGGTTAATCTGTGGGATTATTCGCCGGAACTGACGCGGCCGTTCCGCGCGCTGAAGCTGTGGATGTCGCTGCAGGTGTTCGGAGCGGATGCATTCGCCGCGGCACTGGAGCGGACGTTTTATCTGGCGGAGTACGCGGAGAAGGAATTAAGAGCGC
>DATMMG010000179.1:0-9403 GCA_035569815.1 Candidatus Methylomirabilota bacterium
TTTCCCTTCCCCAGGCTAGGTTGTGCCCTCGCTACGAAAATCCTCAGGCCTGAAGGCCTGAGCTACAGGACCGGAGCCGGGCGCTCCCGGTTCGTGATATCCTCCCGGGGAGTGAATCCTTCCAACCGCGTTGACCTCAGCGTACAGGTTGGCGTTCTGCGCCTCGCTAATCCCATCATTGCCGCCAGTGGAACCTTTGGCTACGGGCTGGAGTTTGCTCACCTCGTCGACCTGAATCATCTCGGCGGTTTCGTCACCAAAGGGATCTCCCTCCAACCAATCGAAGGGGCGCCCGCACCGCGGCTTTGCGAAACTCCATCTGGAATGCTGAACGCGGTCGGCTTGCAAAACGTCGGTGTCGAAGTTTTCGTCAAAGACAAACTTCCACTGTTGCGAAAATACAACACCCATGTGATCGTGAACGTTTTTGGTGTTTGCCAGGAAGACTATGTCGGAGTCGTTGAGCGACTCGAGGACGCCGAAGGAATTTCGGCCTACGAGCTCAACATCTCCTGCCCAAACGTCAAGAAAGGTGGCATGCAGTTCGGCAGCGACCCTGCTCTTGTAGAAGAGGTAGTCGGAGCGGCGCGGAAGGCAGCGCAGAAGCGGCCGCTATGGGTAAAACTGATGCCCCTTGTTACAGACATTGGACTTATCGCGAAAACGGCCGAGCGAGCAGGGGCCGATGCACTCACCGTTGCCAATACTTTTCCGGCAATGGCGATCGATTTTAGAACCCAAAAGTCCCTCTTGGGGAACCAGACGGGAGGTCTCTCTGGGCCCGCGATCAAACCGATTACGCTCCGACTCGTGTGGGAAGTGAGCAAGGCCGCGAGCATCCCCGTCATCGGCTTGGGCGGGGTGGAGACTGTTGCGGACGTGTTTGACTACGTCAGTGTAGGCGCCACGGCAGTACAGGTCGGGACGGCCAGCTTCTCTGACCCAAAGGCCAGTGAGGAGATTGTGAAGGGTTTAGACAGGGGTCTAAATGCACTTAAAATGCTTACTTTCAGTGAGTTGAAGGGTAAATTTTCCAGAGAAAATGGTTGACATAATGCGGTTTTTTTGATACACTTTTTTAGTATTTGTAGCGGATTAAACACACTATGAGACGACCACTCTTTGTAGCATGGGCCGCGATTCGTTGGGTGCCACTAATGTTCCTGATCGCACCCGCGATGGAAGCACCCTTGGTGGCTTTGAAGAGCGAGCCAGTAAAGCCGATCAAGGTTTGGGTTGGCAACGCCAGCTGGTATGGCCCCAACTTTGACGGCAAGAAGACCGCGAACGGCGAGCGGTTCAACGCCGAGAGCCTGACGGCCGCCCACCCGAACCTCCCGTTCGGCTCCTGGGTGCGCGTCGTAAACACCCGCAACGGCAAGTTTGAGGTTGTTCGTATTAATGACCGCGGTCCCTATCAAGAAGGACGCGAAATTGATGTATCCTATCGCGTAGCCCGGAAGATTGGCCTGATCAACTCGGGAGTCAGCCAGGTGCGGCTGGAACTGATGCAGCTGCCGCCGAAGCGAACTCGAGACGACGCAAGCCAGAACTAGAAAACTTCGGGCGCGTCCCCGACCTTGACAACCTTTGACGCCCATCCGCGAAGCAGCCTGATTGTAGCGCTGGACTTCGATTCCCTGTCCACAGCACTGAGATTCGCGAGCCAGGTTTCCGACCTTGTCGGCATGTTCAAGATCGGCAGCCAGCTTTTTACCACTGCCGGACCGGAAGCAGTCCGGCAGGTCGCGAAACTTGGCGCTGACATCTTTCTCGATCTGAAATTCCACGACATACCCAATACAGTTGCAGGCGCCGTGCTGGCAACGGCGGCCCTGCCCGGTCTGCAACTTGTGAACGTGCATGCGCTCGGCGGAACCGCAATGATGCATGCTGCTGCACAGGCCGTGAGCGCCGGCGTGCCAATGGGCGCGGACCGGCCACGACTGCTTGCGGTAACGCTTCTGACTAGCATGGACGCAAAGACGGTTCGCGAAGTGGGAATCGGCGGGCCGCCACAATCGCGAGTGGTAAAGCTGGCGAAGCTCGCGCAAAAAGCAGGCGTGGACGGCGTGGTGGCCTCCGTGCAAGAAGCAAAGGCGATTCGCAAAGCCTGCGGGCGTGATTTTCTGATTGTGACGCCAGGTGTGCGGCCAACAGGCAAAAACGGCGACGCGGGAAAAGACGATCAAGCGCGAACCGCAACGCCGCGCGAAGCGATCCGCGCAGGCGCGGACTTTATCGTGGTTGGACGCCCGATCCTGGCGGCAAGTGACCCGCGCTCTGCGGCCCAGGAGATCGTGGACGAAATCGCTTCTGCGAAGTCTTAAGGGCGCAATTTCCGTGGACTCGGTCAACGTCTTCGCCTTTTCATTCATGAGTAATTCCACCAAAAGCATCATCGTCGGCACCGCCGGGCATATCGATCACGGGAAGTCCACGTTGATCGAGGCGCTGACGGGCACGCATCCGGACCGCCTGGAAGAAGAGAAACGCCGCGGAATCACGATTGATCTGGGGTTCGCGTTCCTGGAAGACGAAGGCGTGCGGTATGGGTTCGTCGACGTGCCCGGACACGAGCGCTTCGTGAAAAACATGCTGGCGGGCGCTTCGGGAATCGACCTAGTGCTGCTGGTGATTGCCACAGACGAACTGATCAAGCCGCAGACGCGCGAGCATTTCGATATCTGCCGCCTGCTGGGAGTGCAGCGAGGCGTGATCGCTCTCACGAAGAACGACCTGGTGGACAGTGACACGCGAGAACTTGCCCGCATGGAGGTCGAAGAATTTGTAAAGGGCACCTTTCTTGCCGGGGCGCCTGTTGTGGAAGTGAGTGCGAAATCCGGACAGGGGCTTGCGGAATTAAAGTCGGCGATGCGAGAAGCGGCGCGAGCAATCAGAGCCAAGGATACGGGCCGATATTTCCGGCTGCCGATTGATCGCTCGTTTGCGGTGAAGGGATTTGGGAGCGTTGTGACCGGCACGCTGTTTTCGGGGCACATTGCAGTGGGCGAAGAAGTGGAACTCCTGCCCGGCGGAGAAATATTGCGTGTGCGCGGTCTGCAGACCGGCGGCAAAAGCGTGGAGCGGGCGGAAGCCGGTCAGCGTACGGCGGTAAACCTCGCTGGAATCGAGCACACAGCCATTCAACGGGGTATGGTGCTTTCCTCACGCGGACGCCTGCGAACTACGCGCCGCCTGGATGTGCGATTGGAACTTCTGCCTGGCGCGCCGCTGTTCAAACACCGGGCGCACGTGCATTTCCACGCCGGGACTCTGGAAACGATCGGAGAAGTGTACTTGCTGGGCGCTCGCGAATTGGCGCCGGGTGGAAGCGCGCTGGCACAGATACGCCTGCAGGACGAAGCGGTGCTGGTGCGCGGCGACAGGTTCATCGTCCGCAAGTTTTCGCCGGTGGTGACGATTGGCGGCGGCGTGGTGCTCGATCCGCTTGCAAGGCGTTTTTCAGCGAAGGACACCGGGCGCGCGCAATTTCTGGCAACCCTTGAAACCGGTTCCCGGGAAGAGATTCTGCAGGCGATGGTAGAGCGAACCATTCTTGGAATCACCGCTGAGGAAATCATCGTTCGTACAGGCTGGATCGAGCAGGAGATACAGAACGCCGCGAAAACGCTCGCGGCTAAGAGTCTGCTGCGTGTCGTTTCGAACGAACCGGCGATCCTCATGAGCGAACCAAAGTTCGTGGAAATCGGCAAAAAGCTGTTGGCCAGGGTGGAACGTTTTCACAAGGAGAATCCGCTTTTGCCAGGAATCACGCGCGAGGAATTGAAGGCAAGCCTCGGGCGCCGTGTGCGGCCGGAAACATTTGCGGCGGCGCTTCAGTTATTGAACGAGCAAAAGAAAGTGGCTGCCCAGGGCGAATTCATCAAGAAGACGGGAACGGAAGTTACTCTCGCGCCGGAGGAAGCGCGCGCCAAGGAGCAGATTACGCAAGCCTTTGCCAAGGCGGGGCTGGCTGTGCCCTCCGTAAAAGAGGTGCTGGCGCAACTCAAAATCGAGACCGCGCGGGCCGAGAGGCTGCTGCAGATTTTGCTGCGGGAAAAGGTGCTGGTGCGCGTTTCGGTGGACCTGATTTTTCACCGCGATGCGCTCGACGCGCTGAGCGGGCTGCTGGTTCAATACAAGAAAACAAAAGGCGAACGGATCAGCGTGCCCGCTTTCAAGGAGCTGACCGGCATCACGCGAAAGTACGCCATTCCGCTTCTGGAGTACCTGGATCGCCAGCGGCAAACACGGCGCGCCGGGGACGAGCGTGTTATCCTATAAGGGCAGTTTGGTGGCGGAGCTTGCTGAGTGCACGCGATTGCGCTAGGTTGGATGAGAGCGAACTCAGAGGCCGCGGAGGCAGTCCATGGGTGAATTCAGTATTTTCCACTGGTTAATTGTGCTGGCCATAGTGCTGATTTTCTTTGGCGGGCGCCGCATTCCTGAAGTGATGAAGGGTCTGGGCGAAGGCATACGGAGTTTTAAGGATGGCATGAGCGGAACGTCTACAACCCCGCCAGCGCCACCCCAAGCGCAACCGCCGGCCGAGAAGCCCTCGGAAGAGAAGAAGTAGCCGGCGACGACAAGGATTTCAAAGAGTTGAGAATGGCTCCCGTGAAAACGGGAGCCTTTTGTTTTATGCGAGCAATGTGGCGAGATTGCTCTGGCGCGTCCCCGGCATTTGTGCCCAAAGAGTACAGTGGCAAAATAAGGAGATAGTTAAGTCCTGAACTTCCGTCCAGTTTCCGCCCCGCAACTTTTTCCCCAGACTCGGGTAATACCGAGTACCCAGTAGGCCCCCGAGCTAAAAATAAGGAGAAAAAGAGCATGAGCTTCCAATTCTCGAAGTGGATAGTAATGCCCGCAGCGGTGCTGCTGCTGGGCACGGTAGCAATGGGCCAGGATACCAGTTCAACCGGTTCAACCGGTTCTTCGACGCAGGGCACGACCACCACGGCGCCCGCGCCGAAGCCAACCATCGCGCAACGCAAGGAAAACCAGCAGGACCGCATCGCGAACGGCGTGCAGAGCGGCCAGTTGACCGCCGGTGAAACTTCGAAGCTGGAAACGAAGGAAGCTGCGATCAATGGCGAGACTCGCGCGGACCGCGCGGCAAACGGCGGGAAGCTGACAGCCGCGGAAAAGCAGCAGGTTAACCAGCAGCAGAACCAGCTTTCGAAGCAGATCTATAACGACAAGCACAACGCCAACACCGCGCAGTACGGGAACAGCAAAGTGGGGCAGCGCCAGGAAAACCAGCAGGACCGCATCGCGCAAGGGATCAAGAGCGGCCAGTTGACCGCCGGCGAAACGGCTAAGCTGGAGAATCAACAGAAAGGCATTAACCAGCAGGTGAAGGCGGATCGCGCGGCGAATGGCGGGAAGCTGACCACCGGCGAGAAGAAGCAAGTCAACAAGGAACAGAACGGCGCTTCGAAAAATATTTACAACAAAAAGCACAACGCGAATACTCAGAAGCCGAAGAAGTAACAACCCTGGACGGTTTATGTTGTGGAACGCCCTGGCTTTGGCCGGGGCGTTTTTTTCTGGAAAAGATGAAAGCCCTAACACAGAGTTCCCAGAGGAAGCGCACAGAGGACGCAGAGAAGAGCGGCCCGGCCCTACGCGGAGTTTGGTGACCAGCCGAGAGTTGTTAGTTCGGACAGGACTCGAGAGAGCGGGAGGCCAACTACGTTGAAGTAGCAGCCTTCGATGCGGGGGATGTAACGCCCGGCCCGGCCCTGGATGGCGTAGGCGCCTGCTTTATCGTACGGTTCCTCGGTGGCGAGATACGCAGTAAGCTCTTCTTCCATGATCGGGCGGAAGTGAACACGCGTGGACTCAATGAACTGACGCCGTTCACCATCGGGGACCCGGATGAGAGCCACACCGGTCAGAACAGTGTGCGTGCGCCCGGAGAGGTGCCGGAGCATGTGTCGCGCGTCTTCGGGGGAACCGGGCTTGCCGAGAATTTTGTCGCCGAGAACGACGATCGTATCCGCCGCAATAATGAATGCCGGCCCCACGGCGCGGGCTGTGACGAGGTCTGCTTTGGCGTTGGCGAGCCGTTGAACGAGCGCCGCAGGCGCTTCACCCGGATAAGGAGACTCATCCACCGCGGAAGAAAGAACGGAAAACGGCAAGCCGGCATTCGCCAGAATCTCGGCGCGGCGCGGCGATGACGAGGCAAGAATCAGCTTCATGCAGTACCTGCGGAAGCATACTACAAGGGATGTGGCCTGATAGCTGTGCTTTGGGGCAAGGCGGCTCGACTTGATGTTATGAAGCAGCCCTCCTATGATGGCCATCATTCTTGCCCATGAATCGCGCCGCCGTGGTCGCTCTGGTCTTCCAAACTTCCTCGCGGGGGATCGATCGACTATTGGGGCCCACCGCTTTAGTGTTTGTGATCGTCGCCATCCTGCGAAGAAGAGAGGAAATTGGCGGTTGGCTGCTCTACTTTTACTATTGGATCTTCGCGGTCTGCCTGATCTTTTCGTGCGATGTGATTTTGCACTATCGGGCGTTTTTGCCCTTGCATGGCCGCGAAGCCATCAATCACCAGGCGCTCTATCTGGCGGTCTTTCCTCGATTAGCGGCCCTCTACGCGGTCCTAGTGGTCTCACTGCAGCTGCTTCGCAATCGCGAATCGGTGTGGGTGGAGCGGTTGCGGGCATTTCTTCTTGTTGGAGTCCTTGTGGGCGGCGTGTCGATTTGGATCGATATTCGCTTTTTCCCGAAGTCAGCGCAGGCGAACGGCGCAAGATTCGCCGGGTTGCTTCTCTGGTTCCTTTACTTTCATTTCTCGAAGCGTGTCCAGCAAGTTTTTTATCTGAAGAACTGGGCCAATCCCCTGTTGGGGAATGATCGGAATCGAGGGAGTTCAAACCTGGTGATAACTAAATGACGACGGATTCCTGGTATTCGCCGTAGACGCGGCGGAGGGTGTCGGAGATTTCGCCGACGGTGGCGTAGGCTTCGACGGCGGCGAGAATCGCGGGTAGCAGATTTTCCGTGGTGCGTGCGCGGCGCTCGAGTTCAGCGAGGGCCTCTTTGGATTTGACGGAGTCGCGTTTGGCGCGCAGGGCTTGCAGGCGCTGCACCTGATTCCGCTCGATTTCCGAGTCGATGCGCAGGGTCGGGATGCCGCGTTCCTCCGCGGCTACAAAATCGTTCATGCCCACGACGATTTGTTCCCTGGTTTCGACGGAGCGCTGGAAGTCGTACGCAGCGCGCTGAATCTCCGATTGCACGAATCCCGACTCGATCGCCTTGATCATGCCGCCCATCGCGTCAATCTTCGCGAGATATTTCTGCGCGCAATCCTCGATTTGATTGGTGAGTGCTTCGATGGCGTAGGATCCGGCGACGGGGTCGATGGCATTCGTGACGCCAGTTTCGTTGGCGATGATCTGCTGGGTGCGCAGGGCGATCAGCGCGGATTCCTCTGTGGGCAATGCCAGCGCCTCGTCCATTGAATTCGTATGCAGCGACTGGCAGCCACCGAGAACCGCCCCAAGCGCCTGGATGGCTACGCGCACGATGTTGTTTTCCGGCTGCTGTGCGGTGAGCGACGACCCGGCGGTTTGCGCGTGGAAACGCAGAAGTAGCGAACGCTGATCCTGCGCATGAAAACGATCGCGCATGATTTTCGTCCACAGACGTCGCGCCGCGCGAAACTTGGCGACTTCTTCCAGCAGGTCGTTGTGCGCGTTGAAGAAAAAGGAAAGCTGCGGGGCGAATTCGTCGATTGCCAGCCCCGCGCGAAGAGCCGCCTCGACATAGGCGATGCCGTCGGCAAGAGTGAATGCAACTTCCTGCACGGCGGTCGAACCCGCTTCACGGATGTGATAGCCGGAAATCGAAATGGTGTTCCACTTGGGAAGCGAGTCGCGGCACCACCCGAAAATATCCGTCACAATTCGCATGGCGTTCTGCACGGGATAGATGTACGTTCCGCGGGCAATATATTCTTTCAGGATGTCGTTTTGGGTGGTGCCGGAAAGCTTCTTGAGGTCGGCGCCCTGTTTCTTGGCGACTGCGACGTAGAGGCACAGCAGAATCGCCGCTGTCGAATTGATGGTCATCGAAGTGGAAACTTTTTCCAGCGGGATCTGGTCGAAGAGAAGCTCCATGTCTTCCAGTGAGTCGATGGCCACGCCGACCTTGCCGACCTCTCCGAGCGCGAGCGCATGATCGGAGTCCATGCCGATTTGCGTGGGCAGATCGAAAGCGACGGAAAGCCCGGCTTGCCCCTTGCTCAGCAAATAACGGTAGCGCTTGTTGGATTCGGAGGCTGAGCCGAATCCAGCGTACTGGCGCATCGTCCAGAAGCGGCCGCGATACATGGTGGGATAAATGCCGCGGGTATAGGGGAATTCGCCGGGATACCCGAGCGCTTCATCGGGATTCCAGTTGGGGAGAGATTCTTCGGAGTACAAGCGTTCGACCGGTAGGCCGGAAAGCGTGGTGAATCGCGGTCTGCGTTCGGCGGGGGCGCTAGATTTGGCCTTGTGGTCGGACATGCGAAACCCGTTTCGGAGCGAAAAGAAAACTGGCTAGCTGCTAATCTGGCCCCTACAGACTATAACTGCCGGGAGCGGCGAAAGGAACTGACGGCGAAGAGCACGAAGATCGCCGCGACGGCCACCGCCATGGCGATAAGCCAGTGCGCAACGTCGCGGGTCCAGGCCCTGAAGGCGGAATTGAGCCAGCCAAAGGCGAGCACGGCGAACATCGCGCCAACCACTTCGTGAAATATCTGCTTCACGGTGCGCCACAGGCGTCGAAAGCCGCGCGGTTCGCTCGGCGGCAATGCGGCTTGTGACGGCGTCGGCATCATCGCATTTTAACGCAAGATACGTGGATCCCCTCTGTCGACACCCGGCCAAAAGGACAGGTTCACGGGTATGGACAGATTGACGACAAGGAAGAGAAGCCAACTTGTATCGGTCCACCGGTAGGCCTAGAATCAGGATTGAAGTACTGGGGAGCCAGCCTTGCAACTCGACGATCATCTCAAAAACCTCTTGCGGGAACTCGGACATGCGATCAACGACACGGTGTCCGAATCCGACAGGATCACAGGGGCGATTGCAGGAGTGCGCGCGCATGGTTACGACATCGTTCTGAAGCTGGATGCGACGATCGGCTTGGCAAAGCGCGATGGCCAAACCGAGGACGGCCCGCGAATCACCAACCAGGACCGGCGATTCCTCGAATCGCTGCGCATTCAGGTGGACCAGGAATCGATGGACCAGGACGCGGACAAGAAAGCTGTTGCGAGACTCAGCATGACGCCGCAGGACGTGCGGTTCTTGAAGTCGCTGCGGATTGCGACTGACGACATCGAATGAAAAGGCAGCTCCAACTCGTGTTTGCCGGCGCCCTGCTGATG